>JAGVMN010000021.1 GCA_020053795.1 Bacteroidia bacterium | reverse complement strand
CTGAGAACCGTAGGTTCGGACCATATTGTAAGGATGTACTTTAGTGCATCCATTACAACCTGTCAAAGTCGTCTGAGAACCGTAGGTTCGGACCATATTATAAGGATGTACTTTAGTGCATCCAATTACAACCTGTCAAAGTCGTCTGAGAACCGTAGGTTCGGACCATATTGGAAGGATGCACTTCAGTGAACCGTCAAAAGCTTTCAACAATTGTAAATCTAATTCAAAATAACTAATTTTGAAAAGCTTCATTATGCAGGAATTTAATGATAAAAAATTGAAAACTTGTGAATGACCATAAAAACAATATTGAAAACTCGTATTAAACAACAACATTATTAGCCTATGATCCTGTTGATAAAATTAATCCTTGCCCACCTGATTGGAGACTTCTTGTTACAACCCTACAAATGGGTGATTCAAAAAGAAAAGATAAAGCTGAGAGCCTGGCAATTGTATGCCCATTGTCTGATTCATGGAGTACTAATGGTTATTATTGTTTGGGATTGGGAATTTCTGCCTTGGATAGGATTGATCACCGCTATTCATTTTGTGATTGACGGCACGAAACTTCTCACCCAAACCGAAAAGAACAAACCTGTGTATTTTTTCCTGGATCAGGTGTTGCATTTTACAGCCTTGTATATCGTTTGGATGCTATACATGGAAGAAAATGGGTTTTTCGATTTCCTGATGAACGAACAAATATTGTTGTTAATCACCGCACTTGTATTGCTCACCTATCCGGCCTCTATCACAATTCAGGTTTTTATTTCTAAATGGTCGCCCAAAAAAGATACCGTTGACACAGACTCCTTTAAAAATGCAGGCCAGTTCATCGGGATTATGGAGAGATTTTTTGTTTTCACCTTTGTCATAACCAATCATTGGGAGGTGATTGGTTTTCTGATTGCCGCCAAATCTTTTTTTCATTTTGGATATCTGAAAGAATTGCGTGAAAGGAAACTGACCGAGCATTTGCTCATCGGCACCATGCTGAGTTTTGGAATTGCCATTATTACAGGCATTGTATATCTTGAGTTTAGTCCCTGAGATAGATGATCAACAAATAATGATGACTATTCATTATTCATTGTCGTTGAGTTAAGGATTTTTTGCCAACTTTTAGAGCCTTAGGCCTGTCTGCCGATAGGCAGGCTCGCCTGATATTGAAAGGCCGGACTTCAGTCCGGTCAATAAAAGCAAACACAATAGTATCCTTAAGATCGGTCAAAATCCGTGTGCATTATATGTGTCGTTTCTAAGAAACTCAACTTTTCCATCACTTTTGTCAACGGACTGAAGTCCGTTGTTACAATATTGCCCGTTCCTGCGGAACTGTTAGCTAAACGATATTGATTCATAATCTGCCTTTTTCATCAGCACTCTCAAAGTTTTTTCGCATCTGCTAAAATCACATTTCCATTCTTCGCCTCAATGAACGAAATTTGAGCCCCTTTTGAAAATATGTTTAGAGGCAATACTATCCTAATTAATTTCTTCGACTCAATCAGTGATAAGCGATGCGGAGGGCTTGAACGAAATGAGCGAACCGTGTTTTTTTTGGCTGAGAGGCGGCTGGTCTTGTGCGGCAAGAAAAAAACAGGGTTGGATTTCGTTCTTGATTTTTTTGTTTCGTTTTTTCATCAAGGAAAAAATGAAAAGAACAATAGAGGTCAAAACAAACCGTCACCTCACCGAAATCCCTGCAAAACCGCATCAGTACAATCTAATCGGCTGGTAATCGGAAATCCTCTTGGATACAATAGGTTTAGAGCGGCAGCCATATTCGTTTTTATCGCAAGCCTTATCGGCAGCGTAGGTTGCGGAACCGGAAGCAAAAAGCATCAGGACCTTTCGACAGACACAACCATGAGTTTGATTGTCCGCGAATGGAGCAAAAAAATCAATGAATATCCTGATAATGACGAATATTACCTCGAACGAGCTTTGGCCTTAACCAAAGATCATCAGTACGATTTGGCCCTGAATGACATAGACGAGGCAATAACCATCCAACCATCTAATGTGGCTTATTATCTTCAAAAGGGAGATATATTATTTGCGGCCAATAAGACAAAGGGAGCATTGGAAGCCTATAAGCTGGCTTTGAAGAAATTCCCGAGAAATGAAGAAGCACTTTACAAGATCGGACAATTCAATTTGTTCGTGAAAAAATACCCGGAGGCAGAAAGAAATCTCAGGGATTTGGTCAGGCTCAACAATTCGAGGGCTGATGCCTTTTTTCTGCTGGGTACCGTTTATAAAGAGATGAATGACACGGTAAAAGCTCTAAAGGAATATTTAAATTGCATCACTGTAGATCCGGATTTCTACAATAGTTATATCCAAATGGGTATTTTACTCAGTGAAAAAAATGATACGAATGCCGTAGCCTATTTCACCAATGCTTTGAGAATAGATGAATTCAGTGATGAAGCATACTACGGCAGAGGGCTGATGTATCAAAAAATGGGGAAAACAAAACTGGCCGTTCATGATTACCGGAAAACTGCCGATATCAACCCCACCCATAAAATGGCCTATTATAACATTGGAAACATCAACGCCGAATTGGGGAAATACGATATGGCACTTGAACAATTTCAGATTGCTGTTAAATTTGCCCCTGAATTTTCGAATGCATGGAACCGAATTGCTCAGATTTATGAATTGAAAGGCGAATACGGGAAATCAAAGAAATATTACGAAAAATGCCTGCAAATTGACCCCAATTTTCAATTGGCAAAAGAAGGTTTGGACAGAATCGTCAAAAGAAATAAAACATGAGTGAGAAGATAAAAGTGACCTTGCCTGACGGGTCCGTGAGAGAATACGCTGTAGGGAGCAGTTCGATGGACGTGGCTCTGAGCATAAGCGAAGGATTGGCCAGAAATGTATTGGTTGCAAAAGTTAACGGGGAAATATGGGATGCAGGCCGTGTACTTCCAACAATGTGTACCCTGCAACTGTTTACCTGGAACGATGCCGAAGGGAAAGCCACCTTTTGGCATTCATCGGCCCACTTGATGGCGGAAGCCATAGAATCATTGTATCCTGGAACCAAATTCGGGATTGGTCCGCCTATAGATAATGGTTTTTACTATGATGTTGATTTTGTTGATCAACGGATTTCGTCTGAAGATTTTGACATTCTTGAAAACAAGATGAAAGAACTGGCGGCTCAGAATAATGCTTACGAGAGAAGCGAAGTTTCAAAAGCCGATGCGATCAAATATTTCACCGAGAAGCAAGACCCTTACAAACTGGAATTGATAGTAGGTCTCAACGATGGAGAAATCACTTTTTATCAACAGGGGAATTTTGTTGACTTATGTCGCGGGCCGCATATCCCCGATACCGGCAAAATAAAAGCCATCAAGTTGCTGACAGTGGCCGGGGCCTATTGGCGGGGAAACGAAAAGAACAAACAGCTTACCCGCATCTATGGCATCACTTTTCCGAAGCAAAAAGAACTGACCGAGTACCTCGAGTTTTTGGAAGAAGCCAAAAAAAGAGATCACCGCAAACTGGGAAAGGAACTGGAATTATTCATGTTCTCGGAAAAAGTGGGAGGCGGCCTCCCGATCTGGCTTCCTAAGGGAACGATGGTTCGCGAAAGGCTTGAAAAATTCATGCGAACCTTGCAAACCGAAAGGGGTTACCAACAGGTGATCACTCCGCACATTGGCCGCATTGAGCTATATAAAACAAGTGGCCACTACGACAAATACGGAGCCGATTCCTTTCAGGCAATCAAAACTCCAAATGAAGGAGAAGAGTATTTTTTGAAGCCGATGAATTGCCCGCATCACTGCGAAATTTATAAGTCCAAACCCCGCTCATATAAAGACTTGCCTCTGCGTCTGGCCGAGTTCGGAACTGTGTATCGCTATGAACAATCGGGCGAATTGAATGGGTTGACGAGAGTCCGCGGATTCACACAGGACGATGCCCATTTGTTTTGCACGGCAGAACAAATTAAAGAGGAGTTCATCAAAGTGATTGATTTAGTGATTCATGTTTTCAAGCGTTTGGGTTTCGAGAATTATACGGCTCAGATTTCGCTTCGCGATCCTGAAAACAAATCAAAATATATTGGCTCAGACGAAAACTGGGCGAAAGCCGAAAGTGCTATCATTGAAGCCACTGCCGAACGCGATATGAAAACGGAAACCGTTTTGGGAGAAGCTGCTTTCTATGGCCCCAAACTGGATTTTATGGTGAAGGACGCCATCGGCAGGTCATGGCAATTGGGTACTATTCAGGTGGATTACAATCTTCCCGAGCGTTTCGAACTGGAATATATCGGAAAGGATAATTTGAAACACAGGCCGGTGATGATTCACCGGGCACCTTTCGGTTCTATGGAGCGGTTCATTGCTATTTTGATAGAACATTGCTCCGGGAATTTCCCTTTGTGGCTTAGTCCGGAGCAGTTTATTATTTTGCCTGTCAGTGAAAAGTATCACGAATACGCTCAAAATGTTTTAAGTTTTCTGAATAATAACGATATTCGCGGCCTTGTTGACGAAAGGAGCGAAAAAGTAGGCAAAAAAATACGCGATGCCGAGGTTTCAAAAGTTCCTTTTATGTTGATAGTAGGGGAGAAAGAGGCTGCCGAACAAAGCATCTCCGTGAGAAAACACGGGGCTGGTGATTTGGGAACTTTGAGTTTAGAAGCATTTACAGATTATTTTAATAAGGCTTTAGCAGAATAGAATATTTGAGAAACGACAATTACAAACCCGGATTCAGAAGGAGGAACGAAAACCCCCACAAGATTAACCGATATATTGATGCTGACCCCATTAGACTTGTCGGTGATGATATAGAACCCGGTATTTACAGTTTGTCGGATGCACTGCGAATGGCTCAAGACCAGGAGTTGGATTTGGTAGAGATTTCGCCAAAAGCTTCGCCACCGGTCTGCAAGATATTAGAATACAAAAAGTTTCTTTATGAACAGAAGAAGAAACAAAAGGAGATAAAGGCCAACCAGGTAAAGGCCGTAGTGAAAGAGATCAGGTTTGGCCCGAATACGGACGAGCATGATGTGGAGTTCAAAAGAAAACACGCAGAGAAGTTTCTGCAGGATGGCAACAAAGTAAAAGCCTTCGTTTTCTTTCGCGGACGTTCCATCATATACTCCGAGCGTGGAGAATTGTTGTTGCTGCAATTTGCAGAGCAGTTGAAAGATGTGGCCAAGGTGGAGCAGTTGCCCAAGTTGGAAGGAAAAAAAATGATTATGATGCTTGCCCCAAAAGGCAAATAGATTTAATACAAGAAACAATGCCAAAGCAAAAAACAAATTCAGGAGCTAAGAAGAGATTCAGTCTGACCGCAACCGGTAAGATAAAAATGAAGCACGCCTTCAAGAATCACATTCTTACCAAAAAAAGTAAGAAAAGAAAACTCGCGATGGGCCATACCGCTTATGTATCGCCACAAGACGAGAACAACGTTAAGTTTTTATTGAAAATATAGTTTCACCTGGTTGGGGCAAATAAGATTATTGAAATATGATAACGCCCCGCCACAATATACAAAACAATGCCAAGAGCAAAAAATGCAGTAGCTGCCAGAGCTAGAAGAAAAAAAGTCCTGAAAATGGCAAGGGGTTATTGGGGACGTAGAAAAAACGTTTTTACCGTAGCCAAAAATGCAGTAGAAAAAGGGTTGGTGTACGCCTACCGCGACCGCAAAACCAAGAAAAGAAATTTCAGAGGTTTGTGGATACAGCGTATCAACGCCGGAGCCCGTATCCACGGAATGTCTTACTCACAATTTATGGGTAAGGTGCATGACAAGGGTATAGACCTGAACCGAAAAGTATTGGCCGACCTTGCCATGAACCACCCCGCTGCTTTTGCAGAAGTGGTGAAGGCAGTGAGTTAGACAACTTCAATACTTAACGAATTTTGAAAAGCCGCTTGAAAGAGCGGCTTTTTTGTTGATTGGAGAATGTAAACTAATTTGGCGTATAACTTGTCGGAAAGTTATTGGTTATATGAACAGCGTTAACATATCTTTGAAGTGAAAGTCGGAGATTAAATTCGAGTATTTTCAAATCTTAAATATTTGCAATTATGAACTCATTCGTAATTAATCTATTTGAGGAATTGGGCAATGCCCATAATGAAGGTATAGACTATGTTGTTGCAAACCTTGTTCTTGGCACCATGCTACTGATTGATGAAATTATAAGGCTTTCATCACAATTTGCATGTAGGCAATTACGATTGATAATTCATATTCAAACGCGGAACTCATTCAAATGATGTCAGTTGTTTCGTATTCGATTATTCACTTGAATGACATTAAATCAGCCTATCAAGATGCGAATTTGACTCAACAGCAGATTATTTTTTTGGAAAGAATGCTGAGCGTTAATCCGTATATAGCAATAAATTCACAAGAGGAAAGTTTTAAACTTATAGAAGGAGAAATATTTGCATATCCTATGCCTTATCGTGAAAAGGAGTTACTTTTAATCGCGTCTTCAGTTGGAAAGCATAGTGGTGCATATTGGAATACTCAAATAAACAATCCCGGCAGCCCATGGCAACCTTGGTTTCCAAATCCTAATGATCCGGCAAGACCTCTTGCCTTAAAGAAATGGGTTAGAGAAGACGCTAAAGGTGCAGTCGCTGGAGCAATAAGTGGTGGATTTGAAGGTTCCGTTGGCGGTATAGGCGGAGTTCTTGTCGGAGCTGGAGTGGGTGCTCTCGTTGGTGGTGTTGGTAGTTCAGTTGCCAGTGTACTTTTTGACTGAGCACAAAATAACTAAACGATGAAAAACGGATTACTGCTTATTTTTCTTTTTCTTTCCTATATCGTCTTTTCTCAGGTCGATTCCTTAAAATCAAACCGTGACACTTTAAGACAGACTGGTGTTTATGTGTCAGTTAATGAATTTCAAGAAAAGTCTCCTTCTTTGCCAATTTATTTGAATAAAGGAGAGAAGATTTTATACTCTTTCCCAAGAGGACTGCATAATTTAAAAGTAATAAAAGAAGATTCAATAATTGTCCAAAATTTGAAGGAGTTTGTTGTAAAAAAGAAGGGTGGAATTATTGTTTATAGATTTAAACTGGGAAGTATATACGGTTATTGTAAAAATGGCGTTTGTCATCGTTATTATTCCGAACTAAAAAATTGGAGGATGTATGATGAATATTACAAAATTGAAGATGAAGGGTTTCTGATCATTTATTCAATAATAAAATGGAATGGTCGATTTTCTTCAACACACTATTATTACAGTTTTGCACTTGATACTCCATTAAAATCTTTAACAATGAAAAATATTGAAGGAGACCTGAGAGACAAACAGGAATTAATTCAAAAAATAAAAAATACTCCTGCACTCATGAAGAATATTGCGGTTAAGAGTAAAAATGGGAATTTCCTTTTGAATTTAGTAATACAGCAATAGGGTAAAATTCTGAAGAGTCCGGGCATTCTGGAGTTGGTCCCTGAGTTTCTCCGTGTCTCCGTGTGAGATTCCTCCCCGAAAAAAACAATCTCTTTTGGATTCAATTGGTCCCGAAGTAAACTGAAGACAATTTAAATTCTTCCTGACAACCATTTCCCCTCCCAGTTTGTCATTCTTTGTCAAAAAGTCTTCATGCAATTAGAAAGACGGTTTATCGTTAGTTTTGTAATTTTAAAATTATGATCAGAAAAAAGTTCCTTAGTTCCCTTATGGCCTTTCTTTCCCTTATTCAATTTAACACCCTAAAAACAAATGCACAGGGCCTTGCTATTGGCGATTGGCGGATTCATCTGCCCTATAATGATGTCGAGAGCCTGGCAGAAACGACAGATAAAATATTTGTGGCATCCGAAAAAGGACTTTACAGCTACAATATGAACAACGGCGAGATCGACTATTATTCAAGGGTTAATGGTTTCTCCGATCTGGAGCCGAGAATACTTCGGTATTATGCACCCGGCAGGCTTTTGATCATCGCTTATCAAAACACCAATATTGACATCTTGAAAGATGGCACGGTCATCAATATTTCGGATATTTTCAGGAAAACCATATTGGGGATCAAAGAGATCAACGACATAAATATATACGGTAATCTGGCTTATCTCTCGTGCAGCTTTGGGGTGGTGGTGCTTGATTTGGATCGCTTTGAAATCAAGGAGTCCTTCTTGAATTTGGGTGGTGTAAATCTCAGCATCAACTCAACAGCCCGATACAATGACACTTTGTTTCTGGCATCTTCTGAGGGTGGGATTTACTTTGCCCCAGCCAACGATCCCAGGGTCAACCTGAGCGACTTTAATGAATGGAAAATTTTCAGGTCTGCCAAACAATCCGGAAAGATGATGGTATTCAACAACCGTCTTTACGCGGTAGTTGATAGTGTTTTGCAATATTATCAGGCTGGATCATGGAATTACTTTAGAGGCAATCAATCCAGAAGGACCGTCAGTATGGAAATTAATCACGAAGTTTTGGTAGTAGGGCAGCAAGGTGGTATTATCCTTGAGTATATCAATGGAAATCAGGATTCAATTCCGGAAAAATTAATCAAATATGCCATTCTTGGTAAAGATCAACAAATATGGACAGGTGGTAATGCTTCCGGGTTGATGTCCATTAATAAGTCAAATCTAAAATACGGGTTTCTGAAACCAAATGGACCGGCATCAAGCACATCGCATACGATGGCTTTTAGTGGGAAAGAAATGTGGGTGACAAGTGGAGGAACCACACCCACCTGGGCACCAACTTTTAACAATGGTGGATATTATAGATTTCTTGGCGATCGCTGGGTTAACAGACCAACACATCCTGTTATTTCTTCCATGTATGATTTTACGGCCATTGCCATCAATAGTGGCGGAAGCGAAGTTTGGCTTGGCACCCATGGTACCGGACTTCTTCAGTTGAAAGACGGCGTTTATGTTAACCGTTATGATGATAGCAACAGCACCCTTCAAAAAGGCCCTGGCGATTTTAATTATGTTTTGGGTTTGGGAATAGATTCGAAAAATGATCTGTGGGTAGCGAATTATTGGGCGGCTAAAGCCCTTTCAGTCAGATTCTCTTCCGGTAAGTGGAAGTCATTTAAACTGCCAACTGAAAAGGTCGGTGAAATGGTCATAGATAAATATGATCAAAAATGGATGATAGTTCCGAGAGAATCTAATTATGGACTTTGCGTTTTCAAAGAGGATGATCCCGAGGGAAATACCTTTCAGGCTTTACTTTATGACAAAAATATTGGAACGGGTAACCTACCTTCAAATGTGGTGAATGCCATTGCTTTGGATGATGACGGAGAACTTTGGATTGGAACGGAAGAAGGACTGGCCATTATTTACAATACTGGTAATGCTTTTAACCGCAACGAATCTGGCGATGCCCAGCGGATTATTATTGACGATGGCAAAGATGTTGGATACTTGCTTGGAACACAATTTATTAATGACATAGCCATAGACGGGGCTAATAGGAAATGGGTAGGAACCAATAACGGGGCATGGTTGATTGAAAGCGACGGTTCAAAAGTACTCAGGCATTTCACAGAATCGAATAGCCCTTTGTTGAGCAATGTGGTAAAGAGCATTGGTATAAATGACATAACTGGTGAAGTGTTTTTTGGAACCGAAAAAGGAATCATTTCATATAGAGGCGATGCCACAGCGGGTACTGATAAGCATGGAGATGTACGAGTATTTCCAAACCCTGTGCGGGAAAACTACCATGGAGTGATAACAATAAACGGATTGCCAACCGATGCAACGGTTAAAATCACCGACATCGCAGGCCGTCTTGTTTATGAAATGATTGCCGAAGGCGGAACAGCCGTATGGAATGGTATTGGGTTCAATGGCAAGCGGCCCGGCACAGGAATTTATCTTATCTTTACCGCAAACAGAAATGATGAAGACAGTTTGGTGAGCAAGCTGCTGATCGTCAATTAAAGCATGTTGAGTAAAACCCGGGGAATTGTTTTGAAGATCACACCTTACGGTGAGTCAAGTGTTATTTGCCGCATATATACCGATGTTTTCGGGGTTCAATCTTACTTAGTCAGAAGTGTTAGAAACAACAAAGGTTCCATAAAAAACGGCTTGCTTCAACCTTTAAATTTCCTGGAAATGGTTGTTTATCACAAACCGCATGTTGGTTTGCAACGCATAAAAGAGGCACGGGTAGCTTTTCCCTTTGAGCAAATTCATTTGGAAATAAACAGGACTTGCATTGCCATTTTTGTATTAGAAGTTTTGAACCGATCGCTAAAGGAAGAAGTTGCTTCTGCTGAAATATTTGAATTCCTGCAAGATGCAATTGTTGATTTGGACCAAAGGCAAAACGGCTTAGCTGTTTTTCCTCATTATTTTATGATTCAACTTGCTTGTTTGCTTGGGTTTTCGCCGGAAAGGGTTAATTGGAAGCCGGGATATATCTTTGATTTGGCTGAAGGGCATTATGCTACAGTGCCAATGGATAGTTCTCATTTCATAGATGAAAATGGTACAGAATTGTTGCATAGAATTGAAAGCAGTTCGTTTCAGGAATTGGATCAGATTCTTGCAGCCAAGAGTGTCAGAAAGGAATTATTGACGCAATTGATAAAGTATTTTCAATTCCATATTAGTGGGAATGGAGCATTCAACTCACATCATGTCTTGCAACAAATTATGGAGCAGCAGGTGAGTGTTTCTAATGGCATATAAGTTGTCAAAGTGCGATAAAAGAACTAAATCCGAAACCATGAAAAGGACTTTTCTATTGTTAAACCTGTTGTTCCCCATCAGTTCTTATTCTCAAACCAATTCGGATTCCATCATTATTGTCAGGAGAGAGATTTACAATGGCGATACGATTATCGTTCATACTTTTGATGAGTTTATACTTAAAGAACTCGAAGGCAAAGAAGCCAGAGAACGTTATTTGAAATTGGTGAGAAATATCAAAAAAACCCTCCCTTATGCCAAGCTTGCGGCTTTCAGATTGCAAATGATGGAAGACAATCTGAACATGCTGTCCACAAAACGGGCCAAAGACAAATATTTGAAGGCCACTGAAAAAGCAATAAAAGCGGAGTTCATAGGTCAATTAAAAAATATGACAGTTACTCAGGGTAAATTGCTTATTAAACTGATTCACCGAGAAACAGGTAAAAACACTTACGAAATATTAAAAGGCTATCGTGGCAATACCACTACCTTTTATTGGAATACGATGGCCAAATTTTATGATGCCAATCTAAAAGATGAGTTTGACCCTATTGAAGATTATCAGATTGAGTATATCATCAGGGCCTATAAACTGGAATAAATTACGAATTACCAATTTCCAATTATTTTGAATTTGACCTTCGAAACCATCAAGTCATCAACATTTTAACCCATCAACTTTCGTCCTTCAACCAACTCGTCAAATACAAAATCAGTATTATTGCAGTCATGAAAGTTGATGTACTCGCCTTTGGGGCACATCCCGATGACATAGAGCTTGGAGCATCGGGTACCATTGTGAAGTTGGCAAAAGCAGGCAAAAAAGTTGGTCTGGTTGATTTAACATCAGGCGAGATGGGAACAAGAGGAAATTCGGATTCGAGAAGGGAAGAAGCAACCGAAGCTGCTAAGGTTTTAGGAGTACTTTTCAGAGATCAGATGGATTTAGGAGATGCAAGGATTGAAAACAATGTTTCCAATCAAAATGAAGTTATTCAAATCCTTAGGAAATATCGCCCGGATGTGGTGCTTGCCAATACTTTGAGCGACCGTCATATTGATCATGGCAAGGCTGCCAGGCTTGTTGCCGACAGTTGCTTTTTGAGTGGTCTTTCCAAATGGGAATCCAAAGATGGGGGCGAAAGTCAAAGCCCATGGAGACCCCAAATGATACTGCACTATGTGCAGGACCATTATCATAGGCCTTCTCTGGTTGTTGATATTACTGGTGAGATGCATGCAAAGCTACTTTCCATTCAAACCTTCAAAAGTCAATTTTTCAATCCAGATTCGCTTGAGCCTGAAACCCCGATATCTACCTTAGATTTCATGGAGTTTATTAAATGCCGTGCCAGAGAAATGGGCAGAATTATCGGTGCTACTTTCGGAGAAGGTTTTATTTGTGAAACCCCACTCAATCCTATGGTGATCAGAACCATGTTTCCGGTATAGTGAGTCTATCTGATCACAACTTCCAACTGATTCCATTTCATCTCTTGTTTATGATATTTCTTTTCATACGTTTGCAGTACTAAAAATCAATGGGACTTTGTTTGCCTTGAATTTCTGTGAGCTAATAATTCACTTTTAATACTGTAAATAAAAACCATTATGAAAACTTCCTACCTTTCATGGCGAGCAATGCTCGTTTCTTTCTTCCTTTTCCAAGCTCCTTTTATTACTGCAAAAACTGTGGACGATGAGCCCCCTTACATTGAGGTTAAAGGAAAGATATTCTTTCGAGTCAGTGCTTTGAGCGGTGTGACTCTTGATGACCATGATTATCTCACCTATGAAGGCTCTTATCCATATTTTGACAATTTACTGTCCGTATTCAATATCTATGTCATTAATCGACCTTATTCTGGTGCGGGCCTTGGTGAAGTGTTTGACAGAACCTATGTCTGTTTGTTCGATACATCTATGGACGCCAGCGATTTGGTTGATAGTCTGCTTGCCTATGATTTCATTGAGCATGTTGAGATATCAAAGGCTTATTTGAATTTTGGAGAAAAAACACTGGACTACGTTCTTGACCCAATGCTCAATGAGCAATACGGTTTGGTTAACTGCAAAGTATTGGAAGCTCATGAATACAGCGAGGGAGAAGGAATTACCATTGCTGTAATAGATGCCGGAATAGATTTGGATCATGAAGACTTGCAGGGAGTTCTTTGGGAAAACGATGACGAGATAAACGGAACTCCTGGCGTAGATGATGATGCAAATGGATATATTGACGACTACAACGGTTGGAATGTAGTGGATCACAATAATGCCATAGGTTTACATCCATTAGCCAGTTCTGCACATTTCAGTCATGGAACTATAGTAACTGGCGTTATTGCTGCACAAAAGAGCAACAAGAAGGGAATATGCGGGGTTGCCCCGAAGGCCAAAATAATGACAATAAAGGTTGTCAGCGATGATACATCTTTAGCTAATAGCCAATATATTTACAATACGGAAGATGCCCTTTTTTACGCGATTAAGTCACCTGCACAAATTATTAATATGTCTTGGGGAGGCCCAAACCCATATGCGATGGCTCAGGCTTCAGTTCTTAACCATTTAATTACAGCTGCCGATGATCATAATAAACTGTTAATTGCGGCTGCGGGAAATGGCCCAAGTAGTGAACCGGGAGGAGGTTACCCAGACACAACGGTTAACATCTACTCAGCATCGTTTGAATATGTGGTGAGTGTTGGGGGAACGGCATTTAATAACCAAAAAGCTGTCATATCCAATTACGGCGTTTTTGGAAGCGTAAAAATAATGGCACCAGGTGAGGAAGTTTTAACTACCAATGTGGGTAGTACTTATTCTTTAGCCGACGGGACTTCACTCTCCGCTCCATTTGTGGCAGGCGTTGCAGCGTTGGTTTGGAGCATTAATCCAAGTCTGGGGAACTATGAACTGAGAGATATACTTTATGGTTCGGCCGATGATATTAGTTCGATGAACTGGCAAATTCGGGACAAAATTGGGGTAGGACAAGTTAATGCGTTAGATGCGGTGCTAAACAGAATAGTCAAATCCAATTTTGATATTCTGGGGCCACAAGTAAGTTGTAAAGGAGATACTGTAACATTTACAACCAAGACAAGAACGGGAATAACCTTTGAATGGGATTTTGAAGATGCCACCAGTTTGGTTCAAACGTCCGACACTTTTGTCAAACATGTTTTCAATCCCGGACTTATTACCTCGCCTAAGTATTTTAGTGTAAAACTCAAATTATTGAATGCTCTTTCAGAGGTTGTAGATGACACAACCATAAACAACATTGTTTATATTCATCCTTGTGATTCAAATCTGCCTACCAAAGACCCTAATGAATGGACATTTTCTAAAGCAGCAAGAATGTCTTTTATGCGAGGAACGCCAAAAGGAGAAATGGCAAGAATTACGTATGCCCCTTATTTCACAATGAATTCCTCTTTAGCTGCGGATAGTTTAGGAAATGTCAAGGCCATAGCGGGAGGTAGTGCATCATCTTTCTATCGTATTTTTGATGATAGTATGAGAAATCTGTCTGTAGATACATTTGGGAACATTCAGGATGAACCTAATCAAACGGGTTTTATCCAGATTAATAAAAACAGATATGTTTTAGTTGAGACAGGACTCAGCCTACTTACACATAGCCCAAGTAAATTTGCTTTAAGATATTCCATTTATGTAGATTCAATTTACATAACATTTGGATCAGATACTTTTTCTGGTCGAATTGCATCGGGTTATGCCAATCTGCCAATAACTGGTCCCGTTAACGCAGATTACAGTTCTGACAATGGATTATTGGTCAGAAATGGGCTGGCAGTCATTCCCGATTTCGCTGACGGATATTGGATATTTGTCAAACCGAGCGGCACGACATACAAGGATAGTGTGTCACTTTTCCATTTCAGACATAACCGCCCGGGGTTTTTTCAGTATGTAAGGAGTTTTGTATTACCCGGTTCGGATTTCGTCGACAATATTAAGGCAAATGCTGATGGCGATAAAATAATATTTACCGCTTCAACTTTTATTGGCTGCTATGTCTGCGATTTCAACCGGCAAACCGGGCAATTGACCTTGAAACAATCTTTTACAGATATTTATGCGACGGATGCCTGTTTTAGCCCCAATGGCAAATTTCTTTACGTGTGGTCTCACGAAGGGGTACTTAATTACTATGATTTGGAGTATAAAGAGCCTGATCTGTCTAGACAAATACTTTTCACCGATCTATACAATGGGGCTGATGCATATATGGGCGGTACTATTCAAACAGGGCCGGACAAGCAGCTATATTTTAATTCATTTTCAGAAATGTACTCCCCTGAATATGTTATGCGAATTTCTGAACCAAACACACCGATCAACTGAGTAAACAAGCTGGAATACAAATTTCTCAGTAAGGCCGTCAAAATTCCTTACAATAATAATTGTAACAAGGAAAACTCGTTGCCTGACATTCAGTCTGCCCGATTTGCAAATCAGGCTCCTTTGAATTTCAAATACACATATGAGGGCTGCAACATGGTTAAGTTCTATCCCAACAAGATAGGCCCCCGAACATGGAAATTCGTTGAGTTTGGGTTGCCTTCCTATGACACCTCTCTGAACCCAACTTTCACCTTTACTTACAACCCACCTGAAGTGCAGGTATATTTGTGTTACGCGGGTGATACCGTCCAACGCAACGTTTCGGGGGTAAACAGTATCTCTTTTGATGTTATGTTTGATAATTTCAATCCTATTATCTGCAATACCGACTCGGTATATTCCTATAAACTGGCAGGCAATGTTTTCACAAACTCTGATTTGTTCGTCACGGAATGGATTGTTGAGAGTGGAGAGATTTTCAGAAATGATGGAGATACTGTCATTCACATAATCTGGAATCAGGACACAAATGTCGTTACTGGTAGTTTGTCAGCGGTAATTACCCACCCCTATAGCGGATGTGCCGATACTATTTCGGGCGAAGTTTCACTTTTGAAAAAACCTTTTATTGAAGGTGATGACACGCTGATAATTGACGTTGATGATTATGAATATCTTAACAGCAATTTAATATACACAGAAGCCAGGCATGACAGCATGGAATGGTTCAGGAATAACATTCGGCTCAATGTTCCTAAGAATACCAGATATTATGAGGCAAAAGTACCAGGCCTTTATTATCTCATTCATCACTCTGATTGCGGCACAGATACAAGCAACGCTATACTTGTGAAGTATAATTGCACATTAAGCCCTGACTTCAGCAATACAACCATTACCTCAGGTTCTATTTCTGGTTATAATGATATTATCTTTGATGGAGATATTACGATCAGCGGATCAGTCTCTTTTGCAGGTAAAGATCTGATGATGAAATCAGGCAGTCGCATCATTGTTCCTGCTACAGGTGCCGAACTTATTCTGAACCAGACCCAATTTACCGGTTGCGGATTATGGAAGGGGATAAAAGTGGAAGGTGGTAATCAACCAAGGGCAATGAATATGTACGGTCGGGTGAATGCCAATACTTCATGGATTGCTGATGCATCTATTGGCTTTTATATGGATCAGGGTGGTTATATTAACATTGATAGTTCGGTGTTGGACAACAACATCTTCGATCTGGTCTTTAATGACTATTTGATTGACAATAGTGCCCCATTTATTACCAAAAATATTTTCGGTAGTTTCTATAACGACAGCCTGACTTGTTTTCAGGATACAGCGATGCTGCAATTTGCATCAAGAGGTGCATCAGTGTTGATGAATGGAATAAAGGTCGCTGAAATGACTGCGAACAAATGGCTGAACCAAACCGACAGCAGCTACAACGCCATCGAACTTACCGTATGTCAGGACATCGGCGTACAGGACAACAGCATTACCGGATATTACCTCAAAGGCATCAGAGGCCGCGAATTAGACGGAGCAACCATAGCAGGCAATGATGTGAACAACATCGGAGCTTTGCCTGTTGTAAGAGGTGATGGTAAGACGCAACAGGGCATGGAGTTTATAAAATCTCAGGACTTGAGTATAACTGGCAATGTTTTTCAAAGGTGTGAAGAGGGCATTCAGTTTTACAGTTCGATTACGGGAATACTGAGCGACATCGGCGAAAATGCCTTTAATGAAAACCTTCGAGGTCTTGTTCTCAGTCACCACAAACATCCGCTGTTTGCCACCAACGGTGACAATGACGACAGCACGGTTTACACCAATACTATCAATGTGGACATCACCTGTAACGATTTTTACGACAACGAAGCCGGGATTTTGGGTGGCGGGAGATTGAAAAACCAGGGTGGAAAAGGGAGTTCTCAAGGAGCATCCAATAATTTTACTGATAATGAAGATTGGGACTTGGTATGGCAAACTTATAGAGATTCATTGCATAGTTTTAAGTATTATGAACAACGAACTGACGTATTCCCTCCGCCAATGAATCGCTATCCTAATGAAAATACTCCAAATCCCACCTACTCTCTAAACGGTGAGACAAGAACAACAAGTAGTGAGCATCGAGACACAACAGCTACTTCGAACATTTGCACTCCAAGCCCTTTTGTTGAACTGAGCATTTCAGGAAATGATAACCAATCATCATTCAAGGTCTATCCTAATCCGTTTGACCATTTTGTTAATATAGATAACAATGGTTATCAAACGCTGCATGTCGTAGTTATTGATTTGGTAGGTAAGAATCTTACGAATTTCTCATTAGCCCCTAATGAGAAGAGACTATGGGATAGCAGCTTTTTAAGCTCGGGGCTATATTTCGTTAGAATAGCAAATAGCGAAGGTGAAATAAGTACATTAAAAATAATTAAAGCGGATTGATAAATTGGAAGGCACTGATATGGCTCACTTGCCTGACAATTTATAAACTGAATTGTCAAGCCCAGGCTGTTCAATGGACTTTTGGCCCATACTCAGGTTTTGATTTTACACATAGTCCGCCTCAACTTATTTATTCAGCAATTGGAGATGACCAATACAATGGCCCGGCAACATGTGTTTCGGATTGTGATGGAAATCTCTTAATGTATGCGGATGCTATTCGAGTCTGGAATAGACGGGATCAGAGGATCATAGACACTGCTGATAAAAAGAACGGTTATTTTAATCCCAGTTCTGGCAACGCACAGACCTATGGCATGAGTCTGATGCTAAGAACTCCTGATCGTCCCAATTTAGTTCATTATTTTCATTCAAACGTAGATACGGGTACTGTATATAATGATGCCTTTTTGAGATACACGATCTTTGAACTGAGTTATCAAAATGACAGTGCAGGTCCGGTGCAAACCCAGAAACGCAAACCAATAGGGTCGTTTACAAGAATGCTTACAGCAACAAAACATACCAACGGTCGCGATTATTGGATAATCTATTGGGGAAATAATATTGTTACAGGATTGAATGATTCATATTTTAACGCAATGCTCCTTGATAGTTCAGGAATTGACACAACGCATATTATGAGTAAGGCTCCTAATGATCTTGGGGCACTTTATACTCATTCAGGAGTAGTGAAAATTTCACACGATGGCAGAAGCATTGTAGTTACCGGCCTTTACGATTCACTCTTTTTCCCTGATGCAGTTTCTACCTACCTGTTTGACTTCGACAACAAAACAGGAAAAATAAGCAACCCAAAACCTCTTTTATATTTTAAAGACCACCAAAATACCCGTACCTATGGGGCTGAATTCTCACCTAACGATAGTTTCATTTATATTTCCACTTTATTTAAAGCGAGTAGATTTCCAAAGAAAGATGAAGAACAGGCTGCTTGGTTGGCTACAAACTATTTACTACAAGTTAATCGGTTTACTGGCAAGAAGCAAGTTATTCACTCTTTTAGAAAAAAGAAACCAACAGATGATAACTCAGCCCTCCATGAGATATTTGGAATACAGATGGGGGCTGATAACAAAATATACTTCGTATATTCTGACCAAGCACCCCTATATATTGGGGTAATTCATCGCCCAGATGAATTGGGTAAGAACTGCAATGCGGAGCTTAAAGCGTATAGTTTTACGGGTTTAGTTAGTGGTTACCTACCTAATGTCTACATGCCCCTGAACACACTCAAATTCCGCAGCAATTTGTTTGAAACACCATGCAGAGACACAGCGGAGTTTAGGGCTTTTGCTGACAGCAATTACCTGTCGCTCACCTGGTATTTCGGGGATGGAGATAGTCTTGTTTTGAAAAAAAATGAATGGCATAAAGACACCACCATAAAGCACAAATATTCAAATCCGGGGAATTACTACGTCAAGATACTGGGTGTGAAAAACGACTGCAATTATGTGGTTTGGTATGGCGACAGCGTTTTGGTCAGTGGTATCCCGAGGCTTGATTCCATGACGTTTGACCCTCTGTCTTTATGTAAAGGAGGCGAATTGAAGATTAAGGATTACCCCGCCTATACCAGATCGGCTTTTGTGTATTATGGCGATGGGCAAACCGATTACGGCAGCCCCGATACAAACGGTCTTTTAAAGTTTGGTCATACCTACATGAGTGAGGATACTTTCCATTTCTCCATCAAACTGTCAAACGAGTATTGTGAAACAGTTTTTGATACCACCCTGAAAATTGAGGAATGGCCACATATAGTTTCAAGACTATATAGTAGTGCCTTTCGAAAATCACAGTCAGATTCGATTTGCGTGGGTTCTCAATTGGTCTTATCCGACACTTTCGCAAACCTCAAAAACAGGATTATCAATTGGGGAGACGGAAGTCAAAGTGATGGATTAAGTATGGTGGTTACACACAGTTATTCAGATTCAGGGCTTTATAATATTACTTTTTTTGACACCTCTGTTTCAAGATGCCCGTTCAGTGATAGTTTTCCGGTCTATGTTTGGCCTAAGCCTGTTTGGAAATATGACCTTAAAGACACCACTTTCTGCCTTCCGTTTTCATTGACCTTGAGAACGGGAACGCAATATGTCAATGAGAGCTACAACTGGAGTGACCTGACCAATCAACTTGGAATTGAGACGACCAATTCCCTGATCTGGTCAAAAGCCGGAATCCTGGAAGCCAGCGTTACCAATATTTGTGGTACTCAACGCGATACTATAATTATCAAAAGGCTTGAAAAACCAACTTTGAAATTAGATACGCTGTACGATGCCTGCGAAAACATCAGTCTGAAATTGGATATCAACAATCCAAAGAACGAAGAAACCTATTTGTGGTCGACAACTGAAACCACTCCAACCATCACCACCACCAAAGCCGGAAACTATTGGGCTAAAGCGATGAATTATTGCGGTGAAGATTCGGTCAGTTTCAAAGTGGTGCTTTACCCGAAGCCAATGCCGGACTTTAGTATCACTGATGTTTGCGAAGGCGAACGCGTTCCTTTCCACAACAAAACCACCGGAGGTAAAACCTTTGAATGGCGTTTTGGAGACGGAACTATCTCTACAGATTCGGTTCCTTCAAAACAATATGCTATCACGAAAAATTCCAGAACCTATTTTGTAACGCTTGTCGCCCAGATTTCTAAAGGGTGCCAGGATTCCATCTCCAAATCTTTGAATGTCAATGCCACATCCGATGCCGGATTCACCCATTCCTCACAGGGAAAAACAGTTTTTTTCACCCAAACAGCAACCGAGCCCGGTGAAAGTTATCGTTGGTATTTCGGGGACGGAGACAGCAGTACCGAAACAAATCCAACCCACCTGTATAAAGCTGACAGCGGAACTTACAATGTTTGCCTGAACATCCTCAATGCGGCCAATTGCAAAAGTCAGGTTTGCCGGTCGGTGCGTTACAGTGTGGGGATCAATGAAGTTGAGAAAAATCTGTTTTCGGTGTATCCGAATCCGACGGATGGAACTGTTCATTTGGAATTTTCAAGTTTGATTTCCAATGTGGACATTTTTGTTTCCAATCTCCTTGGCGAATCGGTTTTAAGTAAGTCGGATTTTTGTTGTTCTGAAACCACAATTGATATGGGTCATTTGAGCCAGGGAGTTTATCTGATTAGGATTATAGATACAAATAAGTCATTCATGCAAAGGATCGTTTTGCTGAAATAGCAGAACGTGGATTCTTAATTTTTCTCTTTAATTCTTTTTGCTAAATTTGCCGCCCTTTTTCGCCTCTTTTGGGTAGTAAAAGGCTCAATAAGCAGTTCAAAAAAAATGTAAATAATAGGGTTTGCTATTAACAACGGAAGTTGTACTTTTGCAGACCTTAAAAAATAGTACGCCTTTAGATATGCCTACCATACAGCAATTAGTAAGAAAAGGAAGGACTTCCAATGCTGAAAAGAGCAAGTCGCCTGCATTGGATTCTTGCCCTCAGAGAAGGGGAGTTTGTACCCGTGTTTATACCACAACACCCAAGAAACCGAATTCTGCCATGAGAAAAGTGGCGAGGGTTCGTTTGACAAACACCAAAGAGGTGAATGCTTATATTCCGGGTGAGGGACACAATTTGCAGGAACACTCTATTGTGCTGATAAGAGGTGGCAGGGTTAAAGATTTGCCCGGCGTAAGATACCATATTGTACGGGGTGCTTTAGATACCTCGGGAGTTGAAGGCAGGAAGCAGAGAAGATCTAAATACGGCACAAAAAGACCTAAGAAGAAATGAGAAAGGCAAGAGCAAAAAAGCGTGTATTGACGCCCGATCCGAGATTTAAAGATGCATTGGTCACCCGCTTTATTAATAATATGATGTGGGATGGCAAAAAGGAGACCTCAAGGGCTATCTTTTATAATGCCATCAACATAGTTGAAAAAAAGATCACGGAAGAGTCTGGAATTGAGGTCTGGAAAAGGGCATTAAACAATGTAACTCCATCAGTCGAGGTAAAAGCAAGAAGGGTCGGCGGTTCTACTTTTCAGATCCCAATAGAAATTAACCCGGAGCGTAAAATAGCTATGGGTATGAAATGGATGATTAAATATGCACGTCAGAGAAACGAAAAGTCTATGGCAGAGAAGCTTGCTTCAGAAGTCATAGCTGCTTCTAAGGGGGAGGGATCTGCCGTAAAGAAAAAAGAAGATACACACAAAATGGCTGAAGCGAATAAAGCTTTTTCGCATTTCAGAGTTTAGAAGATAAATGGCCAGAGATCTTAAATATACAAGGAATATCGGTATTGCGGCTCATATTGATGCCGGAAAAACAACGACAACCGAACGCATACTGTATTATTCCGGGGTAAACCACAAAATTGGAGAAGTCCATGACGGTGCTGCGACCATGGACTGGATGGTGCAGGAACAGGAACGTGGGATAACCATTACCTCTGCCGCAACAACAGTTTTTTGGAAATACAAAGGTGACTCATACCATATTAATATAATAGATACACCAGGTCACGTAGATTTTACCGTTGAAGTGAACCGCTCTTTAAGAGTATTGGATGGATTGGTTTTTCTGTTTAGTGCCGTTGATGGTGTAGAACCACAATCGGAGACTAACTGGAGACTGGCCAATAATTATAAAGTACCGCGTATTGGGTTCGTTAATAAAATGGACCGCTCCGGAGCAGATTTTCTGAACGTTGTAAGACAAGTAAAAGAAATGTTGGGAAGCAATGCGGTACCGCTTCAATTGCCAATCGGCGAAGAAGAAAATTTCAAAGGTGTTGTTGACTTGATCAATTTCAGGGGAATGGTTTGGAATGAGCATGACTTTGGAATGACTTATAAAGAAGTTCCAATTCCGGATGATTTGATTGAAGAAGCCACCGAGTGGAGAATGAAACTTCTCGAATCTGTTTCGGAGTATGACGATAAATTGCTTGAGAAGTTCTTTGAAGATCCCGCCTCAATAACAGAGCGTGAAATATTGGATGCACTGAGAAAAGCTTGTATTGATATGACGATTGTACCAATGGTATGTGGTTCTTCATTCAAGAACAAAGGAGTGCAAACAATGCTGGATTTGGTGATGGAAATATTGCCAAGTCCGATGGATAAAGAATCTGTGAGTGGAATAAATCCCGATACAGATGCAGTAGAAATTCGTAAACCTTCATATTCTGAACCATTTGCGGCTCTGGCATTCAAAATAGCGACTGATCCTTTTGTAGGTCGTCTGGCATTTATGAGAGCTTATTCCGGGAAACTTGATGCTGGCTCCTATGTACTCAATACCAGAAGCGGTAACAAGGAACGGATTTCGCGTATTTTTCAAATGCATGCCAATAAGCAGAATCCCATTGAGTCTTTAGGAGCCGGTGATATTGGAGCGGCAGTTGGATTTAAAGACATCAAAACAGGAGATACCTTATGTGATGAAAAACATCCTTTGGTACTGGAATCTATGGATTTCCCCGAACCGGTCATTGGGTTGGCAGTAGAGCCAAAAACACAGGCGGATTCTGACAGATTGGGTATGTCATTAGCTAAATTAGCCGAAGAGGATCCAACTTTCAGAGTTCATACTGACGAGGATACACTTCAAACTGTAATCAGCGGAATGGGTGAATTGCATCTGGAGATTATAGTTGATCGCCTGAAACGTGAATTCAAAGTTGAAATAAATCAGGGAGCACCGCAAGTCGCCTATAAAGAGAGTTTGAAAGGTTCAACACTTCATCGCGAGGTTTTCAAGAAACAAACCGGTGGCAGAGGAAAGTTTGCCGATATTCAGTTTGAGATTGGCCCTGCAGATGAAGATGTAAAAACCGATGGTTTGCAATTTGTCAACGAAATAGTGGGCGGTTCAATTCCTAAAGAATATATACCTTCTGTTCAAAAAGGATTTGCCGAAGCCATGAAAAATGGTGTTTTGGCAGGTTATCCGCTGGATAAATTGAAAGTGCGTCTGTTCGATGGTTCGTTTCACGCGGTAGATTCAGATTCACTGTCATTTGAAATTTGTGCCAGACAAGGTTTCAGAGAAGCGGCCAGAAAAGCAAATCCAATTTTATTGGAACCAATCATGAAACTGGAAGTACTGACACCTGCCGATTATATGGGAGATGTTCAGGGCGATTTGAATAGAAGACGTGGATTGTTAGAAGGAGTTGACGAAAGAGCAGGAGCTCAGGTAATAAAGGCCAAAGTGCCTTTGTCTCAAATGTTCGGGTACGTCACTACATTGAGAACAATTACCTCAGGCCGGGCTACTTCCACAATGGAGTTTTCTCACTATTCAGAGGTTCCAAAGAATATGGCCGAAGAAGTACTGGCCAAAGTTCAGGGTTTAAAAACAGCAAAAGCTTAAGAGAGCATGGTTAGCCAGAAAATAAGAATCAAACTAAAATCGTATGATCACAACCTGATTGACAAATCGGCTGAAAAGATTGTGCGTTCCGTAAAAGCAACCGGAGCAGTGGTGAGTGGGCCCATTCCATTACCTACTGAAAAGAAAATTTTTACGGTATTGCGTTCACCTCACGTGAATAAAAAAGCCAGGGAACAATTTCAGCAGTGTTCTTATAAGAGATTGTTGGATATTTACAGTTCAACCTCCAAGACGGTTGATGCCCTGATGAAACTGGAATTGCCCAGCGGTGTTGATGTAGAAATCAAGGTGTAGTCATGATAGGATTAATAGGAACAAAAATAGGAATGACAAGTGTTTTTTCTCCAGAGGGGAAAAAGATTGCTTGTACTGTTGTTGAGGCCGGACCCAACGTGGTTACACAGGTGCGGACAGTAGAAAAGGATGGATATAATGCAGTGCAAATTGCCTATGGCAATCGCTCTGAAAAAAGCACACCCAAAGCATTGCAAGGACATTTTGCAAAAGCCAAAACAGCCCCAAAGAAGTTTGTAACAGAATTGAGGGATTGGGAACCAACAGCCACACTGGGACAGGAAATCAGCATGGATATCTTTGAAGAAGGGGAGTTTGTTGATGTGGTTGGCACTTCAAAAGGTAAAGGTTTCCAAGGAGTGGTAAGGCGACATGGATTTGCAGGAGTTGGTGGTCAAACACATGGACAACATAACAGATTAAGAGCACCGGGATCATTAGGAGCATCTTCATATCCTTCAAAAGTATTTAAAGGAATGAGAATGGCAGGACGCATGGGTGGAGACAGAATCAAAACATTTAACCTCCAAATTCTGAAAATGATGAAAGAGGACAATCTGATCATTATCAAAGGGGCATTACCGGGTCATATAGGCTCTCATATAATTATCGAAAAGTAACATGAAACTGAAGGTATTAAATATTCAGGGAGTGGAGACCGGCAAGGAAGTAGAACTTCCCAAGGATATTTTCTCTATTGTTCCTAATGATCACGCAATTTATCTCGATGTAAAACAGATTCTTGCCAATCAGAGACAGGGAACCCATAAAACCAAAGATAAATCTGAAGTAACGGCTTCTACAAAAAAGCTTAAGAGACAAAAAGGAACCGGAACTGCAAGAGCAGGAAGTGCCAAGTCTGGTGTGATGGTAGGCGGGGGAAACATGCACGGTCCAAGACCAAGAGACTATTCCTTCAAGCTCAATAAGAAAGTTAAAAGACTGGCTCGTGCCTCGGCCCTGAGTCACAAGTTAAAGGAGAATGGAATCATTATAATAGATGACATTCAGTTTGAAAAACCAAGCACAAAATCATTTCTTCAGGTATTGAGTAATCTGAACATAGAGAGCCGCTCGCTTTTTGTCCTGACATCTAACGACAACAATGTATATCTTTCAGGCAGGAATCTTCCGAGAACCTGCATTTTGAAAGCTACAGACGTTAACACATACGAAATTATGAAGGCAAAGAATCTTGTCTTAACTGAAGGAAGCCTTGAAGTCATAAAACAAATATTAAACTAAAATCATGGCAGTTATAAAAAAACCTTTGATTACAGAAAAGACAACACAAGCCGGCGAAAAGTTGAGACACTATGCTTTTGTAGTTGATAAAAAAGCGGCCAAACCGGAAATAGTCGCTGAAATACAAAAGATGTATAATGTTGAGGTTGAGGGAATCAGCACCATGTTATACAGAGGCAAGAGGAAAAGCAGATTTACCAAATCCGGTACTATAGAAGGTAAGAAACCAAACTTTAAAAAGGCTGTGGTGAAATTAAAAGAAGGACAGGCAATAGACTTTTTTGCAAGCATCTAAACAATGGCACTAAAAAGATTAAAACCGATAACACCAGGGCAGAGATTCAAAGCAATTGTTGATTTTTCTGAACTGACAAAAATAGCTCCGGAAAGGGCTCTACTGGAACCTGTTAAGAAAACAGGGGGGAGGAATCAAACCGGAAAAATGACGATGCGTTATGTAGGCGGTGGACATAAAAGAAGATACAGGGTCATAGACTTCAAAAGAAATAAAGAAGGCATTGCTGAAGTGAAGTCTTTAGAATACGACCCTAACCGTTCTTGTTTTATCTCTTTGATAGAGTATAATGATGGTGAGAAAAGTTATATTATCGCACCAAGCGGCATCAAAATTGGGCAAATGGTTTCTTCCGGTTCTGGAGTTACACCAGAAGTCGGAAACACACTTCCCCTTAGTGAAATACCATTGGGAAGCATCATTCACAATATTGAATTAAAGCCTGGTCAGGGTGGTAAAATATGCCGGGGTGCAGGGAACGCCTCACAATTATTGGCTCGAGACGGGAAGTATGCGGTGGTAAGAATGCCTTCGGGTGAATCGAGGATGATATTAATGTCTTGTGTAGCTACAATTGGAACTGTTTCAAATCCTGATCATAACCTGCAACGCTCAGGAAAAGCCGGTCGAACACGTTGGCTTGGAAGAAGACCCCGAACAAGACCCGCAGCAATGAATCCTGTAGATCACCCACAAGGAGGGGGAGAAGGAAAATCTAAAGGAGGACAGGCCAGAAGCAGAAATGGTATTCCAGCAAAAGGGTTCAAAACAAGAAGTCGTACAAAGGTTTCATCGAAATTGATATTGGAAAGAAGAAAGAAATAGAGATATATGGCTAGATCGTTAAAAAAAGGACCTTTTGTAGATTTCAAACTTGACCGCAAGGTTTCTGTAATGAATGAAACAAAAAAGAAAACAGTGTTAAAAACCTGGTCAAGAAGATCAATGATTACTCCGGATTTTGTTGGGCATACAATTGCCGTACATAACGGGAATAAATTCATTCCGGTCTATGTAACCGAAAATATGGTTGGCCATAAATTGGGTGAGTTTGCACCTACCAGAGTATTTAAAGGACACCCGTCAAAATAAAGATAAAATGGAAGCAGTTGCCAGATTAAATGATTGTCCCATGTCACCTCGTAAAATGCGATTGGTTGTTGACCAGATTCGCGGAAAGCGAGTGGACATGGCTTTAAGTATTTTACGTTTCAACCAAAAGGCAGGCTATGCCCTTTTTATTGAGAAACTTTTAAAGTCAGCCATTGCCAATTGGGAGCAAAAAAACGAAACCAGGGCTGATGAAGAGGCAGGACTTGTTGTAAAGGAAGTTTATGTCAATCAGGGTAGAGTGCTGAAAAGATTGAAGCCGGCACCTCAGGGACGTGCATACAGAGTGAGAAAAAGATCAAACCATGTTACTTTGAAAGTTGATAGTATGTTTGCTACAGCAGGAGAAGCAGTTGAGGAAACAGAAATCGAAAATCAGGATTAATTGCAGAAAGAAATATGGGACAAAAAACTAACCCGATAGGTATAAGATTAGGAATCGTCAGAGGATGGGAGTCCAACTGGTTCGGAGGAAACAACTTTGCCGAGAAATTGGTAGAAGATGAAAAGATCCGAAAATATCTGGCCGTTAGAATTCCAAAAGCAGGGATTTCTAAAGTTGTAATCGAAAGGACACTCAAAAGGATTATTATTACCGTTCATACAGCCCGTCCGGGAATCGTTATCGGAAAAGGAGGTGCCGAGGTGGACAAGGTGAAGGAAGAGATTAAGAAAATATCAAGGAAGGATGTTCAGATAAACATCTTCGAAATAAAAAGACCCGAATTAGACGCACAACTTGTTGGCGAGTCTATTGCCCAGCAAATAGAAGGACGTGTTTCTTTCAAAAGAGCCATTAAAATGGCCATTGCTTCAACCATGAGGATGGGTGCTCAGGGAATTAAGATTATGGTTTCCGGCCGTTTGAATGGTGCGGAGATGGCTCGATCGGAGCAGTACAAAGAAGGGAGAATTCCATTGCATACTTTTAGAGCAGATATAGATTATGCCTTAAGCGAATCATTGACTGTTTACGGCAAGATAGGTGTGAAAGTATGGGTATTTCGAGGAGAGGTTTTTGGAAAACGCGATCTTTCCATCAATATGGGAATGGGTGGAGAATCCAAAGTCGAACGCAAACGTCCGACCAATACTAGAAGAAGAAGAGATAATAAATAAAGAAGGAAAGTCATGTTATTGCCTAAAAGAACCAAATTCAGAAAACAACACAAAGGACGTAACCGTGGTTTAGCAACCAGAGGTCATCGTTTGGAGTTTGGAAGTTTTGGAATTAAAACCTTAGAACCAAAATGGATTACTTCACGCCAGATAGAAGCTGCCCGAATAGCCCTAAACCGTTATATGAAACGCGAAGGTCAGGTTTGGATACGGATTTTCCCTGATAAACCTGTTACAAAAAAGCCGGCAGAAGTTCGTATGGGAAAAGGAAAAGGAGCTCCTGAGTATTGGGTGGCTGTCATAAAACCCGGTACTATCATTTTCGAAATAGACGGAGTAAATGAAGAAGTGGCCAGAGAGGCTTTGCGTTTGGCAGGACAGAAAATGTCAGTAGTTACAAAATTTATTATTAAACCAGACTATACTGAATAATCATGGATAATATGGATATCATGCAATTGAGCAATAAAGATCTTCACGACAATTTGCGTGACGAAAGAGTTCAATTGCAAAAATTAAAATTTGGTCATGCGGTTTCACCTATCGAGAATCCTCAGAAAATATCTGCTTCGAAAAAGATGGTGGCGAGATACTTGACAGAAATGACCAGAAGGCGAAAATTAGCAAAAGGACAAAGCAACTAATGGAAGACAGAAACGCACGTAAGGAAATAACCGGTACCGTAACGAGCAACAAAATGGATAAAACCATTGTGGTGAAAGTTGAGCGGAAAAAGAAACACCCCAAATACGGAAAGTTTGTTAAAATGACTTCCAAGTTTGTGGCTCACGATGAAAAGAATGAATGCACCATTAATGACGTTGTCCGCATTATGGAGACCCGTCCGCTAAGTAAGATGAAGCGTTGGAGATTGATAGAAGTAGTAGAAAAGGCCAAATAAAATGATACAGCAGGAATCGAGATTAAGAGTTGCAGATAACAGCGGAGCAAAAGAAGTACTTTGCATCCGTGTACTGGGAGGTACCGGCAAAAAATACGCAAGAGTTGGCGATAAAATTGTGGTCACGGTTAAAGCTGCCTTGCCAAATGCCAATATTAAAAAGGGGGCTGTATCCAGAGCAGTTGTTGTAAGAACCAGGAAGGAATTTCGCCGGGCCGACGGATCATATATTCGGTTTGATGATAATTCTTGTGTTTTACTCAGCACCACAGATGAACCAAGAGGCACCCGTATTTTCGGACCTGTTGCCCGCGAATTGAGAGATAAGCAGTTTATGAAAATCGTGTCTTTGGCACCGGAAGTATTATAAGCAATGGAAAGAAAATTTAATAAAATACCGAAACTCCATGTCAAAAAAGGAGATACAGTAAAGGTACTCAGCGGAGACGACAAGGGTAAAACAGGAAAAATATTGATGGTTAAAGTAACCGAAAGAAAGGCGATTGTTGAAGGCGTAAATATGGTAACCAAACACCGCAAGCCAGATGCTGAAAATCCAAATGGTTCGATTGTGAAAATTGAGGCCCCTTTGAATATCAGCAAGATCATGTTGATGTCTGCAGGAGAAGCAACCAGAGTTGGACGAAGAAGAAACGATGAAGGAAGACTTCAGCGGTATTCAAAAAAGTCGGGAGAATTTATTAAGTAAGTATATGTACACACCGCGGTTAAAAGAAAAATACAACAATCAGGTGATTCAAGCCCTCAGGGAGAAGCATCAATATAAAAATGTCATGGAAATTCCAAGACTGACCAAAATATGTTTGAATCAGGGGGTAGGTGCCGGAGTCTCAGACAAGAAAATGGTTGACCAGGCAGTTAAGGAAATGACACTAATTGCAGGTCAGAAAGCTGTACCGACTATTTCAAGAAAGGCGGTTTCAAATTTTAAACTCCGTGAGAATATGCCTATAGGATGCAAAGTTACGCTCAGAGGAGACCAAATGTATGAATTTCTGGATCGCTTCATTTCGGTTGCCTTGCCGCGGGTAAGGGATTTTCAGGGAATAAGTGACAAAGGTTTCGATGGAAGAGGAAACTATACGATGGGTGTAACAGAGCAAATTGTATTTGCCGAGATAGACCTTGACAAAGTAACCAGGATCAATGGGATGGACATTACATTCGTGACCACTGCGGAAAACGATTTGGAATGCCTTAGCCTGTTAAAAGAACTCGGACTACCATTTAAAAATCAGAATTAAGATTATGGCAAAAGAATCATTAAAAGCCCGCCAACGTAACAGAGAAAAGACAGTAGCGAGGTATGCCGATAAAAGAGCAAAAATGAAAGCAGAAGGAGATTTCGAAGGACTTCAGAAATTACCAAGAAATGCTTCTCCAGTGAGGTTAAGAAACCGTTGTGCCTTGACAGGGCGTCCGAGAGGATACATCAGGGAATTCGGATTGTGCCGCAATCAATTTCGCCAGATGGCATCAGACGGGAAAATACCGGGTGTAACAAAGGCAAGTTGGTAGTATCAAAAAATATAAGACGAAAATGACAGATCCAATAGCAGATTATTTAACCAGAGTTCGAAATGCCATCAAGGCCAATCATCGAATAGTAGAGGTTCCGGCTTCCAATATGAAGAAAGCGGTAACAAAAGTGCTTTTCGAAAAAGGATATATATTGAATTACAAGTTTGAGGATGAGGGGCCACAGGGAACCATAAAGATTGCTTTGAAATATCACCCTTTGACTAAAGTACCGGCCATCAGGGAAGTTACCCGCATCAGTAAACCGGGATTGAGAAAATATGCTCACGCAAAGAAGCTGCCAAAAGTAATCAACGGATTAGGTATAGCGATTTTAACTACATCGCAGGGTGTGATGACAGACAAGGAGGCGAGAAAGTTGAATATTGGCGGTGAAGTGATTTGTTACGTATCATAAATTTATTTAAGAAAATGTCCAGAATAGGAAAAAACCCGATACCATTGCCCAAGGGAGTTGAAATGACGTTTGAGAATGGTATTGTGAGCGTTAAAGGACCAAAGGGAACCTTGTCAGAAAAAGTGGATAGGGCAATATCGATTGCAATATTAGACGGTAGTATTGTTCTGAACCGAGCCACCGAGCAAAAAGATCACAAGGCAAAACACGGTCTATACAGATCGATAATAAGTAATATGGTTGTTGGTGTAACAGATGGTTACAAAATTCAGCAGGAATTGGTAGGTGTAGGTTATAAGGCGGAGGCCAAAGATCAAATTCTTGAACTGAATCTTGGATTTTCTCACAACATATATCTACAGATTCCAAAAGAAGTTAAAATCACCACTGAGTCTGTGAAAGGAAAGAACCCAACCATCATTCTGGAGTGTATAGACAAACAACTAATAGGACAGGTGGCTGCCAAAATCAGATCACTAAGGAAACCGGAACCGTATAAAGGAAAGGGTATTAAGTTTACCGGAGAGGTGTTAAGAAAGAAAGCTGGTAAATCAGCCTCTAAATAGGTATAAAGAAATTGAAGCATGATAAATCTAAAAAGCATACGAAGAATAAAGGTTAAACAAAGAGTAAGAAAGAGGATAAAGGGAACAGCAGAAATGCCAAGGTTGTCTGTCTTTAGAAGCAATTCGCATATTTATTGTCAACTAATTGATGATGATAAAGGAGCTACCTTGCTGGCAACCTCTTCTCATTTGCCCGAAGTAGAAGGAATGAAAGTTAACAAATCGGGCAAAGCCTTTGAGGTTGGAAAGATTATCGGCCAAAATGCTGTGGCCAATGGCATCGAAAAAATTGTATTTGACCGCAACGGATATTTATATCATGGCAGAGTGAAAAATCTGGCCGAAGGAGCACGTGAGGGAGGATTGAAATTTTAAAAATTATGGCAACGGAAATATTAAAGAGAATAAGGACCACCGATATAGAACTTAAGGAAACGGTAGTGAATATACAGCGTGTGGCAAAGGTTACCAAAGGGGGAAGAACTTTCAGCTTTACTGCATTGATTGTTGTAGGAGATGGAAACGGCATCGTGGGACACGGCTTGGGCAAGGCCGGCGAGGTTACAGATGCTATACAAAAAGGGATTGAAGATGCAAAAAAGAATCTGATAAAGGTTCCGATTATCAACAGTACAGTACCACATGATCAATACGGCAAGTTTGGCGGTGGTTACGTGTTCATCAAACCTGCTTCTCATGGTACCGGTGTAATTGCCGGTGGAGCCATGCGTGCTGTTCTTGAAAGTGCCGGAGTACATGATGTATTGGCAAAATCAAAGGGATCTTCAAACCCGCACAATGTGGTGAAGGCTACCTTGGATGCGTTATCAAAATTACGCGATCCATACACTATAGCAGAACAAAGAGGCATTGACCTCAGAACAGTTTTTAATGGATAAGAAAATGACAAGGATAAGAGTAACCAAGACAAGAAGTACCCTGAAAAAGCTTCCAAAACAAGTGAACATCATGGAGGCACTTGGGTTGAGAAAAATGAACTCCAGTCGCGAATTTGATCATTCACCTTCCATAGCAGGAATGGTGGATAAGGTGAAACATTTGGTAAAAGTCGAAAACATCTGATCACATGAATTTAAATAATCTTAAACCTGCTCAAGGTTCAATAACAAGTGGTAAAAGAATTGGTCGCGGTCAAGGTTCAGGGAGAGGTGGTACTTCTACCAAAGGACATAAGGGTGCTCAATCCAGAACAGGCTATAGTAAAAAAGTCGGATTTGAAGGTGGTCAAATGCCACTTCAGAGAAGAATGCCTAAGCACGGATTCAAAAACCCTTTCAGAGTGGAGTATGCACCACTAAACCTGACTCGTTTACAGGAAATTTCAGACAAGTTCAAATTGACGACCATTGATTTGGAAGGCTTGCACAAGGTAGGAATCATTTCGAAAACAGATAAAGTCAAAATCTTAGGGTATGGAACCTTGACCTCCAAACTTACAGTGAAAGTTAACGGTTATTCGACCAAAGCTTCAGAAGCCATTGTTAATGCCGGAGGGACAGCCGAAACAATCTGATTAGCCCATGAAGAAAATAATACAAACCATAAAGAACATATTCAGTATTGAAGACCTGCGGGTGAGGATAATCAACACCTTGCTTCTTTTGCTGGTTTACAGGGTTGGTACATTTATCGTACTTCCGGGTATTGATCCGGTTGCGTTGGCAGCAGCCAATGCAGGCAAGAACATGGAAGGACTTCTGGGATTAATCAATACATTTTCCGGAGGTGCTTTCGAAAGAGCTTCTGTTTTTGCTCTTGGTATTATGCCTTATATCTCTGCTTCTATTGTGGTTCAACTTTTAACCATGGCCGTACCTACATTTCAAAAAATGCAAAAAGAAGGGGAAGACGGCAGAAGAAAAATTAACCAGATTACGAGGTATCTTACCATAGCCATCACTACCGTTCAGGCCGTCAGTTATATTGTTAATTTCAAAACTACCCATCCGGATACGTTGATCACCTCAATGCCACTGTCGTTATTTATGATCTCTGCGGTGCTGGTTTTGTTGGCAGGTACCATGTTCACTTTATGGTTGGGTGAGAGAATTACGGACAGAGGTTTGGGGAATGGAATTTCGTTAATCATTATGGTCGGAATTATTTCCAGACTGCCATTTTCTATTCTTGCGGAATTGCAAAGTCGTTTGGCCGGAAACGGAGGCCCTATTATCTTTCTGGTTGAAATGGCGTTTTGGATCGCAGTTATTATGTCGGTTATACTTCTTGTTCAGGGTACCAGAAAAATACCTGTTCAATATGCGAAGAGAATTGTAGGCAACAAACAGTACGGTGGTGTTCGCCAATACTTGCCGTTGAAAGTGAATGCGGCCGGTGTAATGCCCATTATTTTTGCTCAGGCATTGATGTTTATTCCATCTTCCATTGCCGGATTATTTCCAGAATCAGGCGGCCTGAGAGACTTTTTTATGGGTTTTGTTGATTATACCTCATGGGCCTACAATATCACCTTTTTTCTGATGATCGTATTGTTCACCTATTTCTATACAGCGATTACTATTAATCCAAGTCAGGTTGCCGAGGAATTAAAACGCAACGGTGGCTTTGTTCCCGGGGTTAAGCCTGGAAAAAAGACAGCCGATTTTATTGATACGGTGATGTCCAGAATCACACTTCCGGGAGCTATCTTCCTTGGGTTTGTTGCCATTTTCCCTGCTATAGCTATTCTTCTCGGAGTCAATGATCAGTTTGCCCAATTTTACGGAGGAACATCTTTATTGATCTTAGTCGGAGTTGTTTTGGATACGTTGCAGCAGATAGAAAGTCATTTATTAATGAGGCATTATGACGGACTGATGAAGACGGGTAGAATAAAAGGACGGAGTTCAACCGGGGCAGGAATGACTTAAAAAGAGAGTAGGAAATAACCGCATTTAATATTATTTTTGCAGCCCTTTTGAGAAAAAAAATATGGCGAAACAACAAGCAATCAAACAAGACGGAGTGATTTCAGAAGCCTTGTCGAATGCTATGTTTCGGGTTGAGTTGAATAATGGTCACCAGATAATAGCGACCATTTCTGGGAAAATGAGAATGCATTATATTAAAATACTTCCGGGTGATAAGGTGTCAGTGGAGATGTCTCCCTACGATTTGAGCCGCGGAAGAATAACTTACAGATATAAATAACGAGATGAAAGTAACAGCATCTATTAAGAAGAGAAGTGCCGACTGCAAAATTGTTCGCAGAAACGGTAAGTTGTATGTGATCAACAAAAAGAATCCAAAATTTAAACAAAGACAAGGATAATAGATTATGGCAAGGATTGCAGGTATTGATCTTCCGAGGAATAAGAGAGGCGTCATTGGCCTTACTTACATCTATGGTATTGGCCACTCAAAGGCTGCTGCTATTTTAAAGCAGTCTAATGTTGATGTAAACAAAAAAGTTCAGGATTGGGACGATGACGAATTGACCCATATCAGAAAATTCATTACCGAGAGTCTTAAGGTGGAAGGAGAACTTCGTTCTGAAGTTCAACTGAATATCAAACGCCTTATGGATATCGGTTGTTACAGGGGTCTTAGACATCGTAAGGGTTTGCCTTGCCGTGGTCAAAGAACCAAAAATAATTGCCGTACCAGAAAAGGCAAACGGAAGACAATTGCCAATAAAAAGAAAGCTACCAAGAAATAATTGAGATAGAATGGCCACGACTAAAAAGGTTGCAAAAAAGAGAAAAGTTGTCGTTGAGGCAGCTGGTGAGGTTCACATCACTGCATCGTTCAACAACATTATTATATCCATTACAAACAGCAGCGGACAGGTTATTTCATGGAGCAGTGCCGGAAAAATGGGATTCAGAGGAAGTAAAAAAAACACACCATATGCTGCACAAACAGCAAGCATGGATTGTGGAAAAGTGGCTGCCGATTTGGGTTTAAAAAAGGTGGATGTATTTGTTAAAGGTCCAGGGTCAGGCCGCGAATCGGCAATCAGGACATTGCAAGCGGCCGGAATTGAAGTGATGTCTATCAGAGATATTACACCAATGCCTCACAATGGCTGTCGCCCACCAAAGAAAAGAAGAGTTTAATTAAAAAGAAAAGCAGGTTAAATGGCAAGATACAGAGGTCCGAAATCCAAGATCGCAAGAAAGTTTAAAGAACCAATTTTTGGTCCTGATAAAGCTTTGGACAAAAAGAATTACCCACCGGGGATGCATGGTAATTCAAGAAAAAGAGGTAAAAAGTCTGAGTATTCTATTCAGTTGATGGAAAAGCAAAAGGCGAAGTACACGTATGGATTGCTTGAAAAGCAATTTGCCAATTTGTTTGAGAAAGCTGCTAAAAGACACGGTATTACTGGTGAGAACTTATTAAAACTTCTTGAAGCCAGATTGGACAATACTGTTTTCAGGTTGGGAATTGGAAAAACCAGAAGTGCTGCCCGTCAATTGGTCGGACACAAACATATTAAAGTGAATGGAGAGGTTGTCAATATACCTTCCTATCACTTAAAACCCGGTGATGTTGTGGAGGTTCGCGAAAAATCAAAATCAATGGAGGCAATTACAAATGCATTGTCAAGAAGAAAACCATTTAGCTGGTTGGATTGGAATGCCGGCGAAAGCAAAGGAACATTTCTTACCTACCCTGAGCGGGATGAGATTCCCGAAAAAATAAAAGAACAACTGATTGTAGAACTTTACTCTAAATAATCCAAATAAACTGTAAAATATGGCCATACTGAATTTTCAGAAGCCCGACAAGGTAATCATGCATAAAGAGACCAACAACTACGGTCTTTTTGAATTCAGCCCTCTTGAAAAGGGCTACGGTATTACAATCGGTAACGCGATGCGTCGGGTATTGTTGTCTTCATTGGAAGGATATGCAATTACTACCATCCGAATAACAGGTGTAGATCATGAATTCAGCAACATCAAAGGAATTATTGAAGATGTTACTGAGATCATCCTTAACCTGAAACAGGTTAGGTTCAAGAAGGTAATTGACTCCAATGAAGGGGAGAAAATCTTTGTAAATGTCAAAGGGAAAGAGCATTTTACCGCAGGCGATATCAGTCGCTTCACCAGTTCGTTCGACATTTTGAATCCCGATTTGGTTATCTGTAACATGGAGCCTTATGTTAACTTGGAAATTGAAATGAGTGTTGAGAAAGGCCGAGGATATGTTCCGGCAGATGAAAATATGCCGAATGATGCCCCAATTGGTTTGATTCCGATTGACTCCATTTATACGCCAATAAAGAATGTGAAATTCAAAGTTGAAGATTTCAGGGTTGAGCAAAGAACGGACTACGAAAAACTGATCTTCGAAGTAAAAACCGACGGATCTATACATCCTGAAGAAGCTTTGAAGGAAGCTGCTAAAATCATGATTCAACACCTCGTGTTGTTCTCTGATGAGAGTATTTTACTTGACAGTCAGGTGAAGCCAAAAACGGCAGAGGTGGATGAAAACATCCTTCACATGAGGAAGTTGCTCAAAACATCACTGGCTGATCTTGATCTTTCGGTAAGGGCGTATAATTGCCTCAAAGCTGCGGAAATCAGAACACTTGGAGATTTGGTTGCTTTTAATATTGATGATCTTTTGAAATTCAGAAATTTTGGTAAAAAATCACTGACGGAATTGGAAGAGTTTGTCAGAGACAAAGGATTGAATTTTGGGATGGATGTATTAAGATACAACCTGGAAGATGAATAAATGAATTTGAAAATTTGAGAATGCAAGATCAATTTATAAAATTCCCAATGACCAAATTTTCTAATTAATCTATATGAGACACGGAGATAAAACAAATGCATTAGGAAGGAAAACAGCACACAGAAGTGCCATGCTTTCCAATATGGCGAGTTCACTTATAGTGCACAAACGAATAGTTACTACCCTTGCCAAGGCTAAGGAGTTGAGAAAATACGTGGAGCCTTTGGTGACCAAATCAAAAACCGACTCTACCCATTCAAGAAGAGTTGTTTTCAGCTATTTGCAAAGCAAAGAAGCGGTGAAAGAATTGTTCTCAACGGTTGCAGACAAGGTGGCTGATCGTCCGGGTGGTTATACTCGTATTTTGAAAACGGAAAATCGTGCTGGGGATAATGCTGCAATGTGCATGATGGAACTGGTAGATTTTAATGAAATGATGCTTGAAGCCAAAGCGGCCAAATCAGGTACCAATGCTGCCGGGAAGAAAAGAACCCGTCGCGGAAGCAAAGCAGCCAAATCAGAGACATCGGCTCCGGTGGCTAAGGTTGCAACTGCGAAAGTTGTGGCGGAAGAAGTGGCCTTTGAAGATGTTGTTGAAGAGACTACACCTGAAGTTGATGCTGCAGCTGAAACGATTATTGAAGACACAGTTGATAAAGACATTGTGGTTGAAGAAACTCCGACAGACGCTTCTGAAACAGAAGATGATCAGGAGCCAAAAGACGAAACTAAGGCATAAAGCCTTTTTGAGGATAAATAGAAGGAGCTTGAAAGGCTCCTTTTTTTTTGCTCAATTTCTCAGCGTTGATTTTTGTCATTCACATGTCCGGGATTTTTCAGAACTTTGGGGCCTTTATTTGAACCTATGAAATACGCAGAAACCCTTGATAACCCAATTTCTATTAATGATTTTTTGCCACTGAACGGAACCGATCACCTTGAGTTCTATGTGGGCAACGCCAAGCAAAGTGCCTATTATTATCAAATGGCCTGGGGCTATGAACTCATAGCCTATGCAGGGCCTGAAACGGGAGTAAAGGACAGAGCCAGTTATGTTTTGCAACAAGATAAAATCAGAATAGTTCTGACCACTGCTATGCACCCGGAAAATGAAATTTCCGAGCATGTGAAGAAACATGGCGACGGGGTTAAGTTTCTGAGCCTTTGGGTGGATGATGCCCGCAAGTCTTTTAAGGAAACCACCAAACGCGGAGCAAAGCCTTTTATGGAACCGACGGTTTATAAGGACGAAAACGGGGAGGTTGTAATTTCAGCGATTCACACGTATGGCGAAACCATACACCGCTTTGTTGAAAGGAAAAACTATCACGGACTTTTTTTACCCGGTTATAATGCTCCCAAGCACAAACTTCAAACGAAGCCCGTCGGATTGAAATTTGTTGATCACTGTGTTGGAAATGTAGAACTGGGACACATGAACGAGTGGGTGGATTTCTACGAAAATGTCATGGGTTTCAAACTGCTCCTCACTTTTGACGATAAAGATATTTCTACTGAATATTCAGCCCTCATGTCGAAGGTAGTTTCCAACGGCAACGGGTATGTAAAATTCCCAATAAACGAACCGGCCGCCGGTAAAAAGAAATCACAGATCGAAGAGTATCTCGATTTTTATCATGGGGCCGGGGTTCAGCATATTGCTGTGGCTACGGACGATATTATTAAAACGGTTACGGAACTCCGGAAAAGGGGAGTGGAGTTTCTCTATGTGCCCGACAATTATTACGAGGATGTGTTGGACAGAGTAGGCCACATTGATGAGGATTTGAATGTCTTGAAAAGTCTGAACGTATTAATAGACCGCGACGATGAGGGTTATTTGCTCCAACTGTTTACCAAACCTGTGGAAGACCGGCCCACCTTATTTTACGAGATCATACAACGAAAAGGAGCGAAGTCCTTTGGTAAAGGCAATTTCAAAGCCTTGTTCGAATCCATAGAAAGAGAACAGGAATTGAGAGGGAATCTTTGATTTTAAGGTCATGTGGCAATGAGTGACTAACTCGCCAACTTGATGCTTTAACATAAACACCGCACAGAAGTTATTATTAAGATATGACAAGATTAATAACATGTAAATGCTGCAAATCGCAAATTAGTCAAAAGACGCTTACTTGTTTTCAATGTGGGCAGCCGTGGCCAAATCAAGATGATGCTGACATTATTGTTGCATTTAAGTCAGGAAATAGATTGGTTGCGGTTCAAAAGCTTAAGGAATTATATAAATGCACTTTGCAAGAAGCAAAAGTAGGAATTGACCAACTTGCAAGTTCAGGGTATTTCCTGAGTTGATATTGTTCAAGCCAAGAAAATTCATTCATCGTGACTCTTTTATTCCAATGGAAGTGCCATTTGCAAAATAAGCCTCATCGCCTCCTCCATTTTTTCCGTTTGCAGGCTGCACCATCCCTCTCTGTAGAGTATTTGTGTCCCAGGGTCTAATGTGAAAAGCGATTTTAATCTCATTATTATTGGGCAATGCATATCTCTCAATTGGGTCATAATTGCTGGTTTTGCATCTTCGATAATCCTCCTCCGTTGTGGTATAACTTCCCGGTAATAAACGCTTACCAACTTGATCAATTCTATTGTCATCTTCAAAGGCCGAAAGTCGAATAAAAACTTCCTTACCGTCAGCATTTACGACAGGATTGTCAATTGCTCCTTTTTGGTTTTCACTTCCGGATTCATTCACCATATTACTGAACTGCCTTTCACTCAAGACAGATCGTGAAGTCAATGTAATAAATTGTGCCTTCATTTTTATAGCAGACAAACCCTCATTAATTACTTTCCGGACATACTCCGATTCAGAGCCGTTCATTTCTATGGCTATTTCAGAATTAAGAACCAGGAACCTCTCTTTTTGATAGCTCCCGTTTTTGCATGCCTCCAATTTCTGATAACCCATTCCAGTTTCAGGTTGGGCCAGCATATAATTGCTTTGTTCTTTTTCCAGCTTGAAAAACATGATTGAAGTTACAGCATAAATGACTTCAAAGTTATTGATTATTTCCCGACAATTATTTTGCTAATATCAATGCAATCTCAACCTTTAGTTTAGCAAATGCTTATAGTCAAACTTTAACGACTACTACTTCCGACTTGCCCCTTATGCCTTTTTTGACTTATACCTTTCTCAATAATGCACCCATTTCACTATATGACCGCTTCCATCTGCTAAATCTACAAAATAAAAAAAGTAAGCACCAAAAGCCAGATCATCGGTGGTCACTTCTTCAGTGTGACTTTCGTTTCCTGCTAATAGGATATTGAACTGCCTGAGTACTTTTCCGTTTTCATCGGTCAAAAACGCCAAGTATCAGCGTGTTTTTGCTACGGGTGGCGGCAACATAGTACTCTGGTATCATAAAAACGATTCCTTCATTTCTCGATGCCGTATTTGCACCCAATGTACCAGATCCTCCGTAGTTTCTTGCAAACATACTTTTGGTTCCGGGTTTAAATTCCTTTGTTATTTCATACGTTTTCAATTCGCCCTTTGATTCGATTTTCTTATTTGGGCCCATTACAACAAATGCATTATCACTAAATGCATTCGATGTATATAAGTAAATTTCATTATTTCTTATTTCAATATCCTCAATATCCAATCCTGTTGATTTCTTAATAAATGTGTTTAATTCTCTGATCTCCCAATTCATTTCACCTTCAATACTAAATTGCTTAAGAAAGGACTCTGCTCGTTTGGTTTTTGGGTTATAATAACTTCCGCAGGCATAAATGAGTTCGTTGCTGTAATCAATATAGATGGGCAGAAAATCTACTTCGGTTTTGTTTTCTGTCACACTCAAAAAGGTACCATCTAATCCGTATGACAACGCCCGATTAGAGAAAGAAGAATAGTAAAGGATGGAACCAACAGATGGAAATGAAATTTTTTGAGTCGTCACTATTTCGGCATCTGAATTAACAAATACAATGTTGTATGTCAAATACCCGGGTGGATTATCCCGCTCCCTTTCCACCAAATAAAAGACCTCTTCGCCGCATCCGCCATACGTGTAATAAACAGAATAAAAGGTAGATGCAATCTCAGGTAATTTGACAGTTAGTAATTCGCTTTCTCCTGTTTCGGGATCGAGTCGAAACAGATAATATTCCTTTATAGCAAAGTTCTTTTCATTGTATATTAACTTGAAGTCTTTTTTTGAAAGCAAGGCATAGACATAATGATGATCACAAAAACTTGAAAAGATGTAATAAGGCCCCCCTTTCAATTTCGCTTTAAAATTCTTTTTGCCCCCGGCACTGTCAATCCTGGTTATGGCTATGTTATCAAAAGTGTTCAACAGATTCTTTGTATCCAGATAAATGGAGTAAATAGTATTTAAATCTGAAGTGGCTATAAAACTCTTAGCTCCGTGATTAAAAAAGCCTTTGGGGGTTGTAATTGTTTCCGACCATTCCAATGTTGCATTCGCAGAAAATCGGCGTATTAAAGCTTTCTCATCTTCCTTTTGCGATCCGAAAGCATCGTACAACAAAAAGCCTTTTTCATTATAATTTGCCAGACATGTGTTGGAACCCGGCAGGCACTCAAACTCCTTGTTTTCGCTTTGTCCAAAGCACTCACAAAGAACACTAATTACCCAGATGATTGATAGAACTACTCTTTTCATGGCTTGTTTTTTAATACACCTGACAAACTTAAAATAATTCGTAGCATAACACCCAAATCAATTTCGAAGTTCAACCAAGTAAATTGGCAATAACATTTTCCTTATACCTACTCAATACTTCACCCACTTAGCAACATGACCCGCTCCACCTTTCAAATCCGCAAAATGAAAAAAGTAGGTACCAAAAACCAGATCATCAGTGGTGACTTCTTCGGTGCGACTTTCGTTTCCGGATAATGAGATAGTGACCTGCCTGAGTTCTTTCCTCATTGGTCGGTGTTGTCACTGACTCAAAATTCAGATTTTAATAAATCTCTAAATATGCAATATATCCGAAGGATTATCCAACAGCATAGCCTTCCCCGCTTTTATGGCTATCGGGCTGCGGATGAGGTCTGGTCTGTTGATGATTACGTTCAGCCAGTCATCATCCACAAAGTTGCGGCCCCGCAGATTTTCCTGGTAATAGGTTTTTGACTTGTCGAGGATGTCTTTGGGCTTTTTGTCCAGACTCATCAGTATTTCTTTCCACTGTGTGGCCGTCTTGTTTGTCTTGGAAAATTCCATTTCAACCACATGCCCAACAAGTGATTTGGCATAGGCAAAAGCTTTTTTGGCTTTTGAACAATCGGGATTGTGATAGAGGGCGATTTCGTTGTGATTTGTAGATTTCAGATGCATACTGCTGTAATTTGGAGCCCAAGATACAATAAAATGAGAGAAAAACAAGAAGCTTTTGGCAATCGCCTGATTTTCAAAAGGTGTTTATTAACACCTTTTACTTCATGTACCTGAAATCCTGTCCGGCTTTCAGTTTAAGCAAAACCTGAAGCATGAGTTCAATTACATGATTCATATCCCCTTTGTGAACTGTTTCAACTGTCGTGTGCATATATCTCAGCGGGAGTGAAATCAATGCCGAAGCTACCCCTTCTGCACTATAGGCAAAAGCATCTGTATCCGTGCCGGTTGACCTGGACACGGCAGAACGCTGAAAAGGAATTTTTTTCTTTTCGGCGACATTAATGATCAATTTCAATAAATTGTTCTGAACAGACGGCCCATAAGTAAGCACAGGTCCTCCACCGCACTTGGTTTCGCCCTGCTCTGCTTTATTGTATAAAGGAGCCGTCGTATCATGTGTCACATCTGTGATAATGGCAACATCGGGTTTTAAACGCCTTGAGATCATTTCTGCTCCTCGGAGTCCGATTTCTTCCTGAACAGAATTGACAATATAAAGGGTGAAGGGAATTTTATCCTTTTGGTCAGAAATTTGGCGGGCAACTTCAGCAATCATGAATCCGCCAATGCGGTTATCCAACGCCCTGCCACTATAAAAGTTGGAACCCAGTTCCATTAACTCATCTACAAATGTGGCAACCGTCCCTACATGAATACCCATTTTTTCGACCTCTTCTTTTGAGGCGGCTCCAACATCAATAAATATCTTTTTAATATTCGGGGCTTCCTCTTTTGTTGTTTCACGAACGTGTATGGCCGGCCATCCGAAAACACCTTTTATCATTCCTTTCTCTGTATGCAGATTTACCCGCATCGAAGGAGCTATCAGGGCGTCTGATCCACCATTTCTGATCACATAAATATAGCCTTCTGGGCTGATATAGTTAACAAACCAACTGATCTCATCGGCATGTGCTTCAATGACTACTTTATATTCTTTGCCGGGATTGATGATGCCAACGGCGGTGCCGTAAGTGTCAATAATATAATCATCAATAAAGGGTTTCAGATATTCGAGCCATATCTTTTGACCACTGCTTTCAAATCCTGTTGGAGAGGTATTGTTCAGATATTGTTCAAGGAACTTTTTGCTTTCTTTTCTCATGCGGCGAAATTAATAATTATCTAACGTGAACTTAAACCATAAAATGATTATTGCATCACTCTGAGGAATTCAACCCAGTGACCGACCTCTGTTTTATGTTGTTTGGCCAATACCCTGGCAATCTGGGCGATGTGATTGAGATCGTGGGCAGCCCATGTTGAGAGCAACTGTTGAAGTGTCACAACTCTGAATTTTAAGTGAATTCCGGTTTATCTAAAGCTGTTTCGTCTAATTTCAGTGACTTCAGGTATTCAAGATTCCTCAGTCTTAAGCCTGCGAATTTCTCAAGCAATTGTTCAAGCTTAAGACCTTTGCTCTCTTCGAATTGTGCAAAGCAGTCGGAAGGCCGAAATGTCTTGTTTGGAGCATTAGAAAAAGATGATATTGATTCTTTCAATCCAATCGGTTGTTTCTCGGTGAATGAAATGACCTGCCACGTCATACGGGCTCAATGTATTATCGCCTTCATTGTTTATAACCATTCATCAGAAAGACCGGAAAGAAGATCTTTCAGCACCGAAGGCGTTCTCTCTTGAATTTCAATGGTTTTCGCAGGTTAAATTTCTTGAAATTAAGAGAATGATTGTGAACTCAACAAGAAGCAAATAAAAGCAGGCAGACAGTTTTCGAGTTCAAGTAAAGTTAAATCATAAATCAGTTATCATGAAGGTTCCATCAACCTTCAATAAAATCCCAGTCTTTAACCGGTTCAAATTTCTTATAACCTTCGGCAACTGAAGGATGCATTAAGACAGACTCTACGGTTACTTCTGGCAATTGCTTTTCTCCGAGACCATTTTTAACAAAAATAAAATTGAATCCTAATTCATTGGCACCAACCAGACGGTAACCTTTCTTATTGGCGAGTTTTTGCATGGCTACGGGTGAAGCTCCATGGTACTGAGGATGTTTACCTGGAAATGAGTAGTTGGGGTCGTAAGGAACCACAATGTTTCTCAATCCGAATTCATTATGTGTTTCTATGATGACTACCTTTGGATCAACGATGGTTATGGCATCCCAAATCCAATAATCATTTCCATCAATATCAATAGAAAGCAAACCAACCTCCCCACGATAACCAGCGTTTTCGATCAGCAGATTGACGTTTTCACGGGTTACTTTTTCACAAACGAATTTTGGAGTATAAGAGCATGGATGCGGGTATTTGTCGAAAAACTTTTTACCCCGATTGATACTTCTTTGATTGCCGTCAATAAAAAGTCCGTGCCAGCCAAAGTTGAAGTACAAGTTTGCCGAATTACTATTCACACCGTCATCCGAACCAATTTCAATAAATATTTTATTATCCATTCCTATGACCGAAAAAATAAAGAGCAATTTACCATCTTCTTCAAATTGGGAGAATACTCTGAACCCGGTTTCGGCGATTGGAATCAGTTGGTTGCGGGATATGTGGTCCCGATAATAGTGAAACAATTGCCTTTGTGTTATTTGGACAGATGGGATAAATCTGTTTCGGATTTTTACCATCAGAAAAATATTTTTCAGGAATTGCTTCAACATGTTATTTCATTCGATTAATTAAAATAGTCATGGAACTGGTTTACCTTTTCCACAAAGAAAATCAATTTTTTAAACTTTGATATTGCATTTTAAAACGAATAGGCCGAAATAGAAATATGTGTTGTTACATTTTTGATTCAGATATTGCAAAAAATCCCATTGCTTTGTAATGGAACCTTTTCAATACTTCAATAATAATCTTACTGACTTTTTTTCTTAACGAATTCAAGTACAATTGGAGTAGCAATGCAAATAGATGAATAAGTACCCACTCCAATTCCTATCAAAAGTGCAAAGGTGAATCCTTTCAAACCTTCACCACCAAATAGAAACAGAATCAGAATTACGATCAAAGTTGTGAATGATGTCATCAAGGTCCTGCTCAACGTTTGATTGATGGCATCATTGATAACATGGGGTGTGTCTTTTTCATGTTTATGAATACTCAGGAACTCTCTTACACGGTCGAAAACAACAACAGTATCGTTAATAGAATAACCCAAAATGGTCAGAATGGCAGCAATGAATGCCTGATCCAAATCCAATGGGAAAGGAAGAATACCACGGAAAATAGAGAACATAGCAAATACCATCAGGACGTCATGGGCCAAAGCAATGGTTGCTCCTAAGCCAAAAGTCCATTTTCTAAACCGTATCACAATATAAATAAACATTCCTATCATGGAAAGTATAACGGACCAAACAGCATCTTTCTTTATGTCTTCTGCCACTGTTGGTCCCACCTTCGAAGAAGAAATAATATCAGTATTCTTGACTTTGAAATCACTGAGACTTTTAACCACCTCGCCCTGAACCTGCTCACTGATTTTGTCGTCTTTACTGTCAATCATATAGGCTGTTGTAATTTTAAACTGATTGTTTGTGCCATACGATTTTACCTCATTGTTGGCATTTATTGATTTATTCAATGCATTTTTTACATCCTGCGATGAAACCTCTTTGTTCATTTGCACAATAAAGGACCAGCCCCCTTTAAAATCAACTCCGGTAGATATTCCTCTGGTAAACATAGAAACAAGCCCTATTAGAATTACAGCCGATGAAGCGATATAAAACTTTTTGCGATGACCAACAAAGTTGATACTAGGGTCCTTAAACATACTCTTGGAAAAATTGGTTTCAAAGGTCAAATCCCTTCCTTTATCAAGGTCACGGTCTATGAAAAGTCTGGAAAGGAAAATAGCAGTATAAAGTGAACTCAGAATTCCAATAACCAAAATAATAGCGAAACCTGCAACCGGACCGGTTCCAAAAGCCATCAATATAAAGCCAGCAATCAAAGTAGTAATGTTAGCATCTATAATGGAAGAATAAGCAGCCAGATATCCGTTCTTAACGCCAGCCTTGATCCCCTTTCCTTCTCTAATCTCTTCCTTTATCCGTTCAAATACCAACACGTTCGCGTCAACAGCCATACCTATCGTTAACACTAATCCCGCCATGCCCGGTAGTGTCAATGCTGCACCGTATCCGGATAACACGCCAATGATAAAAAACAAGTTTGCAATAAGAGCAATAACAGCGTACCAGCCGGCCCGGCCGTAATAAACGATCATAATGCTGACCACACAAAGAAAACCAACAATGAGTGAAATAAAACCTGCATTCCTGGCGTCTTTACCTAGTGTAGGTCCGACAACGCTTTCCTCTACTATTTTTGCCGGAGCGGGCAGTTTACCGGCCTTTAAGATGTTTGCCAAATCTTCGGCCTCTAATTGGGTGAAGCCACCCGATATTTCAGATCGCCCATCCGGAATAACAGATTGAACGCCGGGTGCCGAATAAACCTGATCATCTAAAACAATCGCCACGGCCTCATTTGTCACTGCTGCCTTGGTAGTAATTCTTTTCCAATCGATGGCACCCTCTTTATTCATGGTCATGCTAACCTTGATCTCCCCATTTGGTTGCATACTGATTCTTGCCTCAGTCACAACATCACCTTCCAGTGCAGGCTTGTCATCTTTGGAGGCTTTTAAAGCGTATAGTTGATAATATTTGCCTTCTTTGTCCGAAGTTTTAAAGCTCCACCGAAATTTAACATCACCAGGCAAAGCTTCTTTCACCACCTGATAGTTCAAAAATGAATCAATAAGTTTTCTGTCTTTAGCCAGCACATAACCCACAGGGGCCGATTCCTGCCATTTGGTTCGATCTTCCGAAATGTTTGGTATTACTTTAAATAATAAAGGATTCTCTTTTGCAGTCTGTTCCGGAGTTTTTTGAGCAGTATCCTTTCCAAGACTATCATTTGTTCCCAAGCTCCCAAGAGATTTATCTGAGCTGTCTGGAATAATGCCAGCTAAATTGTCATCTTTTGATACCTCTAAAGTATCAGCATTAATCAACTTGTGATAATTGACCACTTGTTTATTTGCCTCTTCAAGAAACTTATACCCCTCGTGGTTTGGATAGGTGTTCCAGAACTCGAGTTTCGCAGAGCTTTGCAGAATTTTTCTGATACGGGACGGATCATCAACCCCGGGTAATTCCACCATGATACGGCCCCTGTCTAAATGCTGTATATTCGGCTGAGTTACCCCAAATTTGTCAATACGCGTGGAAATAATCTGGAAGGCACGGTCAACGGATTTGCTGGTCTCTTCTCTCAGGTATTTATAAAAGGCTTTGTTTGGGGAACTGTATTCAAGAACGCCGTTCAGTTCTTTACGCATAAAGATGGTTGACAAACCATTATTCGGCGAGAGTTTTTCGTATTCATCCTCAAATAAGTCTATGAAATCTTTTTCGCCGGTATTAAGTGCTTCGGCATTAGCCATTGCTTTTACAAATTTAGTGTCCTGACTGTTTTCAGCCAATGCCTTCATAATATCCGGTACAGATACCTCCAGCGTAACGTTCATTCCACCCTGCAAATCAAGTCCGAGATTTAACTCCCTTTCTTTACACTGTTGAAAGGTATAATTAGCGACACCCAAGTTATATACTTTTTCTGGCCCCAGTGAGTCTATGATATCTCTTAATGGGCGTCCGGTTCTGATGGATTCCGCTTGTGCTTTCTTTTCAACTTGTTTAGTCCGGATGGTAAATGAAAGCTGATAGATGCAAACAATAATTAGCAATACAGTAAATACCTGAACAAATCCTTTATTTTTCATTCTCGCCTATTAATTGATTTTTATGGTGGTCATTTTTGAAAGTCTGCAAAAGTACAAGTTAATTTTAATAAGAACAAAGGGCAAAATGACCCATTTTGTTCGATTTTCTATCTATCTGTTAACCTCAATAAATCGCTCTATGTCTTCACTTTTACCCATAATAATTATGGTATCGGTGTCATAAATAATGGTGTTATGCCTTGGAATTCCCAAAAGGTGCTTCTCAATAATTTTCCGACCCTCTTTTTCCATTTCAAAATCGCGTTTCAGTGAAATTAGATTAAGATTATAGTTTTCTTGAAAGCTAATTTCAGATACACTCATGTTTGCAACTTGTCTTGGAGGTGTAATTTCTGAGATTTCATATTCATCGGGCAATTGCAGAAATGTGCGGATACTCGGGTGCAACAAACGTTCAGCCACAAGTGCACCTACTTCGTCTTCGGGAGAAAGTATTTCTTCTACACCGATTCGTTCAAGTATTTTTCGTTGATGGTCGGACGACGCCCTTGCAATGATTCTTTTTACTTTAATCTCCATCAATTGGGTTACGGTCAATAAAAGGGCTTCAAAATTTTCTCCGATGGCTACAACTACGGCATCCATCGTTTCCAATCGCTGAGACTTCAATGCTCTGATGTCGGTAGAGTCCATCACCACTGGTGAGGCTACATCATCTCTCAGATTGTCAACGTGTGCATCACTATTGTCTATAGCCATTACTTCTGCACCTCTTCTGGAGAGTGTTCGGGCAATCCGGCTGCCGAATCGTCCAAGTCCGATTACGGCGAATTTATAATGTATCATAGAATGAAATTCTTTAAATACGCTGCTAATATTTGGTGTTTTGTTTCTCGGTGTTGGTTGTTAACTATGATCATATCTACTTCTTCTTTAACTGGCAGCAAATATCTGTCAAAAGATGGCTTTACGTGTTCATTCCATTGATATAATATTTGGCCATGAGTCATAGCTCGTTCATACACATCACGTTTCAGGCGTCTTTCCAACTTCAATTCTTCCTTTGCCTCAATAAATAATTTTAAGTCGAGCATCCCGTATAATGTTGGGTCACACATAATGAACAAACCTTCAATTATTAAAATAGGAGTGGGGATGAAGGTCAATTTTTCGGGAAACTTGTTCGTGTTGTTAAAGGTGTATTCCACCAATTCAACTGTTTTTCCGTTCTTCAGTAACCTCATGTCTTTCAATAACCTGTTAAAATCTATGGCTTCAGGCAAATCGAAATTTACCACGCCATTCTTGTCGGTCAATTGTTCTGAAAAAGGTTTGTAGTAATGATCCTGAGAGATTACGCACATTTCTTTATTGGTGAAATGATGCTTCAATCTATTGATAAAGGTTGTTTTACCTGAAGCTGACCCGCCGGTTATTCCAACTATATAAGGTATATTTCTTTTTTTATGGTTCAATGTCACAAAAATAGAACAGAGTTTAATCGAAATTATAAAACACCGTGGAAACTAAAATTCGTCTTATAGTTTCCAATCTCAAAAATTAAATTAGTTTCGCGGCGATTTTATGGAAACCAAAGAAAAAATTCTGGAGGAATCCGAGAAACTCTTCATGCGTTACGGGCTTCGCAGTGTATCTATGGACGATGTGGCTGGTTCGCTTGGGATGAGTAAAAAGACCATTTACAATTTCCTAAAGGACAAAAAGGACCTGGTTTATCAGGTCATTCAAAGGCATTTTTCTTGTGAAGAACAAAAATGCCGTTTTATTTTCGCCGAAAATATTAATCCGGTGGCACAGATGATTTCGATGGGGCATCAGGTTTCGAAAAATATGAAATCTTTGAATCCAACTGTTGTACATGACTTAAGAAAATTCTTTCCCCGGAGTTGGGATATTTTTCTCGACTACAGGAAAAATGTCATTCAACGCAACATCATAACTAACCTCGAAAATGGTGTTAAAGAAGGTTTTTATCGAAAGGATATAGACATTGAGATAAATGCCAAGTTTTATTTGACCCTCACCGAATCACTTGCCGATCCTTCGGTTTTCAATACCTCTGAAAAAAGTCTGGACGTGTTGGTCAGAGAAGTGATAAGATACCATTTGAACGGAGTGTGCACCGAAAAAGGACGAGCTTACATGAACGAACATATTTCTGAACTTTAAATATATGAAAAGACTGTTTTTATTACTGCTTAGTTTTGTAACCTCATTCGGACAGGCACAAACCACCCAACAAGTCGTTAATTTAAGTCTGGACGCTGCTGTTCAATATGCCTTGGCCCACAGCCCGGAGGTGCAAAATAGAATTTTAGGCGAGAAATATGCCGATGAGCAGGTAAACGAAACAAGGGCAATCGGGATTCCGCAGTTAACTGCCAATATGCAATTCATCAACAATATTGAGAAGCAGGTTTTTGTGTTTCCTGTTGCCCCGGGCGTGTATCAACCTATAAGAGTTGGAAATAAATATTCGACAACCGGAACTCTGGCTGCATCGTGGTTGGCAGTAGATGCTAGTTATTTTTTTGGATTGCGGGCAGCCAAGGCGTTCACTGATCTGGCGAAATTGCAAACAAATTTGAGTTCCAGAGATGTGACGGTAAATGTTACCAAGGCTTATTATCTGGTTTTAATAACAAAAGAGAACATTACCTTACTGGAGCAAAACATGATAACTCTGGACGCGGTGTTAACACAAACAGAAGGCTTTTATAAAAATGGTTTTGCCGAAAAACTGGATGTAGATCGTCTGAAACTTACAATTTCAAATTTGTCCGTTCAACTGGATGCATTGAGGGATCAGGCAATTGTTACAGAGCAGTTACTCAAGTCCCAAATGGGAATGCCTATTGAAAATCCTATTGCCCTGACTGACAATCTTGAAAGCCTTAACAAAGTATCTATTAATCAAATCGGCAACGCATTTGATGTCAAATTAAGAGTTGAATATCAATTGCTTCAAAGTCAGTGGACACTTCATCAATTGGACAAGAAACGCTTCGAGGTGACCAGATACCCCAATTTAGCGTTCTTTTATAACTATCAACAAAACAATTTTAGTGAAACGGTTGATTATGGTAAATGGTACGGAAATTCATTCTGGGGATTTCGAATAGGTGTTCCACTCTTTACCGGGTTCAACACAAATGCACAAATTAACAAGCGAAAACTAAGCATGTTGCAAACGGAAAACAGCATGACGATGTTCGAAAGTGCCGCAGCTTTAGAAGTCAGCCAGACGAGAATAAAATATCAGCGAAGTTTAAATACCATTGAAATTCAGAAGAAAAACCTCCAATTGGCCAATGAGATTTTGGCTATCAGTTCTGCAAAACTAAAAGAAGGGGTTGGTTCAAATCTTGAAATTACCAATGCTCAGCAAGAAGTAAAAACTTCGCAAACCAACTATTTAAATGCCATATACGATTTGCTGAATGCACAGATAGACCTGAAAAAGGCTTACGGAAAATTTTAACATCCAATTAAATTAACTCCTTTAAACTAACGATTAACAATGAAACATTTAAAACAATTGTCCTTCATTATTGCCATTGCTTTGATGGCGGGCTGTGGAAAATCAGACGATAGTCCTCTCGGAAAAAAGAAAGAAGAACTGGAAAAGCTGAAGAGCGAAAGGAAAAAACTGAACGACCAGATAACGAAGCTTGAGACCGAAATTGCAAAGCTTGACACCAATGCGGCCGCCCGATCAAAAGCAAAGTTAGTAGTTATAGAAGCTGTTGAAGCCCGGTCATTTACCAATTACATTGAAATAATGGGAAAGGTAGATGCAGAGGAAAATACCAATGTAAGTGGCGAAATACCCGGAACACTTCAAAAAATAAATGTGGTGGTAGGGCAAACCGTGGCAAAAGGTCAGATACTGGGCGAGATAGATCATTCAGTTTCTTCATCAGCGTTGAGCGAATTGAAGCAGCAGGTAGATTTTACCAAAACCATTTTTAATAAGCAAAAGAATCTATGGGAGCAAAAAATAGGTTCTGAGGTTCAATACCTCACTGCCAAGAACAATTATGAGGCTCTGCAAAAACGCTTGACAACTACAAAGGAACAGATTGAATTGGCCAAAATAAAAGCACCAATTGAAGGTGTTGTTGATGAAATTTATGCAAAAACCGGGCAGATAGTAGCTCCCGGATTTCCTTGTTTCAGGATTGTCAATTCCAATAAGCTGAAAATTAAAGCTGAGGTAGCCGAGTCGTTTGCAGGCAAGATCAAGCAAGGGAATAAGGTGAAATTGTCTTTTCCTGATTTAGAAAAGGAAGTTGATGGACAGGTCAACTATTCGTCAAGAGTGATTGACCCCTTAACCAGATCTTTCAACATAGAAATTCCTTTGGAGAGTAATGTTGATTACAAACCCAATATGATGGCGAAAATAAAAATTATCAACTATACAAACGAAAAAGCCGTCGTGGTGCCCGTGAATACCATTCGTACTGTTGGAACCGATAACTATGTGATGATCGCAGAAACCAAAAATGGCAAGACGAGAGCGACGAAAAGGAAAGTGATTGCGGCGATGACTTACAACGGCCAAACCGAAATAGTATCAGGCCTGAACATCGGGGATCAGTTGATTATGGTTGGCTATCAGGATTTAGAGGATGGTGACGAAATAAAATTTTGAGAAAAGAATCATTTATAGCCTTATACCTCATTAGCATAAATTATTATTAGACCGAACGCAATGGAAGAAAATAGAAAAGGGACTAAGGAGTTTTTTGCGAGCTCTTGGTCTATAGACAATAAAACGAGCATTTTTATTATTACCGTGATACTAATCTTCGCCGGAATATTCTCTTACATATCACTACCCAAAGAGAAATTCCCGGACATTGTAATACCAACCATAATGGTGAACACCATATATCCGGGATCGGCACCTGCAGATATTGAAAATCTGGTAACCAAACCCATTGAAAAGCAGATTAAATCTATCACCGGCGTAAAGAAACTCACTAGCAATTCCGTGCAGGATTTCTCAATGGTAATGGTAGAATTCAATACAGATGTTGACGTAACGGAGGCCAAGAGAAAAGTCAAAGATGCCGTTGATAAAGCAAGGCCCGATTTACCTTCAGACCTCCCAAAAGAACCGACCGTAATGGAGTTTGATTTTGCAGAAATGCCCATCTTGTTTGTCAACATTTCGGGAGACTATGATCTGAATCAACTGAAAAAATATGCTGAAATGGCCGAGGACAAAATAGAAGCACTTGGAGAAATAACGAGAGTAGATCTCGTTGGTGCTCTTGACCGGGAAATTCAGATTGACGTTGACATGTATAAGATGGAAGCGGCCAATATTACTTTACGGGATATCGAATCGGCAGTTGCTTTTGAGAACCTCCGCATATCGGGCGGCAATATGAAAATGGATAACATGCAGCGGACGCTCAGTATTTCAGGTGAATTTTCAAATATTGATCAGATCAGGGACTTGTCAATAAACGGTATGAGTGGAGCATCGGTTTATCTTCGCGATATTGCCACTGTTAAAGATGCTTCCAAAGAACAGGAGAGCTTTGCCCGTTTGGATCATAAAAATGTTTTGACACTTAATGTTTTGAAAAGGAGCGGAGAGAATCTGATAGAAGCAAGTGATAAATGCAGGGAGATTGTCTCTGACCTGCAGGCTACCAAATTTCCCAAAGACCTGAAAGTTGTTTTGACCGGAGACCAAAGTCATGATACACGTGTCACGTTACACGATTTGATTAATACCATCATTATCGGGTTTATATTGGTCACTTTTATTCTCATGTTTTTCATGGGAATTACAAATGCTTTTTTCGTTGCTCTGTCAGTACCACTTTCGTGTTTCATAGCATTTCTTGTTTTCCCAACTATAGGGTTTAGTCTAAACATGATCGTGTTATTTGCATTCCTATTAGCTTTAGGAATAGTAGTAGATGATGCGATTGTGGTAATTGAAAACACTCACCGTGTATTTGACAATGGCAAAGTACCTATTAAAATTGCAGCCAAGCATGCAGCAGGAGAAGTATTTAAACCGGTTTTATCTGGCACTCTAACAACTTTGGCCCCATTTATTCCATTGGCTTTCTGGCAAGGAATTATTGGAAAGTTTATGTTCTTTTTACCGGTTACACTGATCGTAACATTGCTGGCTTCTTTGGTGGTTGCCTATGTGATCAATCCCGTTTTTGCTGTTCAGTTTATGAAACCACACAGAGACCCCGATGATCCGGAAGTAAAACGCAAGAGTAGAAAGGGGACGAAAATAATTACTGTTATTTTTCTCGCTGTTTCTGCAATGATGTATCTATCAGGCAATTTTGGAGGTGGCAATTTTATTGTCACAATGCTTCTTGTCTATCTTATAAGTAAGTACCTGCTGAATGAGTTGGTCAACAAGTTCCAAAAAAATGTTTGGCCTGAATTTCAAAATCGCTATGGTAATGTGTTAAAATGGTGCCTGAAAGGTTTGCGACCCATTTGGTTATTACTCGGCACATTTTGTTTGCTCATCATTTCAGGGGGTTTAGTGATATTTTTCAGCCCGGGCTCCAGTTTCTTTCCGGCGGGCGAACCCCATTTTGTTTATGCCTACATTACCCTGCCCGTGGGCACCGATCAGGTTTATACAGATGAAGTCACCAGAGAAGTGGAAAAGAGGATTTACGGAGTCATCGGCCAGAACAATCCTCTTGTTGAATCAGTTATTTCGAACGTTGCTGTTGGGGCAACCGACCCTCAGGAAAACGATAACAGTGTAGCGAGCAATAAAGCCAAAGTTTCGGTTTCGTTTGTTCAGTTCGATAAGCGTAACGGAAAGTCAACTCAGGATTACCTTGACACAATCAGAGATGCCGTGAAGGGGATTCCCGGAGCAATTGTTACAGTAGGCAAAGAGGCCAATGGCCCACCGATTCAAAAGCCCATCAGTATTGAGATTTCCGGTGATGATTTCGAAGAATTGATCGCTGCAAGTTCAAGTATGAAAAGGTATTTGGACAGCATCAATATAGAAGGAGTGGAGGAACTGAAGTCTGATTTAGTCAACATTAAACCTGAAATTGTAATTGACATTGACAGGGAAAGGGCAAACAGGGAAGGAATCAGCACCGGGCAAATTGGGTCGGAAATAAGAACAGCCGTTTACGGCAAAGAGATATCAAAGTTTAAGGATGCCAATGATGAGTATCCCATAGTGCTACGATATAATGCCGGTCAGCGTTCAAACATCAATCAGTTGATGAACCTGAAGATTTCATACAGGGACATGAATATGGGCGGACTGATCCGGCAGGTACCTTTGAGTTCTGTTGCCGACATTCATTACAGCAATACTTACGGCGGCATCAAACGCAAAAACCAGAAACGCCTGGTAACACTGTCCTCAAATGTCTTGAGTGACTATAATGCTAATGAAGTGGTTGCGTTGGTAAACGATGCTGTAAACGGGTTCCCAAAGTCTGAATCAATTACGATAAAAATGGGAGGGGAGCAGGAAGAACAAAAAGAAACCATATCCTTTTTGGCAATGGCTCTTTTGATTTCTGTCGGACTGATCATTTTAATTCTCGTAACCCAATTCAACTCTATCAGCAAACCCCTAATCATTCTAACGGAAATTATATTCAGTATTATTGGGGTTTTACTTGGTTTTGTTATATTCAGGATGGAATTTTCAGCTCTGATGACGGGTATTGGAATTGTCGCCCTGGCTGGTATCGTGGTTCGAAATGGAATATTGCTGGTAGAGTTTACGGATCATCTGATAGAACAGGGGATGGAACCCGTAGCGGCTATCCTTGAGGCAGGCAGAATACGTATGACACCCGTAATACTTACCGCCTCTGCAACCATTCTGGGATTGGTGCCATTAGCGGTAGGTCTGAATATAGACTTTGTGACCATGTTCACCGAACTGAATCCTCATGTTTTCTTTGGTGGCGACAGCGTTGCCTTTTGGGGACCTTTGAGTTGGACCATGATATTCGGGTTAGGCTTTGCCACTTTCCTGACACTGGTTTTAGTACCTGCTATGTATCTGATAGCTCTAAAAGCAAAAGTGAGACTGGGAAGACTGGCGAAAAGGTTGGCAGAATAGTTCAGGCCCTATAAAGACAGAAACCAAGCTCTCGCTTGCGTCTTGAGAGGGTGGGCTTTGAGATAACACCAACCATAAAAAGATAGTCTGAACAATGCCAACCTCTTTAAAACAATATCGCCTATAAATAAGTTAATTTTGCACAAAATTTCTAAAAGAGTGTTGTGCCAAAAAATAAATTAGACGATATCGAATCTGCCATTGAGGAAATCAGGCATGGAAAGGTGGTAATAGTGGTGGATGATGAAGACCGGGAGAATGAAGGCGACTTCGTTACTGCTGCCAGAAATATCACACCGGAAATGATTAACTTCATGGCCCGCGAGGGACGGGGTCTCATTTGTGTGCCTCTTACCGAAGAACGTTGTGAGGAATTGGGTCTCGAACTAATGGTAGGTAACAATACAGCCCTGCATGCCACCCCCTTTACTGTTTCGGTTGACCTTTTGGGCCATGGATGTACAACCGGGATTTCGGCACCCGACAGGGCCAAAACCATTCAAGCCCTTGTTGATCCAAACACAAAAAAAGACGACCTAGGCAAACCCGGACATATCTTTCCGTTAAAAGCCAAAACAGAAGGTGTTCTTAGAAGAGTTGGCCATACAGAGGCCTCGATTGATCTGGCCAAACTTGCCGGGTTCGAACCGGCGGGGTGTCTGGTGGAAATCATGAATGACGACGGGTCTATGGCCCGACTTCCTGATCTTTACAAAGTGGCCGAAAAGTTTAGCCTAAAAGTGATTTCTATTGCCGACCTGATCAAATACCGTCTCGAAAAAGAATCACTCATAGAAAGGGAGTTATCTATAGAAATGCCCACTTCATTCGGTGATTTCGATCTGGTGGCCTTCAAACAATTGAACAATGGTCAGCCGCATCTGGCTTTGGTCAAGGGAACCTGGGAACCTGACGAACCGATCTTGGTACGCGTGCATTCATCCTGCCTCACCGGAGACATCTTCGGGTCTTGCAGGTGCGATTGCGGTGAACAATTGCATCAGGCACTGAACATGATAGAAGAAGAAGGCAAAGGAGTGCTGGTCTATATGAACCAGGAAGGAAGAGGAATTGGCCTGATGAACAAACTGAAAGCCTACAAGCTACAGGAGTCGGGAATGGATACGGTGGATGCCAACATCGAACTTGGTTTTCTGATGGATCAGAGAGACTACGGGGTTGGTGCTCAAATCCTCCGCGATCTGGGTGTCACCAAAATGCGACTGTTGTCAAACAATCCAAAAAAAAGAACCGGACTAATGGGCTATGGGCTGGAGATCGTGGAAAACGTCCATCTGAAAATAAAACCCAATCCCCACAACGCCTTTTACCTCAATACCAAGAAGCAGAAAATGGGACATGAACTGGATTAAGCAAGATCACTTAAGGCTTTGAAGTAATAATAAAAGATTTATGAATATCGATTAACGATTTATTGAACCGATAGCCATCGGATTTAGAAATGGTCAAATCTTATATCAAAAATCGTCAATCGTAAATTCATAACTTATAATTAATAACTCATAACTTCATTTGTTAGCACTCAATAATATTTCATTCGAATTCGGAGGGCGTTACCTCTACAAGAATGCTTCATGGCATATCAAGCCCGGCGAACGCATCGGACTGGTTGGTAAAAACGGCACAGGGAAATCAACGCTGCTTCGCATCATCACCGGCGAATACGAACTCCGCGAAGGAGAGATGAGCGGGCTTAAAAACCTGACCATTGGTTTTTTGAATCAGGACCTGTTGAGCTTTGTAAGTAATGAAAAGATTGTGGATGTGGCTATGAAGGCTTTTTCAGAAGCACTAGCAATCCATAAAGAAATTGACATTCTGCTCCATCGGATGGAAACGGATCACAGTGATGAAATCATGCACAAACTGGCCGAAAAACAAGAAGCGTATGAGCATCTGGACGGATACAGAATCCATAGCAAAACCGAAGAAGTGCTGGAAGGCCTCGGATTTACATCAGATGATTTGGAACGCCCACTCGATGAATTTTCCGGCGGCTGGCGTATGCGGGTGATTCTCGCTCAAATGCTTTTGCAGGAACCCATGTTACTGATGCTCGATGAGCCCACTAACCATCTGGATTTACCTTCTATCGAATGGCTCGAAAACTATTTGCAGGGCTATCCTGGAACGGTGGTTGTTGTTTCCCACGACCGTTATTTCCTCAACCGCATGGTGACGAAAATAGTGGAAATTGCCAACCTGAAAATTTACCACTGGGTAGGCAACTACGACAGTTTTCTGGAACAGAAAGAAATGCGTGATGAATTGCAGCAACGCAGTTTCGAGAATCAGCAGCAATACATCAAGGAACAGCAAAAATTCATTGACCGATTTCGGGCCAAAGCAAGTAAAGCTACAGCAGTTCAGAGCCGTGTCAAAATGCTGGACAAGCTTGATTTGATTGGCGAAACAGAACGCGATACATCGGGCATGAACCTGAGGTTTACTGTCAAGCAACAATCCGGTAAACTTGTTACATCTCTTAAAGACGTTCACAAGCAGTACGGGCAGCAGGTGATTCTAAACAAATCCAAAATTGAAATCGAAAAGGGTGATAAAATAGCCCTGATCGGGGCCAATGGAAAAGGGAAATCTACTGTTTTGAGGATTATTGCCGGCAGAGAACCTTTCGAGGGGAAACGAGAAAACACTTACAATGTCATCACCTCTTTTTACGCACAACATCAGTTGGAATCACTTCATCTGGAAAATGAAGTGTTGCAGGAGTTGAAAGATTTTGCACCGAATAAACCGGAAGGTGAATTGCGTAGTGTCCTGGGCTGTTTTCTTTTTCATGGCGATGACGTCTTCAAGAAAATAAAAGTGCTTTCGGGGGGTGAAAAGGCAAGGGTGGCTTTGGCCAAGACTCTGGTGAGCGAAGCCAATTTCCTTTTGCTGGATGAACCTACTAACCACTTGGATATGCAATCGGTTGAAATTCTGATTCAGGCTTTGCAAAACTATGAGGGTACTTTTGTGGTTGTTTCCCACGACCGGTATTTCCTCGGTCAGATATCCAATAAAATCTGGTGGATCGAAAATCAGGAACTTAAGGAATACCCTGGAACATACGAGGAATGGGAGGTTTGGAACAAAAAGAGAAACGAGCCAGTTCCTTTTAAGAACACTCAAAAAGAAATGGTTGAAGAAAAAAAGCAAAAACCCAAAGACTACGAAGAAAAAGAACGCCAAAAGAAAATACGACTGATGGAAAAACAATTGGAGGATTTGGAAACCAAGTTGATCTTCATCTCATCCTCCATCCAGAATATAGAAGAACAACTGAGTAATCCGAAGATCATTTCAGATCACAAACAAATGCACCGATTGGCTACTGAACATCAAAAACTTCTTTCAAAAAAAGATACGATGAGTCAGGCCTACGATGAGGTTTTGGAGCAGTTGATTGGGTTGGATGAGGTGAATTAGAAAAAAAAAGGTTTGTCCGTTCTCGGGTGATCAAACTTTAATCAAACTTCTTTCTATATCTGCCCGTAATGAAATTATGCCAGGGTTTTTCCTGCTCGTGATCATCGTAATAACCATAACCATATCCATAATTGTAACCGTATCCATATCCATAAGAATACCCATAGCTGTAACCGCCATATCCGTAGCCGTATTTGGCCCCGCTGAAAGTGGAATCGTTCAATACGATACCTACCCTGAGGAGTTTCTTATCAACAAACAAACTATTAAGGAACCCAACCGACGAAACTTCACTGTAGTTCTCACGCATCATGTATAAAGTCAGATCGGAAAGAGCCATCAGGTCAATTGCATCGGTTACCAATCCCAAAGGAGCAGTATCGAGCAAAATATAGTCATATCGCTTTTTTAATTCTGTAATGGCATTTTTTAAAGGCTGACTCAAAATTAGCTCAGAAGGGTTGGGCGGCACCGGGCCGGAAGGTATGATGGCAAGATTGTCAATACCTGTAGTCTTAATAACGTCATCCAGTTTTGCCCTTCCGACCAAATAGTTGCTCATTCCAGATTCATTTTTAATATCAAAACTGAGGTGCAACCGGGGCTTTCTCAGGTCCAGTCCAAGGATAACAACTGTTTTACCCGAAATGGCCAGTACGTGGGCCAGATTAAGTGTACAAAAGGTCTTTCCCTCTCCACCAACCGTTGAGGTAATCAAAACAACCTTTGACCGGTTGTCTTCCGGCAACATATAATTCATAGCCGACCTTAAATTTCTGAAGGCCTCGGCCGTAATAGACTTTGAATTTTGCAAAAAGACCAGTTGTGCTTCGCCCTTGTGGTGCGGTATAGCAGCCAGAAAGGGAATTTTTGTGCCTTTTTCAATTTGTTCGCGGCTTCTAAGTTTTCGGTCGAAATAAATTCGCAAAAACAGAATCAGCGATGGGATGAACAAGGCCAGAATAAAGGCGATGATGTAATTTCTCCGGGTGTCAGGTTGGGTTTGTTCAATAATCTCGGCTTCGTTCAAAACCGAGAAATCGCTTTTATTTCCTGATTGAGCAATTTCATATTCAAACTTCTTTTCCAACAGCAAAAGATAGATGTTCTCCTGTACACCCAATTTTCTTTCCCAACCAATGAATTGTCTTTGGGCAGCCGGAATATTTGAGATTTCCGATTCCAATTGACCTACTTTCTTCGAGTATTCATCCACCTGAAGACCAATGACCATTTCCACGTTTTTAACACTTTCTAAAAGTTGTTCTTTGGCATTCCGGTAATTCTCAAGTGCTTCATTGTAATTCTTTGTGCCCGGAAGGTATATTCTGCTGACGCGGTTGAAAACAATATTGGTTTCGGCAACTTTGTTAATATATGGAATCAACAGGGGTTCGGTAATCCCAAAGGTAGCCGGTGCGAGATTGGTAAGGTCCACATGTTCCAAAATGTAAGTTCTTAGAGCTGAGGCACTCTTTAACAACAACTCCTGTTCATATTTTTCACCTTCAATAGAGGTTAGTTCGCCAATAACAGTGCTCGCCTTCGCCGGTATATCAACTATTTTTTTTTGTTTCTTCAGTGCCTCCAAACCGAGTTCGAGGCTGTCGAGCGATTGCTCAACTTTTTTTAATTCGCTATTAATGAATTGAAGGGAGGTAACGAAATAAATGTTTTTATCATCCAAACCCTTTCGAACGAAGGAATTGGCAATTTCGTTAAGAAAATCCACTGCTTTCTCAGGGGTATTGTCCTGAATGGTAAGCTGTAGAGATTTGGTGCTTTTGACAGGTTCAATTATCAGGGCCGAAGAGTAATAAGATGCTACATTGATCTTTTCCAATAACATATATTGGAATTTGACGTCTTTTATTTCATTAAAAAATTCCGGCTTTAAGAGCAGGTCAATTTTCAGGTTAAACGAAGGATGATAAATCCATGAACCTGTGCGATAGGTGTTTTTGATAATGGTATTTTCCTGATTAGCAGCAAACAATTCGAAGACTTGCGGAGATTTGAAAACAATTTTGAAATTGACGCCATAAATTGAAGGATTTTTAACGACCAATTGTGCTTTAAATGGGTTGGTGCGATATCTCTCAGTAGTGTTTATTTCTCCTTCTTCAAAATATCGCTCGGTAAAATTAAGCGTATCTACTATGTCAGAAATAAACTGCTTGGATTTAATGATTTGAATTTTATCATTGATGAAAGTGGGGTCAAAGGGATTGAAGCTTCCGCCTATTGATTGCTCTCCTAATATTTCCATGCCACTGCGGCCCTTTTCTTCGTTGGTCAAAAGTATCTGACTTTGCACCATGTAAACGGGGGTAGTGTACCTGTTGATGAGCCAGGCACCGGCAAATCCTAAAGCCATGGTTATTATAAAGAGATACCAATGTATTCTGGCAACCCCGAGAATCGCCTTCAGGTTTATACCGTCATTTTCCGGATCAGCAAATTGGTTGTAGTTTTCGCTCATTTCCCGGCCTGTAAAAGAAATATGCCAACTGTGTTGACGATGGTTAGAAAAATAGAAATATAGGTGATATTCTCTCGAACAAAACTTCGCGACAACTTTTCTGCATAAACAATGTCGTTTGATTGAAGGTAATATACTTCCGATTTGAATACGTCAACATCGGTAAGATCGGCTAGATACGTGACTTTTTCTTTACCGTTTTGCCTGATTACCTTAATTTTATAGGGTTTGCCATCGTTTATAATGTCACCGGAAAGCCCTATGGCTTCTATAATCGAAATCCTGTTCCCGGGAACTTGTTTGATGCCCGGGGTATGAAAAGAACCAAGCATTACAATTCGGAATCCATTCAGCCGTAGATCAATATCGACGATAGTCATATAAATTTTCAGTGTATTGGTTATTAGCTTTCGGGCCTGTGCTATTGTTTTGCCAACAACGGAAATGGTCCCTGCAAATGGGATTGATATGGTGCCATCTTCCTGTACTACTGTTCCGGGGATTCCACCGTCTTTTGTTTGAGCTGCAACAAACAGGTTTTGAATTTCATGGTCTTCTGTGTTAAATGTTAAATACAACACATCTCCGTATGAGATCAAATGTTCTTCAGGATTTGGTGCAGAAGACACCTCCATGCGATCACTTTTGTTTTTACTGGTTTCTTTCTGCTGAAAATAGACGAGTTTTTGCCCGCAACTATTCAACACAAATGCAACTATGATAAGATGATATACCTTGTATTTCATGACACTTAGGGCAAAAGTATATATTAAAAAGGCTGGTGAACAATAACAGTCAAAGCGGTTTTGCACGCTTTTGTAAATGTGTCCGAAAAACTACATACTCTGGGTTTTATGTTTTTATAGTACCGACAGCAAACAAAAATCCGGTGGCAGAAAAATCAAACAGAAAAGAGGTTAAACAATCTCACTTCACCTCCTGCATCAACTTCCTGATCAAAGGAGAAATAACAATTAGAATGACTCCTGCAATTACGGCATAAAGGGCGAATTGTTTATATCCTTCTGTGTAGGAAATCAGTTTGTCCATGGCTGATGCATTCTCTACATCTGATACAATACTTGCCCCAAACAGACCCGCGACATATTGCCCATAAGCACTGGCCAAAAACCACATTCCCATCATCACTCCCTGCAAACGTGCCGGAGACAATTTGGTCATAATAGATAACCCAATTGGCGACAGGCATAACTCACCTAATGTGACGATAAAGTATGCCAGCGTGAACATATCAAGAGGCGTCATTCCCTGAAAGTCGGCGAAGAACCTCGTGGCATAAAAAGTATAAAAGGCAAAACCCAGAAACAAAAAGCCCAACCCAAATTTAATAACAGTATTGGGTTCAATTTTTCGCTTGGCCATGGCAATCCAAATAATACCGATAATGGGGGCAAAAATGATGACGAATAGTGAATTGGCGGCGTTGTTAACGCCATTTGGGTCCAGTTTGATAGCTCCTAATAATTTATCCGTGACATTATTGGCTGCAAAGATGCTGAGCGACCCACCTGCTTGTTCGAAGATGGCCCAAAACACTACCGAAAACAAAATAAAACAAAGAGCGGCAACCAACTTTTTGACCTCCGCCCAGGAATGCCTTGTCATTTCATAGATCAGATAGAGCAAACTCAGCGGCCCGATGATATACATAAACCAATCGGTATATTGGGTATTGGTAACCATTTTCATGATCAGCGGCACGGCCATTAAAGCCCCGAGATACACTGCATATTCATACCATTTTTTCCCTGCGTCAATTTCTCCATCGGCCCTTCTAAAAGGAGAAAGGCCAATAGGTCCGAGTGATCTTCTGGTATCAGTAAAGGTAATCAGGCTTATACTCATCACCAAAGCTGCAAGCCCAAAGGCAACATTCCATCTGAGATTTTCAGGAACCATACCGGCCAGAAAAGTTCCTTTTCCGATGGAGATACAGGCATAACCTCCAAACAAAGCTCCGATATTGATACCCGAATAAAAAACAGAAAATCCCGCATCCCTTCTGATATCACCTCCTTTGTATAATGCTCCTACCATAGTAGAAATATTGGGTTTGAAAAATCCCGTTCCAATGACATTGAAACTTATTCCAAGAAAAAAGAATTGCCTTGGGTCGTAAGCCAAAATAAGACTACCGGTAATCATCAGCAAACCTCCCCAAAATAATGATTTTCTGAATCCCAGAATTTTATCGGCGAAAAGCCCCCCGATAAAAGTAAAGGCATAAACAAATGCCTGGGTGGCTCCGTATTGCAGATTGGCCACCTTTTCATCCATAAACAGTTGGTTGATCATGAAAAAAGTGAGCATACCCCGCATGCCATAGAAGCAAAAACGCTCCCACATTTCAGAGAAGAAAAGATACCAAAGCTGCTTTGGATATTTCCCTTCAAAATTTTGTATTTGTGCTAAACTTGTCTCCTGATTTTGATTCATCTTCTTACTTAATAAATATTCTTCTCACGCATAATTTGGGCCAGCCACTTGACAAGCACAAACATCAACAGAAAGGCCGCAAAAACCAGTGCGAAATTCATCAAAAAGAAATAGGATTTGTCTTCAAAACCTTCCCAAAGACCTGAAAGCATGCCTGATAGTTTGTTTCCAACGGCTGTAGAAAGGAAGAATCCACCCATCATCAGAGCCGTTATTCTTGGCGGGCTAAGTTTGGAGACCAGTGACAATCCCATAGGAGACAAACAAAGTTCCCCAACTGTTATGACACCATAAGCCATGATCAACCACCAACTGCTTGCTTTTTCAGAGGCCATGTTGTTTGATTTAACAGCGGCCACCATTACCAATGCCGAAAGTGCCGTAATAAGCAAACCCAAAGCAATCTTCATTGGAGTGGATGGCTCCTTTTTTCTCGATCTTAGAAAACCCCAGAAACCAACCAAAATTGGGGTGAGCAACACAACCCAAAACGGGTTGACCGACTGATATAACTCTGTTGAATATAATTTAAGACTTTGGCCTTCTACAGGCCATTTGTCGGCAGGAAGATTGGAAAAATACTTGGCACTCTTCTCATCAGTAGAGTCTCCAAGGTTTGTTACTATCTGAGCCATATCACCTTTTTCAGCAATACCGGCAACAGATGCAGGCATTTCCCTATCTGTATAATCTTCGGCAAACACTGTTAGTGCATCACCGTTCTGATGAAAAATAGCCCAAAAAACTACAATGGTGGCAAACACAGCTAATAGAGCTTTGATAGGTCTCTTGTCTTCTTCATTGGCTTTCATCATCAGATACACGAAGAACCCGATAACAGGAACACACCCAATCAAAAATGCATCATTGGCATCTGTGCCAAAAATGTTACCCGGAATAATCCAGCCCAAAAATCCAAAGGCAAACATGGGCAGGAGTACAGTCATTGCTATTTTACCAAGTGACATGTCTTCAGGTTGAACGGGTTTCATCACATCGGCATGCTTTATATGTCTGGTCCCTATTAAAAAGATAATCAGGCCGATTAACATCCCAGTCCCTGCCGCATAAAAGGCATAGCCCCATCCATAATTAATCCGCATATATGCCGCAACGAAGTTGCATATAAAAGCCCCGACATTTATCCCCATATAGAATATGTTGAACCCCGCATCTTTATTCATTCTGTAAGTGTCATTGTTATAAAGATTTCCAACCAGCGTAGAAATGTTTGGTTTGAAAAAGCCATTGCCAACAATGATGAGTAGTAGGGCCACATAAAATGCCTGTCCATCAGGCAGTCCCAAACAGAAATATCCGGCCGACATAAGCAGACCCCCAATAAGAATAGACCTTCGGTATCCGAGAATTCTGTCAGCCAGCAAGCCACCAATAAAAGGAGTCAGGTAAACCAAACCGATGTAGGTGCCATAGACGTCTGATTTCTTTTGAGCATCGAATCCCATCCCGCCATTTCCGAGACTGTCGAGCATAAATAAAGAGAAAATTCCCAGCATAAGGTAATAGCCAAAGCGTTCCCACATCTCGGTAAAAAAGAGTACATAAAGTCCTTTTGGGTGTCCTGATTTTGTATTGCTCATAGTCTGATTTTTTTGAACGCCGAAACTATGAAAAAAAACTTCAAGTTGTCCAAATTATCTTTCGCGAAATGCAGATTGAGAATGACATACTTACAATAGAAGTATTGCCGATTAGTTAATAACTCCGCCCGGTAGTTGAGCTTGTCGTAGCTAAGGTGGAGCAAAGCTGTCAACGGACTTTTGGCTTTAGCCATGATAACAACCTTAAATTCATGGTTGAAGCTTTGCAAAAGGTGAGACGATATCCGGCATAACTTCGTTCCAATAGCTACGGAATCGGTCCGAGTTAAGTTTTCAATTTCACTTTATGATATGGATTCAAAAACCTTATAACAATCTGTTTCAATACATCACTCAGAGCACTACTAATAATGCTCTTCAATTTGCGAACAGCCACCTCAGCGTCTGTTCACTGTCTGCAATTGACCATGAGTGTGGGTTTCTATTCCCGTTTAACTTTCGATATCCTTTTCCGTTGGTTATTGTTAGAATGGCGTTTTTATTTCCCAAAAGTCTTAATGAATTAATAACCGCAGAGCAGTCAATCGTGTTGAGGTCATATAAGTTTCTATTTCTTTCTTCCATTTGCCAAATGATGTCGGGTTCCGATATTAGTAATATCGGGCAGTTTATTAAGGATAATAAATTCGTTTGCAGTGTGTCAGAATAAGAGAACGGAGAAATTCTTTCAAACGGCTCTCTGTTAATTTGAGGTGTACTTTGGAATTCGTATTGAAGTCTTTTGACAAAGTAGTCTGCCTCTCTCTTTGCATTTTCAACTTTACTATGTCTGACAGTCTTTTCTAAACTTAGATAAAACCGTTCAAAGTCAAGGGGTGGGTCAATAGCAAAAATTGCCTTGGGTCTTGGCAAGTTTCCAACTGAATAGGCTCTCTCTGCATATTTCACAACACCAGAACCACCCAATGAGAAGCCCCCCAGATAAAAAGGTTTTTCTTTGGTGCCATATTTTTCCTGAAGTTCGGGTATAAGTTTGTCCAAGGCTGTTTGCGACAAACTGTCAATAAAAAATGTCATTGTCCCATACTGTAAAGAGGCGTAAACAGTGACAAATCCCTTACTGTTTGCTGCAATATGTAAGTCGGTTTCATTCGAAGCATTTTGCGGGGTCTCTCCAAAAGACGTCAATAGAAGCAAAAGTCCATTGACATGCCCCGTTGGCCTATAAGCGATGTAGTAATTGGCCATTGAATCATTAGGATTGCTATAAACAATTTCTCGTATCTGCCCATTAGTACCAATGGCAACCATGAATGCCGCTAACGTAAGTGTGATTCTTTTCATAATGTCAATGGTTTTGTTAGTTTTTATAGCTCAATATTTCGCTACAAATTCTCCAGTATAAACTTCGTCATTCTGTTATACAGGTGCAGACGGGTAAAGCCGCCACCGATGCCGTGATTCTTATTTGGATAAAATTCCGAGTCGAACGGAATGTTTTTAGAGATCATGCGGTTGACCATCTCAACGGTATTCTGAAAATGAACATTGTCATCTCCCGTGCCATGAACAATGAGATATTTTCCTTTTAATGAATCCACAAAATTTATGGGGGAATTATTGTCATAACCCGATGCGTTTTCTTGTGGGGTTCTCATATAACGCTCGGTGTAAATATTGTCGTAATAACGCCAGTTGGTAACCGGGGCAACAGCGATAGCTGCTTTGAAAACACTGGCTCCTTTGGTGAGACACAAACTGCTCATATAACCACCGTAGCTCCAACCCCAAATGCCAATTCTAGAAGCATCAACAAAACTTTGATTGCTAAACCATTTTGCTGCTTCTATTTGATCAATGGTTTCAAACTTGCCCAATTCTTTGTAAGTGCATTTTTTGAAGCTTACACCCCTTGCACCTGTGCCTCGGTTGTCAACCGAAACTACAATGTAGCCATGGGTATTGGCCAGCATCTGATACCAAAAGTAATTGCTGTATTGCCATCCGTCTTTCACCGTTTGGGAACCGGGACCGCCATACACATACATCATTACCGGATATTTTTTATTCGCATCGAAATTTGCGGGCTTGATGATCCAATAGTTGAGCTCGGTGTTTTCAGAAGTGGTAAGTTTGCCAAATTCCAGGGGGCTAAGGGTATAATCAGCAAGCTTGGTTTTGAGTTTTTCGTTTTGCTCAATGGTTCTTACCAATTGTCCGGTTGCATTTCTGATACTGAAAACCGGAGGCTCATTTGCCGATGACCAGGTGTGCAGATAACAACTGAAGTCCTTGCTGAAAATAGCACTGTGACTGCCCTTCTCGGTTTGAATCTGTTTTTTGTTTTTGCCGTCTATTTCCACCGAAAACAATTGAACTTCCATTGGGGAAATCTCTGAAGAGGAGAAGTAAACGGTTTGAGTCTTTTCGTTTACCCCGTTGAATCCAAGTACATCGAAGTTGCCTTTTGTTATTTGAAAAACCTGAGGCCCTTCTACCTTGTGCAAATACAATTGATTGAATCCATCACGCTCACTGCTCATGATGAAATGTCTGCCATCGTCAAGAAAATGTAAAACCTCCGGTACGTCAATATAAGTTTCGCTTGTTTCGTCATAGGCCAAAGTTACTTTGCCAGTTGCAGCATCAGCCAGTAAAAGCTCCCAGTGGTTTTGTAACCTGTTCAGCCGTTGAATGCTCAGTCGGTTTGGGTCTTTTGTCCAAATGATTCTGGGAAGGTACTGATCGTTCTGAGAACCGGTTTCGAGCTTTTTGCTTTTGCCTTTTTTGACATCGTAAAGCACAACGTCAACGGTAGAATTCGCCTCCCCTGCTTTTGGATATTTGTATTGCTCCAGTTCAGGATAAAGCCCGGTGTACATCTGCATGTTCCACTGTTTTACTTTCGACTCATCGAAACGGTAATAGGCAATGCGAGTTCCATTGGCGTTCCACTCAAATCCGCGTGACATACTGAATTCTTCTTCATAAACCCAGTCAACGGCACCATTAATGATGAAGTTGTGTTTGCCATCTTTTGTCACCTGTTTAGTTTTCCCTTTTTTGAGATCGCGGACAAACAAGTTGTTTTCATGCACAAACGCCACATGGGTTCCTGTTGGATTGAGGGTCGGATACATCACCAACTTGGCCGAAACAGGACTTACCTTTTGGGTTCCCTTTTCCCAAACCCAGGCCCTTGAACGGCTGGAGTGGCGGTATATCTGCTCCGATTCGCTGATCAGAATTGCTTTGTTTTCATCATCCGAAAAATCAAAACTTTCCAGGGCAAATTCTTTCAGTCCGTTGACCGACTTAATTCTGACCGAGCTAATGAGTGTATCCAGAGCATTTCCCTTCTCATAATCATAGCGAACCACGTATTGTTCTTTATTGGCAAAAACCAGGCGGCAATAACTTTTCCCGTCGTTGAGGTGCACAAAACCATAGACCCCTGCTGCACTAAAGGTGCCGTTTTTCCATATATCTTCGAGGGTGATTTGTTTTTTATCCTGTGCCTGAACATTCAGAAAAGAGAGGGTCACCAAAAATGTTAATAATAAGTTGGCTTTGTTTTTCATGAGTAATGCTGAATTTTGAGGGTCAATAATAATTCATTCAAATCAGAATAAAATGGCAAAACCATTGAAGGCCGAATTTCTCGACAGGTTGATACTTATAGTGGGTAAGGACTTTGTGATTTCGGATTCCGATGCCCGAAAACTATATGCCAGCGACAGCACCGAGGATTTTGTTTTTATGCCGGATGTGGTGGTGAAACCTGATACAGTAGAAGAGGTGTCGGACATCATGAAACTCTGTTATGAATTCGACATTCCCCTCACACCCCGTGGTGCAGGCACAGGTTTGAGCGGTGCCTGTTTGCCTGTTTCAGGGGGCCTCATTCTTTCAACCGAAAGGCTCAACAGGATATTGGCGATTGACGAAAAGAACTTTCAGGCCACGGTAGAACCGGGGGTCATTAATGAAGTTTTCAGGAATGCCGTGGAGGCAGTTGGTTTATTGTATCCGCCCGATCCGGCCAGCAAGGGCAGTTGTTTTTTGGGCGGCAACATCGCTCATAATTCCGGCGGACCGAAGGCGGTGAAATATGGTGTCACCCGCGACTATGTGCTGAACCTCGAAGTGGTTTTGCCGACAGGTGAGATTATCTGGACAGGAGCCGATACCCTGAAAAACTCAACCGGATACAGTCTCACACATCTGATGATTGGGAGTGAGGGAACCTTGGGAATCGTTACCAAAATTGTTTTCCGGCTACTCACAAAACCGACCCATGACCTGCTGATGCTGGCATCTTTCGCCAATGCCGGAAATGCCTGTGCGGCTGTGGCCGAGATATTCAGGACAGGCGTCACGCCATCCGCCCTTGAACTCATGGAGCGAAAAGCTGTTGAACTATCAGCCTTCTACCTGAATGAAACTTTCGATCATAAAGAAGGCATGGAGATTTACCTGTTGATTGAAGTGGATGGGTTTGATCCTGACTTATTGATGAAGGACTGTGAAAAGATTTCTGAGGCATTGGAACGCTTCGGGGTGGATGATTTGCTTTTCATGGAAACCTTCGATCAAAAAGAAAAGATTTGGAAAATCAGAAGGGCTATAGGGGAAAAGGTGAAAGCCCATTCTATTTATAAGGAAGAAGATACCGTTGTTTCGCGGGCTTACCTTCCGGAATTGTTAGCAGGTGTAAAAGAAATAGGGAGCCGTTATGGTTTCGAAAGCATCTGCTACGGACATGCCGGCGATGGCAATCTTCATGTCAACATCATTAAAGGGGAAATGAGCGACGAGAATTGGAAGGGAAAGCATCTGGAAGAAGGCATCCGCGAAATATTCCGGCTCTGCAAAAAACTGGGCGGCACCATCAGCGGCGAGCACGGTATTGGGTTGGTTCAGAAGAAATACATGAATGAAGTTTTCGAACCTATGCAAATCGATCTGATGCGAAAAATTAAAGCGGTTTTCGACCCCAAAGGCTTGCTGAATCCGGGGAAGATATTTCCGTGATATATTTCGCACTACTTGCCCTGTTTTTTCGCAGGGAGACACGGAGGGGCACAGAGAATAAGGACATTACTTGTTTTGTATGGTTTCAGTTGCAACATGTATTTCAAAAAAACTCTCCGTGAATCTCAGTGCCTCCGTGAGACCTTTTTAGAATCAGAATTATTTCCTGTCCAGCACAAGCCGTGTGATTCCTTCTCTTAATAAAACGACATTGAAATTAATCAATAACCCCACCTCAATTCCTGTCAGTCTCATGTAAGTCAAAACCGTTTTTGGATGAACTTGGGCAATTGATTCAACAGATTTGATTTCAAGAATTACCTTGTTTTCAATAATGACATCAGCCCGAAATCCCAACTCTAACTTAATTTCCTCATAAATGACGGGGATTCCCTGCTGCCTTTTAAATGCAATCCCAAACTTCGCCAATTCGTAACAAATCACTTCTTCATAAACAGATTCCAACAACCCCGGGCCTAAATGTTCATGCACCTTGATACAGATTCCAATTATTGCTGATGTAGTTGATTCGTGTTTCATTTTGTAAAAATAATTAAACAGAGTTCATAAAATATGGCAACATATTTTCCTCCGTGCTTCATGTGTCTTATTGAGAAACCTTCATACAACAAAATTTTCAACTCTGTGCTTCTCCGTGTCTCCGTGCGACCCTGTGATTCGTCATTTTTTTCATCTGACATTTGGAATAATTTTTTTTATTCTTTGGTAGGTGTTGTCACCTACCAACAAAAATATACACTGGTCGATTTGATATAGTTCAAATTCAGGTTGGTGACAAATGCATCCAATGAAGCGTAAAAGTGGGAATTCTTGACTTGACTTCAAAACCAATCCTTTTTATTGCTTTTCTTAACTATTTCTTTATCCCTAGATTGTTTGGTTGACCCAATTTTTGAAATTGAACAAAGATCCAACTCAAACCAATCAAGAGCTTTACTGTTTCGATTAAGCCAATTTACGAAGGTAGATTCAATTAGAACATCATCTCCGATTTGATAATCCAATAATGTCTCTGTAAATCTATTCTTATCAAAATTTAATTCTATCCTTTCGACAATGTTATAATGATAAAATTTGGAATCAAAGTCGTACAAGAATTCCAATCGGATTTTATTCATTGATATATCAACAAGAGACCCTTCAAAGTTGATTTCATTACCAGCCATTTTTTTGAAAGTTCAATTTTTTGTATTGAAGTTTTGCTAGCAAAACGTTCTTGCAATTCGTAAATATTCATCGGTTATTAAATAATTGACTGAAGTTGACTAAAGTTGTCTTAACAAAATTACGATAAAAACCATTACACTCAAGACTTAATTGTGGTCAAATACTAATTGGAACACATGATTCATGTTGGTCGGAGACAACTCCGACCAAAGAATGAACAAAATTTTCAACTCTGTGCTTCTCCGTGTCTCCGTGCGAAATTTTGTTTTGATAGAATCTTTCCTGACATCTCTCATTCCAAAAGCAGATCATAAAATTAATTTTGCCAAAATTTTAATTGTGCAGCAACCCGACTTCAACAATACCGAAATAGCGTTTCGGTATAAGACAACCCCTGAGCTCAAGAGGGCCCATTTTCTTTTCAGTGTGTTTAAATACAATTGGTTGGTGAAGTGGGTCCCGGCCATTATGACCACTGCTCTGAAATCTGGTCTTCCGGTAAAAGGAATCATCAAGCAATTCGGTTTCCGCCATTTCTGCGGAGGAGAAACGATGGATGAGTGTGATACTACTGCTAAAAAGTTACATGATTTTGGGATAGGCTCTATTCTCGACTATGCCGCCGAAGGGAAAGGCAACGCTGCAGAACTCGAATTCAATAAAAATCAAATCCTCAAAACCATAGACAAGACTGCCGGAAATCAAACCTATCCATTTGCCGTATTCAAACCCACGGGAATTTTGTCATTTGAAATCATGGAGAAAGCCGATGCCGGGATTCCGCTGACCAACGACGATCTGAACGTCTTTTATGAAGGAAAAGCACGCGTTGAGGCCATCTGTCTGAAAGCCGCCCAAAAACGCGTCAGACTTTTTGTGGACGCTGAAGATAGTTGGATACAAAAGACCGTTGACGACTTGGCGGAAGAGATGATGGAAAAGCACAACCGCTCGGAGGTTATTGTTTACAACACCCTTCAAATGTATCGGCACGACCGTTTGAAATTTTTGGAACTTCAAATCATCAAAGCCAGAGAAAAAGGATACAAACTCGGATTCAAACTGGTACGGGGTGCCTATATGGAAAAGGAAAGAGAAAGAGCAGAAAAAATGGGTTACCCCAGTCCGATTCATAAAGACAAGGCCGCCACTGATGCCGATTACGATGCAGCCTTGGGTTTGTGTGTTGAAAATGCCGACATTGTTTCCATTTGCTGCGGCTCTCATAACGAAGACAGTTCAGCGTTGCTGGTAAAACTGATGCACGAAAAAGGTTTTGCCAATGACGACAAGCGTTTTTGGTTTGCCCAGTTGTTCGGCATGAGCGATCATATCAGTTTTAATTTGTCACAGGCCGGTTATAATGTTGCCAAGTATTTGCCTTTTGGCCCCATAAAAACAGTTTTGCCATATCTCAGTCGTCGTGCCCAGGAAAACACTTCTGTTGCGGGACAGGCAAGCCGGGAATTGATTTTGATAAAGAGGGAGTTAAAGAGACGGAAGGTGCCGCAGTAACATAACTCAGACCTTATGGATAATCAGTCAATTGATTTAAACAACTGGTTTGAATTTCAAGCTGGGTCCATTACCCAAATCAAATTTGAAAACCAACTTATATATAAAGGAATCCATTATCATAAAGAGCTATCTGGTTATGGAGATTCCGCAGGAATATCGAGATATTATGTCAGGCAACATGATCTGGAGAAATCAAAGGAAATCGAAAATATTGCCATGATAGAGGGTTCTATGGTTCAAAGTCAAAGTGATGCTTATTTACATGGTTGGTCAGGCAAATGGATGATGAGATTAATGTTTGTTTTTTTGTTAATTTTGTTTCTCATCTATGGGGTACTATATTTCTACCCAAAATGAAAAAGTCCGCATTTACAATAATCCTGACACTGCTCGTCAGTTCTGTCTTTGCCGACGGACATAACCTCGCCGGGTTGATCTTGTATTTTTTAGGCTATGCATTGGTATTCTTTGTGGCCCCTCTATTAATTCTGACCATACTAAGTGTGAGGTACTACTTCCATCCCCGTAAGATTCTATTCAGCATTGGTTTGGCGTTGCTGATCCTGATTTGTTTGGTCGATTCTTATTTCTCCATTCGATTTGCAGATGAGGCTTCCCATCAAAGGGCAGGAGTGGCCTACCTCGCTGGTCTGGCGTTTTTTATCGCTGTAATCGCGGCAAATATTTTGCTACTCTACCTTGGCTATCGAAAATCACATTCAGAAATAGTGATTCAAGAAAGTTCAGAAATTGTACCCAAGAACAGCCGCTACTCAACGATTGAACTTTTGGTTGTTTTGGCTTTAGGCTATTGGCTTGTTTCTAATGTAACTATTTTCCTGATGGAAAAAACAATTGACAATTGGTATGTATCTCCGGCGAAGTATTTTTTGATCGGGTCAAATCTCATTTTTTCATGTGTTCCTGTTGTCTTTGCACTTGTCATTCGCGACAAGTCTTTGAGAATCGTTGCTATCATTGTAAGTTCTCTTCTGACCCTTTTTATGCTTTACCGAAATATCGATTGGTTGATCGAAGAGTTAACGAAAGGAGAATTTCTGATTTTTCAACCATATCATAAAACTATGGTTACCTATTTGTTCTTCTGCTGATCCGCATAGTTAAAAACCTTTTTCAACAATTCGGTTCCCCGCCTCAAAGGGTCCTGACGAATTTTGTTTTCCTCTATTTCTATCTGACTAAATAGTGCTTCCATGGCTTTGTTTGTAACATAAGCATTCAAATCGGGATTGATTTTTTGAAAACCCGGAATATTGTTGTACAGGGTCATCACGTCCTTCCAGTATTTGGTGGCCTCCACTTTGTCCAATGATTTTTGAATAATCGGGCTAAATTTTGTTCTCAAATCGTTGCTTGTAGTCCTTTTTAGATAAGAGGTTCCGGCCCCGTTTCCTCCGTTAACAATTGAGATGGCATCGCCGATACTCATAGATTTTATGGCATTTACAAAAACCGGTTTTGCTTCGGCCACTGCCATTTCCGCACCGCGGTTTACGGTTTCGATAAATTTATCGCACTGGGCTGAAAAGCCGTATTTGCGAAGCGTCCGTTCCATCTTCTGAGCTTCGGGAGGGAAAAGTATTTTATAGGTGGCATTTTTCAGGAAACCATCCCTTGCCGACAGAAAATCCGTGCCTATCCCTGCTCCGTTGACTAAGGCTTCTTTTAATCCACCTATTGCCTCTTTCTGGGTGATTCCCGTATTCATGGTTTTTAGAAGTTGCCCAGTGTTTTTTAAAATCTGACTTGTGCTGTCGCATGACAACATGAAACCGATGGATAATGTCAAGGTAAATAGTCTGAATGTTTTCATGGACATGGATTTTTAATTGTTTTCGCAAAAATACAGTCAACCCCTCATATCCATTGCATCCCTCAATCCATTACCCACAAAATTAAAGGCCATCACCAAAAACATAATGGCCAAACCCGGAACAATGGCCAGATGTGCCGCATCGAAAACGATAAAAGCATAGTGCTCTTTGATCATCATTCCCCAACTGGGGAAGGGCGGTTGAACGCCAAGTCCAAGAAAACTCAATCCGGCTTCCAACAAAATGGCTGAGGCAAAATTGGCTGCACAAATGACAATAACCGGCCCGGCAATATTGGGCAAGATATGACCGAACATAATTCTTATATCACCGAAGCCCAGTACTCTGACCGCCTGTATGTATTCCATCTCTTTGACGCTCATTACCTGACCTCGAACCATGCGGGCAAGCTCTACCCACATGCTCAAACCAACGGCAACGAATATTTGCCAGAACCCTTTTCCCAGTGCCATACTAAAGGCTACCACAATCAACAGGGTTGGCAGTGACCAAACAACATTGATAAGCCACATGACAACACCATCAACCCATCCTCCAAAATAGCCGCCCAGCATGCCGAGAACCACTCCAATAATGAGTGAAATTGTTACTGAAATAAAACCCACTGCCAGTGAAACTCTGCCTCCCAAAACCAAACGACTCAGCATATCTCTCCCAAACCGATCGGTGCCAAGCCAATAGGTTCTCTTCTCAACAGATACGCCTTTACTCCCCATATATGCGTTTTTTCTCAGCAACACCATACTATTCCAAATCAAAATTCCCTCGGAGACGTAAGGTGCATATAACAGGCTGTCACCTTTTATTTTGTAATCCGAAATCGGTATCTCACTGAACTTTGACGGACTGCCATTCAGCAAGGTTCCCCAAAAGGAACTTTTCACTTTATGATCAACCGGTATTTTCAAAATATGAACGGTAAACCCCGGTTTTTTAAGAGCCAGGGACAAGGCCATATTGTTAGCTGATGGGGTTTTGTCAGGGGTGATCAGATAACCGGCAATAGACAATATGAGGCAGAGTATAATAAAAATTAGTCCACCAAAGGCCAACTTGTTTTGTTTGAATACTTGGAAGGGTTTAATCTGTCGCATAGATTGTTGCCATCAGGCAAATCTATGTCTTTTGAGAGGTATTTTCAGGCTCGTTGTGAAAAACCTGCAAAGCCAAAAGAATGGCCATGAAGCCCCACATGGGTATTGCAATTTTGTCGAACTCACTGTAATTATTCAAAACAGCATGCGAAAAATAGGTCATCAGACCCAACATAGCTGCCAAAGCCATATATCGTACTTTTGGATTTTTGCCATTGTGGAAGAGGTAAAAGCCTTTGTTGATTGAAAACAGAACGATGAGCAGAAAAAACAGTCCACCCAGCACACCTGACTCACACAAGGGTCTCAGGTATTCACTGTGAACATTGCCCAAATCGCCGGAGTTGGTGCTGATGATGGTCATCTCGCCACTTATCTGAAAAGCTCCGTACTGATAGGTATAAGTTCCGGGACCCCAGCCCAAAACAGGTTTATCCTGAAACATCCTCAGGGCACAATTCCAACGGTTGAGTCTTTCGAGATTTGACGGGTCTGTACTCACATTGCTGAACGACTGCAAATGTTCTTCCAGATTGTCGGCACTGTCCTGTTTGTTTCTGGACAATTCATTCAAAAAATCCTGTTGCAAAAAGAGAAAAACCACAAGGGCCAGCACCGCATAGATCAGCAAGGTCCTGAAGCGAAATCCGACGAGCATCAATCCATAAATCCCAAAGGTAAGCCCGACCCCAAGCCAGGAAGCCCTGGTAAAAGAAAGCACCACACCAATAGTGATGATGGCCAGCAGCCCCAAGGCGAAAATCCTTGTTGCCAAACTGTATTTGAAGACATGCCCATAAACCGCATAAATAAAAAGCGGGGGAATACAAAACGAAATGGCTGCAGCGTACATTCCGTGATCAGGCAGAAATGGCCGCATGGCCGTATAGGCATAAAGCCGGGTAAAAGATCCCTCGGCATGATTTGCCATGGTATATAAAACAAGGATCGTAGTGGCGATGCAAAATCCCCAGATGAAGATATGAATAGCTTTGAAATTTTTAAAGAGGTGACTCAGTCCGAAATAAAACACAATCACATACCAACTCCTGGCCAGAAGGTATTTGAAGGATATAAACGGCATCGTACTGGTGGCTGCGGTTATGGCCAGCCAAATCAGGTCAATGGCTATAATCAGACTAAGGATATTGAAAACAATTTTTCGGTCGAAATTGGTGCCGGTAAGAAGTTTAAAAATGATACCGCAAAAAAGTAAAGCAATTAAAGGTTCCGTTGGCAAACTCAGTCCAAAACCACCGCCGACATCTTTCACAGGTATAGAAAGTGGTACAGCAAAAGCCAGAAAATAGATAATTTTATCGGGTGAAAAGACAAGCAGAAACAACCCGATCAAAGCCACGGGCAGCAAAAGGATAAAATAAAAATCGAAAGCAATAGCGAGTATCGAAATACCTGTAAAAAGTATTCCGATTAAATAAATCCAGCATAACGAAATCTGTTCAGGCTTCAGCGACAGCATCTTCCTTACCGCTAATCTTTTTCCAGTTTTCTGTGAACAACATCACGATCATCATCAGAACAAAAGTTGCTGTGACGGTTCCCAAAACGATGAGCCAGCGAATGGGATATGATTTTTTCTCTGCAGGTGTGGCAGAATTAACAATGAATTTATGTGTCATCGTTTGCTCAATGTCAACTTTGGCTTTTTCGTAACGCTTCCGGGCCAGACTGAGATTTTCAAGTTCCAATATCAATGTTTCATTGTAGTAGGTGAAATCGGAACCGAATTTGGCCAGCTTGGTTTGTTGGGCTTCCAGTTCAGTTAGCCCCGATGGTGACCCTCCCTTAGATTTTAACTTGAAAATTTCCTCAGAAACGGCCCTTGATTGTTCTTCGTAGTTGGTAATGCCCTGATCGGCCAGTTCTTTCAATTTGACCCGGAATTCCCAAACTTCTGCTTCTTTTGCTTTGTATTGTCCCTCAATAATTTTGAAAGCTTCATTGGCCACCTGCTTTTGTATTTCGGTCTTGATGGTATCATATAATTCAGTAATTCCATTGGCAATTCTCGCCGCCATGTCCTTGTCTTCATCGAGCACGGTAACTTTTACACTGAGATATCTCGTTCTTTTGAAATCAATATTGGCATCAAGTTTTTTGGCCAGTTTGGTCATAGGCTGACTGCCTTTTGGGTCAATTCGATAATGTTTCATCAGGTTAAAATTTCTGACAATACGGCTTTTCAGTTCAGATGATTGCAATATTTGCAAGGCGTTCTCGGCTTCTTCTTCTTCACCAAAGGCCAGCAGGTCCATTTCCCTTTTATTCAGGTCTGTAAACATGGCATTACTGATGGAGTTGATGGTAGTGGGGTAGAAAATAGCCTCGGCTTTGTATTTGGGCTTGATAAATAAAGGGCTCGAAAAAATGGCCGATGCCACTGCGGCGATGCCGCAAATGATGATCAGATGTTTTTTCCAGCGATAGATGAATTGGAGGAGGTCAACAAAGTTGAATTCAAAAGCTTTGTTCTGTTGGGTCATTGGTTTTTTTTCATTAAAGTTCGCGAATTTAGACAATAAACTCAGGTGATAGGTTGTGCGGTTTCGAAACAAAGACCCAAGGCCCAAATTTCAAAGCCCAAGTTTCAGGTTTCATGTTGTTGATGCCTGTAAACTAAATAATTCTGCAAAATCACAAACGCATTCGGTTAACGAACGCATTGCATCATCCTGAACTTGTTTCAGGAAATGATATTTGTCTGATCTTAGCTGGTCTCACTATTGTCCAAATATATTCCTAAACCCCTTTCTTATTTCTGCCAAATTGAAAATCACGGCCAAGACTACTGCCAGAACACAAACTGCCACGCATTGAATGAGCCATGGGGGAAATATTTGGGGTATATAAAATATGGAGACAAACAGGATGCCCAGCCATAAGACCCAATAAGTCATTCCTCTTAAATCAAACCGCCACTTAAACTTGCTGTAACATCTGATAACACATGCCAGCCCAAAGAACCACTGAGTGGATAGTGTGGCAAAAGCAGCTCCTTCTGCCCCAAATTCAGGAATTAAAATGAGATTTGCAGAAAAATTGAGAATAAAAGAGGCAATGGCCATTCTGTTCAGCCAACGGATGCTGCCGGCTGCAGTGAGCAAGGCTCCAAAAACAAACACCAATGCGGCAGCCGGGAAAACAGTCATCAAGAGTGAAAATATATTAGCGGAATAAGCATCCGCTTTGTCGGGATAGAGAAAAGAGGTAATTTGAAAGCCATACCGATGGCCGAGAAAGACAATAGGAGCGGCACCCAGGAACATCCACCCATAAGCCACATGGCTTTGTCTTTTGGTATCGTTTTTTTGGGAGAGCAACCGCGAAAAGTACGGAAGAAGCATCCCGCTGAGAATGGCCGCAAACATATTTCCGGCATCCAAAAGCCTGTAGCCCATGGCGTAAACGTCAGTCTCTAAAGCTCCATCTGTGTGAAGGAATTTTAACATCACCGCATCGATACGGGTGTACAATCCCATCAACGCAGCCAATAAGGCAAAAGGCCAACTCTCTTTTAGTATTTTCCGCCAAAGTCCGGAATCTGTTTTTTTACTAATATGCTTTATCTGCGACCATGAATATCCCAACCCAAGAATCAAAGCTATTGCTACTCCGCAAAGCTGAATAGCCACAAATATTTCGGCATTCAACCAATCCTTCCAGTCCGGAATCCAAAGAAAAGCTGCAATGCCAATAATGGCGACAAAACGATCGGTAACAGACAGTATCCCCTCTTTTTTGAACCAATGCCAGGCGGTGATGTTCGACCGGATAAACTGACTGAACGAGGTCAGAATCTGCATTACGATCAATAAAATCAACAAGGGAAGTTCTTCCGCAGAAATGCCCACTACCCAACCGATGACCAACACAACCGCAGCATAAATCAGACTCAAAAAGGTTTTTACTTTGATGAGTTCCCTGAAATGTTCCGCAAAAAACTGATCATTGACGGCCACACTTCGGTTGTTGTAGGTGTTGATTCCCAGATCGAGTATGATGATGAAAAGAAAACTAAAACTCAGCAAACTGAAATATCCGCCATAAGCTTCTGCGGGAAGATAATTTTGCACTGCCCTGTCTATCACCAAAATCCAAACCGGCTTCACCAACAGGTTTAAAATCTGAACAAACAAGGCATCTGCAAAGAATTTTCTCATGAGATTTAGACGTATTCTTGCAAATTATTGTTTCTGAAATTTTCAAAGAATTGTTCCATAAAAGCAGCATCTTTTATCCTGTCTTCCAGTTTGAATTCAATCAGGTATTTCACCAGGCGGGTATTGGCTGCTCCCAGTTCTTTGGCTTTGACGTATGATTCAAGTGTAAAAGAAACCATCTCGTACTGAGATTTGAATGAATGCGGATATAATTCACACAGGTCGTGTTCCAGTTTTTTAAAGTGCAGAAAATCGGCATCTCCCACCTTGTCACGCATTTCTATGAAGTTCTGAATGGCCAGATCAGCTATGGCATCAGCGTTAGGTTTGCGGATTTTCTGATATGTATCAAGAGCTTTTTTCCAGTCGGGTAAATATTTTTCGAGACAGACATCCAACTCCACACAATCCTCAAAAGCACAGTTCATTCCCTGCCCGTAAAATGGAACCACCGCATGGGCCGCATCCCCAATTAGAATCGTTTTTCCGGTAACCCATGGAAAGCAACGAACCGTTACCAAATCACCAGTTGGATTGGCAAAAAAGTCCTCAACCAAATCGGGCATCAGTGGCACCGCATCGGGGAAATTGGTATTGAAGAATTTCAACAGGTCGGCTTCGGTTTTAATAGAAGCAAAGCTATCGGGCCCTTCATAAGGGAAAAACAAGGTACATGTAAAAGTCTTATCGGGATTGGGAAGGGCGATGAGCATGTATTCTCTGCGGGGCCATATATGCAGACATTCGTTCTTCATGGCGAAACCCCCGTTCTTGGGAGCAATGGTCAGTTCCTTGTAGCCATGTTTCTGATATTCCTGCGAGTAGTCATACCGCTCTGACTGCATCATCCTCAAACGGACGGCAGAGAAAGCCCCATCGCCGCCGATGATATAATCCGATTTTACTTTTAGGGATATGCCCTCATTGTTTTCGAACCATGCAATACCTTTTTCGGAATCAACCTCAGTGCAACGGTGTTCGAAAAATATTTTGACATTGGGCAGTTCATCGGCAAGTTCGAGCAATAATATGTTCAGCATGCCCCTCGAAACCGAGTTGATATACTGACCCTCCTTGCCATATGGCTGATATTTCTGAATTCCCTGCGGGTCGTGTATCATGCGTCCGTGCATGGGTATGGCATGATCTAAAATGGCCTGCCGCAAACCCACTTTTTCCAGTGCGTTCAGTCCTCTTGTGCTCAGGGCCAGGTTGATGGATTTACCTGCAGAAATGAGGTTCTTCCGCATATCCAAACGCCGTTCGTATAGCTCTACATCAAAACCTCGTTTTCCTAAATAAACGGCCATCAGTGAGCCCGCCAAACCACCACCGGCAATTGTTATCTTTGTCATGGGTCAAAGATAAATTGAATTATTGAAGTTGTATGACGGATGTTTATTTGTAATAGTTTTGACTTAATCTGACAGTTGTTTAAATTGTGAAAGTGAAATTACACAATTCAAATCCATAAAACTTTCAGAAATGAAGGTAGAAACAAAATGAATCAAAACACGATGAGGACTGCTAAATTTAGCAGAGAAATTAGGCCAAGTTTCAGAAGCCTGCAAGGTCATGGGATACTCCCGTGATCGTTTTTATCGCAACAGAGAGTTGTATGAAACAGGCGGAACACTTGCCCTTCAGGAGGTATGCAGAAAAAAACCGAATCACCAGAACCGGATAGAGCCTGAGATTGAAGAAACGGTTGTACATTTTGCTTCTGAACAACCGGCCATGGGTCAGCTGCGAGCATCCAACGCACATCGAAAGGTACATTTATCTCGTCTTGTGGCGTTTGTTGTGTTTGGCAACGCCATGATCTGGAGACATTCCCTAAACGACTCAAGGCGTTGGAGGCCAATCCGTGATATACCGATAGTTACCTGAACCGTGGTATTATTTTATGCTTAGAAAAGAAAGTGCATCTGCCCAAAAGGATTTTGAAACTTATTTCGACATCATCAAAGACAAGGCGGCTCACAAAGCCTATTACTGGAACGGGGTGAACGAGCAAAACCAAAAGCAATATGCCAGAGCCATTTCAAGTCTGAACAATGCTATTTCCCTAAGTCCGAATTCCGGCTCCTATTATTTCAGCCGCTCGGAGTGCTATCTGGCAAACGGCGACAAACTCAACGCCTTAAAAGACGCCCTGAAAGCCAAAGAACTGGGCGTGAATGTGACGACAGAGTATTTGGGGAGGTTGAACTAAAATGTCCTAATTCTTGACAAATTAGGACATCTTAGGGAATGTAGATTTGTAGAAAAATGCCTTTTTGTACCTGATTATTGGTCGTAGGATAGTAAGGTTCTCTCTATCGTCTCAAATTTTTCAATCAAATCAGATGGAACCCCTTTCTTCCATTCTTTCAGGAATTGATCCAAGTTCATTGCCTCAAATACTTGAACATTCTTGAAATAATGGACTACTTGCCAAAGTTTTGGGTTTTCTTGAAAAATCGGAAATAAGTGTACTGCAACAATCCTGTTCATTTTTCGATTATACCTATTTCCATAAAGCAAGTCTAAGCCGTCAGTAAGCCACTGGTGAAATGCCTTATCAATTACATTTTCAGAAGAATAAAGGATATCATTGGCATAAGAAAGCAATTTATCAGCGTCTTCGCCCCACCTCGGTTCGAGTGATATGTTCCTAAAAGTATTAGACATTTCAAGCAAGGCACAAATTGAAGAAAGTTCGCAAATAGATTCTTCTAACCAGCCAAATTTATGATCAGTAGAATAGGTGTCAGGATCAATTACATGATGACAAAGTTCATGAGAAAATTCATAAGCATACTGGCCCCAATAAGTGTGTTGTGCACATAAATTTATTTCATTGAAAGGTTCATTTTTGAAAATTATTGGACACTTTACAGGCGGAATTCTGGTACTGGAGTGTTTAAGAAATACCGTTTTTATCGAAATTTGGGTCGCGTCCAAATTTTTGTAGAAATTGAGAACTACATTGTCAAGCAACGCAACAATGTCATAGTGGCTTACGTCTCCCCAAGCTGATGTTTCGAGAAGGAAGTTTTTGTGAATGTTAAATTGTAATTGTTTCATAAATTTAGAATTAAGTTATTCGAAAAATATATATCGAATTCAAACCTAATTCAAAATCAATTTCCTCTTCTATACACATGGTCTATAACACCTGTTGTACCAGATTCCATCTTCTTTTGCTATGGATAGAGATTATTTTGTTACTTGCTAGCGTTCTTTGCATTCATACCACCAACCCTTTTATGGTACGTTCATTTTGCATGCTTGTTTAATAATTGTAAGTCTTAGGAAGTCTGTGTCAGTTGTGATTTAAAGACCTATCATGTAAGACTATTTCCTGAGAACCATTATTTGTGCATTAACCGACTAATTAGTACTCTCTCTCTTCTGAAATGTTCTAAAAATGCAAAAAACTAATACTGTAATAAGGGTGTAAGTAAAAAACTCGGAAAAGTCATATGCATAAAGAATTCCGCTATCATGGGACCAATAATTATTTGTAAGATTAAAATGGACACCTTCAGACATAAACGCGAAAGGCCAAAATTCTTTAGAACTGAACCATGCACCGTTCAGAGAAATTTTAAGAGAAAAAAGCAAACATAAGAAGTTGAAAATAACAATTGATGGGACTAATCTCTTGGCAATTCCGTTAATTCTAAAGTCAGCCTCTGGATTTATGATGCGGTAAACAAAGAACAACACAATGGTACAAAATACATATACCATGAATTCAGTGAAATCATAGTCCGCAAATATTCCTAAGAACCTACTAGCTCCCCCGAATTCTCCCCTGAATTCAGTAAAGGGCCAAAACGTTTCTGATCTGAGTTCTTTGTATTTATTGAAAAAATCAATTCCCGTATAAGATAAAATAAGTGCCAATAAGTGAAAAGAAATCCAAGAAATCAGGAAAATCTGCTCCCGTTTTGTTGGTTTAAAAGAAGTTATACTTTGTTTATCAGATTGTTGCAAAGATTCTATTGATGGAGGTGGTGGAGGGGGTGTAGACTTGGAAGTCAATTCTTCTATTTCGGATAAAGGCTTCCAATTCTCCAAACCCTCAGTCCATATGAGAGTTGAAGATGATAGGTTCAAGTTTTTTAAGTCTTCGGAACTAAGAGGCCCTTTTTGTTCCTTACCTGACAGATAGAAATATTCTTTGTTCATGGTCGGTTCGTTTACTTCAATATTATGTCGAGTTGATTTCGACTGCCATAATCCTGACAAATGTAAGTTTCCTAACGAAATATCAAAATCATTGGAATATTCCTTTCCCTGACAACGATCCAATCGCATACACCTTTTACAATTGGCTTTTTCAAACTTTGACCTACTTAACCACTAAAAGTAACGAAATGAGATCGAGTTTATTTGGTTGTCAGTTGTGCTTTTAAAAGTTCATCAAACCTTTCTGACTTGCAAAACCCTTTAGACTTTTTGTTGAGTTCTACCAATTCCAAATAACCCAAACTTTCAAGTCCGGTCAGGTCGGTTCTGGCTGTTTGGTTGGCGACGTTAAACCTGTTTTCAATTTCTTTGACGCTCAAAATTTGATCCGGTTCCTCAAAAAGCCAATTGATGATCAGAGCCTGCCGTTCGTTGATACCCTTGATCTTCGTGAAATTAATCAACTGTTTTTTCTCGTTTGCTTTGCGTTGCAGGTATTCCTTCAGACTCTCATAAGCCAATTGCATGGTTTTCACCTTGTAGTTGATGAAATAGGTCAGGTCATTTTCGTCTAATTCGGTGTGAATAAAAGCCTCGGCATACTGTGTTTTGGTTTGAATGATTAGTCGCGAAATGGATAAGTATTCCGTTAGCCAATAGCCGTTCTTTAGCAGGTACCAGTAAAACAAAGCTCGTGCTGTCCGTCCATTTCCATCCACAAAAGGATGGATATATCCGATAATAAAATGGATGATGCATCCTTTGACAATTGGGTGAATAAACTGTTTTTCATCATTTGAGTTAAAGAATTGAAATAACGCATCCATTATTTCAGGGACTTCTTTAAAGTCGGGTGGGGAATAGACAGTCTCATGATCAATGGCATCCTCTACTTCAACGTCGTTGTTATCTCGGTATTTGCCTTCATCATTGACATCTTCTAATGTTTGGTTAGCGATCAGTTTATGAACCTCAAACAATCTTTCCAGAGTGATAGGTTCATCTTTTATTTCGACAATATGTGTTATGGTCCGGTAATTATTTAAGATCATCTGCTCAGATTTGTTTCTGGGCTTGGTGTTCTTCCTGAGCATTTCTTTGGCCTTTTTTCTGGTGGTGACTGCTCCTTCAATTTGGCTGGAAGCAATGGCTTCCTCCATGATGGAGCTGATCAGGTGTCGCTTTCTATCTTCTACTGATGCTGTATCTTTTAACTCAACATTTTTTCGAAATTCCAGGTCAAATTCTTGTATGGCTTTTAGCATAGGATTCAAGAGGCTGTATTGAAAACGATGTTTGCCAAATTGAATTCGCTCACGTGTAATGCTCCTGTAAATTTTAATGGCAGACCAAACAATTTTTGGGTCTGTGGTAGCTAAATCCTTCTGATATTTGATCTTATCCCAATATGAGTATTGTTCATTTATTCCTTTTATTTTACTTTGAAAATCTGGGCTTGAGAACAATTCAATTCCGGCAAAAAAGTAATTGTCCTCTCTCCAGTTTGGTGGACTTTCAATTCGTTTCATGCCAACAAAAGTAAGAATATTTCCTAAAATGTCCTAATTTATGACAAATTAGGAAATATTAGGAGAGGTTGTTGAAGATTGTCAGTTGAACTTGGTTTTCAATAATCTCCAAAGAGACACTCCGTCTGGTGTAATAAATCTTTTCTCTAACTTTGTCTTCAATATGAAAAAGCTGATCTACCTTTTCACTTTGACCTTCCTTTGCTTTCAGGGCAACGCCCAAACAAATATCCTCTCTACCAATCCTGTAGCCGAAACGGTGATGAAAGGCAATTATGCTCCTGCAAAATACCAGGCTACTAAAATCCTGAACCACCCCGATACTATCAGCAGAGGACTCAATGCAAGGATTTCTGCCGATTCACTGAAGGCCTATCTGGAAGTTTTGAGAACTTTCAAAAACCGCAACACGGGTTCAGATACTCTTTCTTCAACCACAGGAATCGGAGCCGCCAGAAGATGGGTGTTTGGGAAATTTCAGCAGTTCAGTGCCGCCAATGAAAATCGTTTGTTTCCTTCTTATCTGCAATTTGATCAGGTTATTTGCGGTGTGGGGCAACACCGGAACATCTTTGCGGTTTTGCCGGGAATGGATACCACTGACAAATCCATCATTATTATAGAAGCCCATATAGATAGTCGCTGCGACGATGGCTGCGACATCAATTGTCTGGCAGAAGGAATGGAGGACAATGGCAGCGGAACAGCTTTGGTTATTGAACTGGCAAGGGTAATGAGCCGATACAGTTATAACCATAGCATTGTTTTTCTTTTGACTATCGCCGAGGAGCAGGGATTGAACGGGGCTGAGGCCTTTGCCGACTTTTGCCAGCAGAAGGGAATTGCAGTGAAGGCAGTCCTCAACAATGACGTGATCGGTGGCGTGATCTGCGGAAATACTGCTTCACAGCCGGGTTGTTCTGGTGTTGGTCTGGTGGACAGCACACACGTCAGGCTGTTTTCCTTTGGAGGTTACAATTCCTTTCACAAAGGACTGGCGAGATATGTAAAACTGCAATACAACAACCGGATCAAACCAATAACTAAAGTTCCCATGGCGGTGAACATCATGACGCCGGAAGACCGGACCGGCAGGGGAGGAGATCACATTCCTTTCAGGCAGCATTTGTATCCCGCGATCAGGTTTACCGCTGCCAATGAAAATGGCGATGCCGGGGTGGGCCCGACTTATAAAGACCGTCAGCATACTTCGTCTGACATTTTAGGAGTTGACACCGACACTGACGGGAAGATAGACAGCTTCTTTGTCAACTTCAATTACCTGGGGCGAAACGCGGTGATGAATGGCTGTGCTGCAGGTATGGCAGGAATCAGTCCAAATGTTCCTGATTTCACTTTTGCGGTGGATGGTTTCACCAACCTGAAAGTCACCATTACGCAACAAACGCAATATGGGAAATACAAAGTTGGGCTGCGAACAACCACCAATGACTGGGACTCTGTTTATTATTTTACCGGTACAACCTTTAGCATCCCGGCTGGCCCGGCAGACTATATTGCAAGTGTGGCCTCTGTTGACAGCAAAGGGGTTGAAAGCCTTTTCTCGCGAGAGTATATGGCTAAAATTTCAGGTATCGAGGGACAAACTCAACCGGCAAAATCAATAGAGTTGTTGCAGAGCAAACCAAACCCCGCCGATGAGTCAACCATGATTTCAATTCAGGTAAACGGGCATGTTAAATTCAAGGTAGCTTTTATCTCCATCACCGATCTCACCGGAAAGGAAGTCGATCGCATGCCCGTTGAACTAAACGAAGGAATCAACGAAGTGCAATACGATCACGGCAATCATCAGAGTGGCACTTTTATTTATACTTTGGTGATTGACGGACAGGTGATTCAATCGAAAAGGATGATGTTTATTAATTGAATAGTCGCTTCACTTATCGTTTCGGGCTTTGTGTTGAGTGGCTTTAAAACCATAAAGTGTCTGCCAACACTACTTCATATTTATTAAAAAAAGGAATTTTCAATTTTCCATACTCGAAAAACATTGCATTACAATTGACCAAAAATACGACTTTCAGGTTTTTAAGTTCCATAAGTATTCAAATTAAAGCGACACAGTTTGTGTCAGCCTGTCAATCCCATACGGGAAACCACTCTTCATACTTTTACGGTGAATATGGCTTTGAAGAAAATTACGCAAAAAAAGTAACAGTTAAATTCTTGGATATAAATGTTGATTCGCTTTCTTTTTACAACACAGACAAAAAAATATATTTAAAAGAGCACAAAATAGCAAGCAATAAAATTGACAAAGGACTAATTGTTCATATTGCTATACCAAGTAATAGAAACATTTCAATTGACGAGTTGACGAAAATAGTAGAATCAATTCAGCTAAAATGACGAACGAAAAATTGGCATATTATAAAGGTAACTGATGCACAACTAATTTACAATTCAGAAGGTGGTGGGCTGAGAAATAAACAACGCAATCGCGGGCCTTTTAAGCGAGGTTTGTTTTGACTTTGTCAAATTTGTCTGAAAGTTCAGATGGGTTAAAATGTCTTGTTTGAAGCCTGAAATAGTGTGTTTGACAGGCTTCAGTTCTTTCCCCAGTTTTATTGTAAGGGTTATCATTATTGAAAGGGCCCTTTTGTTCGGAAGGTTCAGGTATTTTTTCAGGTTTTAATTCAGGGCTGCCATCAAAACATGCTTGTTGGTCTGGGCTATGCCACACTTGCTATTGCGAGTTGAATTGCAATATGGTGTTCCACCTGATTATGTTACACATAAAATCCCTATAATTGCCCTGAAAGCCATTTCAACTAACCACAACTAAAAATAATATTTTGTCAGTGGCAGATACGAAGAATATAGTCATCATCGAAGCTCTGTCTGAATTAGGTGCCGGAACCAGAGGACCCTCCATCGGGCCTACAGCTTTGCGATTGCGAGACCTTAGCAAAAACCGAAGACTGGCCGAAATGCATTGTGTAACTTTGAGTACATACAATCAGATGCTACATTCCCGTCCGGAAAACCAATGGGCAAAAAATATAGGGGCAATTATAGATTTTAATAAAGGACTTAAAACTCTTGTTAATCGAGAATTGTCAAAAGGCAAATTCGTATTGTTGCTAAGTGGCGACCACAGCAACGCTATAGGTGGGGTTGCCGGTTTTCGTCAGGCGATGAACAGTTCAGTATCAGTGGTTTGGATAGATGCCCACGGAGATTTGCACAGCCCTTGGTCTTCGCCGAGCGGTAATCTGCACGGCATGCCATTAGCGGCTATTCTGGGATTAGACAATAAAGATGTGGCGGTGAGGACTCCTTCGATTGAAGAACAACAACTTTGGAACGAAGTTAAAAATCTGAATAAAAATGTTGAAGGAAAATCTCTGAAACCCGAAGACCTTTTGTTGCTTGATATTCGCGATCTGGAAGAAGAGGAGTGGACACAATTGCGAACCTTAAACATCGCCCATTTGAAAAATGAGGAAATGGACGCCAATGGTATTCATCGAGTACTGGATTGGGTTAAAGTCCGCATTAAACCTACGAAACCGGTTTACTTGTCATTTGATGTTGACAGCCTTGATCCCCAAATATCGGATGGAACAGGAACCACGTTTCCGGGTGGATTGCAGATTCAGCAGACGATTGATTTGTTAAAAGGTCTGATTCTCAATCATGATGTCAGGGTTTTGGAAATTACAGAAGTCAACCCCCTTTTAGATACCAGATCAAGAACAGTTGACACAACTTTGGAGATAATTGAAGAAGTGCTTTTTCATTAAGTCATCAGATTTTGTTTTTATGAATTTTAGCAAAATGTATTCTCAACTTTTTACATGGAGATAAAAAGTTAATAACGATGATTTGTCAGATTTTAAAGAAGAAAAGGTGTACCTGTTTTTGGCCCGGTTAAAAATAAAAATCGAATGGGTTGAAGCGAGATAAATCAATAGATTCTAAATGTCATAGTTAGGGGGCCTGTCGGTGATTTGGATAAATTTAATCTAAAGGGGAAACTAATATCGGTTTTTATTCGGGTAGTTGAGGTTCTCCAAACAACATCAGGAATTAATCGGTTCAGTTTTCGGCTGGTGGCAGAATAACCACGGACTGAGAAAAACCAATTTCCATTGCAACATCATTTTTTACTCGTTATGGACACTTTTGTCATCAGGATTTGTTTTGGGCATTTTGTCTGAATACCTCTTATGTCCCACACATTTTACACCATGATCATTTTCCATTTTGCAGGTTCCTTTTTGGCAGCACCCTTGACCATCTTCACATTTTTCGTTGCACTGACCACAACATTTTTCTCCCTTGGAGCAACCACCGTGTTTGATGCCATGCATCTTGTGGTCATCCATGTCTTGACCACAATAAGATTCCATGTTCATACCTTCGCAAGACACGACCGAACAATCCATGACAGAACTTTCGCTTGAACCCAAACCACTGATTCCCTTGATGTGCGGAGCTATAATCAATGCTACGATAGACATCAGTTTGATGAGAATATTCATAGACGGACCCGAAGTATCTTTGAACGGATCACCAACAGTATCTCCGGTTACCGATGCCTTATGTTCATCAGAACCTTTGTATTTCATTTCTCCATTGATCAGCACCCCTTTTTCAAAAGATTTCTTGGCATTGTCCCAGGCCCCACCGGCGTTGTTTTGAAACATTCCCATCAATACACCGGAAACAGTAACACCGGCTAAAACACCACCTAAAACTTCGGGTCCGAAAACAAACCCAACAAGAACCGGAACCAAAAGAGCAATGGCCCCCGGAGCCAGCATTTCACGCAAAGAGGCTTTGGTTGATATCTCCACGCATTTTTCGTATTCGGGTTTGGCAGTATATTCCATAATACCCGGAATTTCGCGAAACTGGCGGCGAACTTCATTAACCATATCCATTGCCGCTCTTCCAACGGCAGCAATGGCCAGAGAAGAAAAGATGAATGGAATCATGGCTCCAACAAAAAGCCCGGCTAAAACATTAGCCTTATAAATATCGATCGTGTCAATTCCTGCTACGCCAACAAAAGCAGCAAACAAAGCCAAAGCAGTTAATGCAGCAGAAGCAATGGCGAAACCTTTACCGGAAGCAGCGGTGGTATTTCCTACTGCATCCAGATTATCTGTTCTTTCACGAACTTCGTGTGGCAAGGCACTCATTTCGGCAATCCCGCCGGCGTTGTCGGCTATTGGCCCGAAAGCATCTATCGCCAGTTGCATGGCGGTTGTTGCCATCATACCCGAAGCTGCAATGGCAACCCCGTAAAGTCCGGCGAAATAGTGCGACAGAAATATACCTGATGCCAAAACAAGAATTGGAAGAACTGTAGATTCCATACCAACTGCAAGACCGCCGATGATATTGGTCGCATGCCCGGTTGAAGAACGCTGTATAATACTTCTCACAGGTCTTTTTCCCATTGAAGTGTAATATTCAGTAATCACAGACATGAGGGTTCCTACAATAAGACCTGTTAAAATGGCCCAGAAAATATCGAGTGAATGAAACGTAGTTCCGCGAATTTCCAGTTGTCCGGTGGGGAATAACCACTGAACCAAGAAGAAGGAAGCCACGACTGTCATAATAATAGAACTCCAGTTTCCAATATTCAAAGCCTTTTGCACCGAATCCGTTTCGTTTTTGATACGGACAAATGCCGTAGAAATAACTGAAAATATGAGACCCATTCCTGCAATCAGCATGGGTAGAAGAATAGGAGCCATACCACCAAAATTATCCTGAGAAACAACTTCGCGGCCCAAAACCATTGTTGCAAGAATTGTCGCTACATAAGAACCAAAAAGGTCAGCCCCCATTCCGGCTACGTCACCAACATTGTCACCCACATTATCTGCAATGGTTGCAGGATTTCTCGGATCGTCTTCCGGAATTCCGGCTTCTACTTTTCCCACAAGATCGGCTCCAACGTCGGCAGCCTTAGTATAAATACCGCCACCCACACGGGCAAATAAGGCTATAGACTCTGCACCCAAAGAGAATCCGGCCAACACCTCGAGGGCCTTTTCCATCTGTTCGCCATTGACGTTGCCGTCCAACACAAACATATTGTAAAACACCAGAAACAAACCGCCCAAACCCAGAATAGCCAAACCTGCCACCCCGAAGCCCATGACCGAACCGCCGTTGAAAGAAACCCTTAACGCACGGGCCAAAGAAGTTCTGGCTGCCTGAGTTGTTCTGACATTTGCTTTGGTTGCAATTCGCATCCCGAAATATCCGGCAGTGGCTGAGAAAAAAGCACCTATAATAAAGGAGAGTGCTATCACCGGGCTTGAATTGGCATTCGGACTTAAGCCCGACCAAACAAGCAGCAATACTGCAATCACTACAAAGTAGCCAAGTACCTTCCACTCGGCACGCAAAAAAGCAAGTGCTCCTTTGGCAATGTATCCGGCCAGTTCCTGCATTTTTTCATCTCCGGCATCCTGTCTTGTTACCCAAGCCGATTTGACGGCCATTGCAATTAATCCAAACACCCCGAACAAGGGGATTAGGTAGATCAGTGTTTCTCCCATAAGTTTGTCAAATATATTGAGTTCTATTTTTTTAAAGTCCGCGAAAATACAACTTAAATCAAAAACTCCATATTTTGCGGCAGATTCAATTCGCTGTATGAACAGATACAAAATAAGCCTGAGCATTGCAGCTCTTTTTCTAATTATTGTAAGTGCTGGTTTTGACCATTCGCTAAGCGGCCCGCTGAAAGACAGGGAGTCTCTAAAAAATGGTCTGAAGCTGTTCAAAGTAAAATGTGCCGTTTGCCATGGCGACAAAGGCGAAGGCAATATCGGTCCAAACCTGACCGATAATTTTTGGATTCACGGGCCTAAGTTTGAAGACATTTCAAAAATAATAAGCATTGGCAATGTCGGAAAAGGAATGATCGGATTCGAAGGCAAACTGACCCATTTTGAAATAAGGGAAGTGGCCAGTTATGTGTATCTGCTGCGGACAACCAGCCCACCCGATCAGAAAAAGCCGGAGGGTAAAGAGTATAGACCGGATAGTCATTGAAAAAAGGTTCAGAATGGAAGCCGTACCGAAAAGAATTGGGCAGCATTAAGTTTACGATTTGCTTTTGTAATGAGCGACGTCCGTTTAAATTTTATTTGATTGTCAGTTAATGAACGACTGTTGCTAAAACATAACAAACCGATGACAATTGGATAACGGGATTGAATTTGTAGTTATTTACATTTGAATACAATTTAAACAGAACGATCTCGTTTTACAAACACTAAATTTACAATCCTATGCCAGAAAGTACCTCCTGTATCACTAACAAACCCATGATGGAGCTAAGTGAAACTCAAAACCCACCTGTTCTTGATTACAACTTACCACAGACAACCAGTTTTGTTGCAAATGTCTATTTGCCTTTATCTGTGGGTACATCTTTATTCAAAGCTGCCTATAAAGACCATCTGCCATCAGGCGAATCTTATTACGACAAAGTTGCAAGTTTTGATGCTGCTCAGGTTGGTGCTAATATTGCAAATGCCTTTGCCGGTGTTGTTGCTTCTGAATCGGCAGCCAAGAGTACTGATGATAGTATGCTTGGTTTCTCTCCGGCGACTAATCTGGCCGACTCTGCATTAATTGTAACAGGTGAAGGAGCAGTAGGAGTCCTTGATCCTAAAATCAATGGTTTAGGTTTTGTTCAAGTTGGGGAACTTGCAAAAAATGGATTTCCTGTGATCACAACCAATCTAGCGGGTAAAAGTGTTGTAACTTTTAAACCGAAACCTGACTCTACAACGCCCTTGACACCTGAAATTACCATGGTAGAACACTGCCGTGTAAACACTTATTTGGGTAGATACGGAGCCGGTGAAACCGTCAAAACCTTTACATTACTTCCGGGGGAAAAAACTACTATTTCTGTTAAAACCTATAAACAAACGGTCAGCAACAAACGCGATATTCAAAATGTGTTGGATAGCTTTAGTAACGAAAGTGCCAGTGATCTTGAGAATTTAGCAGAACAGGAAAGTAACACTCAAACTAAGAAAAGTACATATAAAGACACGCAAATATCCGGTGGTTTAAATCTTCCTATAAAGAAAGTAAATTTGAATGTGAATGCCAGTTTCAAGAAGACCACAAATAGTGAAAGAGCAGAAAGTATTAAGACACTTAATCGGGCAATCAGTAAGCAGTCTCAAAAATCTGTTAGTAATCGAAAAGTTGAAGTAAATACGGAATCTAACGTAACAACTACAGAAAGTGAAGAGACCCACGTAATCAGAATTCTGGAAAATCTAAACAAAAGCCGTACACTTAACTTTGTTTTTCGTCAGTTGAATCAGGAGTTGATCACCATAACTTATTTGGATGACGTAACCTTTGTATTTTCGAACGGTTATGAAGAAAAGAAAATGGTGACCAAAATAGATGGTCTCTTGGAGATGTTAGAAGAAGTTTTGACAAATTCTGCTGATGCTCTTGATGTTTTTGAAGGCATCATTAATCAATTGGGTAATGTTTACGATTACGAGGATGCCAGTGTGCCAAAGGCATTTTTAGAAAAATATACCGAGAATATATGGGATTTTTTCAACCATACTCCCGGCAGTCCTTGGCCTCCGACTGCCCCACCTCAATCAACACCCTTAACCTCTTTTGGCCGATTCCGCAAAGACTCCGATTTAACCACAAGTTATACCCCTTATGAAGGTGCTAACGAGATTCAGGTAAAAGGTATTATTAAAAACATCACGCATCGTGTGTTGCCCACAGATAGTGTGATCGTTGACGCCATCCTCGGACAAGGCGAAGCACTGGATTGTTTTAACATAAAACTTCAGGATGCCGAAGTTGTACAAGCAAATCTTTTAAACGATGAAAAACAACAGGCAATTGACATTATTACAAGCATAACAGACCCTGCTGAAAAAGCGGCTCTCTACAAAAAAGTATTCAGCGATTGTTGCGATGTTGCTCAATCTGGATGCGGCTGTAATCAAAATATAGCTCCATAAAATTTATTTATTATTCATAGATATGAAACAAATAAGAAGAAGTTCTTATTCTCCTGACTTATTTGAGAATGTTGAAAGGGTCTTATCAAAAAAAGCCCTGTCTTCTCCCTTCAATAAAAATCAAACCGTTGATGTTCTTGATAGTATCGTTGTTACGCAAGTGAGTTTCAGTTATTATAACGAAGAATTAGTTTTACTGCTTGATTATGATGAACCTGATGATGTTGAAGTGAAATATCAGAATAAAACAACTACAACGTTGACAATTGATAGTTCATCTCTAGATGTGTTCTTCTCACCTTCAATATTTGTAGACACTCCTTATCGTGTGGTTTCAAACTATTTTCTCGATAAAATTTCACATGATTTTAGCATAGCTATCACAACTTGGGGCTATCACGTTGATGGTGGAATTGGGGCAGAGAAAGTTAAGGATGCTGTAAATAAAAAAATTAAAGCATTGATCCTCTCTATTAGAAAAGGAACTGCATTAAATTCTACGAATTTTCGACCATTTAACGACTTAGATGTATTGTTTGTAACAATCTCAAAAGGCATTGAGAATTTTTTGAAAACAGATGACCCAATTGGTACGCCTGAAGATGAAAAGAATAAAGCCCCAGAAGTGGATTTATCAAAATTCTATTCATTAAGTGCAAAGACCATTTTTGAATTTAAAGAAGACTATATCAATAACATCGGTGATTCAAGTAGAAATTATATCCAAATTCATCGCAGGCAAGCAATAAAAGTAACATTACAAATTAATGGGAGCTTGCAGTCACTAACTGATTTTTACAATAAAGTAAGTGGCGTTTCTATTCAAATGGATCGATTAGCAATTAGCTTACCCCCGTTAAAGATATTTTACGACAATGAACTCGTTCTCACCATCGATAAAATGACTATTTTCAATGGAGGTGCGGTATCAGTTGATAGTTTTGAATTACATGGTTTAGCGAAGTCTTTAGAAGCTACTGAAATTTTAATTAAAGCAGTCCTGCAAATTATTGTGATTGGTCATGGTGTTAGACAGAATCCAATTGTTGGATTAGGTGTGCAATCAATTGTCAATTCAAATTCTACGAAGGCTAAAGAAATTAATAACTTCATAAGACAGTCGCTTGAGGAAGCAATGCAAAACAGTATAAGTGATCTGGTTGAAAGCAGTAAAAACTTAATTCCGGGATTTAACTTAAAGTCTTTTCTCGGAAAATGAAGAATGGGATTTTCAATTTCCTTTACCTAATTCTATTCAACTACGCGGTTCTCGGATTCTATTTAAGCTTAATGTTAAAAAGCGACTTCTCAAAAATCCTTTCAAATTCAAATAGTAGATTTCCTGAATTATCACGTATTTTATTTGATAGCCCATATGGCTACACTGTTCATTTATTCTATATGCCCGTTATTTTGATATTTTGGAATTCAATGAACATTAAAACAAGACCAGTTAAGATAATCAAATTTTATTTTCTATTCATAATATCAAATCTTATAGTCGCCTTCTTAGGACTTGCCTTCTTGTATTATGTTCAGTTTCCGATGGCTGAAAAATATCTTGATATTAGGCATTTTTATGAATCCTTTGAAAATCATCCACAACTTTATTTCTTATTAATTCATGTTCCCTTCACTTCAGTGTTTTCGATTTTTAGTTATAATTTTCTAATAAAAAAGGGCTTTTAGAAATAAATCAAGGATCAAAAGCCCGGCTAAAAGATAACAAACCGATGACAATTGTACAAAACGATTGAAATTGTTGTTCATAATTTTTGAATACAATTTAAACATTTTTTCATTCAAAGGTAGATTTTGTTGCTACTCTAAATAACTGAGGCTGTATAAAATCTCTCCCTCAAATTTCAACATCTGAATCCTATCTTTGCCACCATGGAGAACATCCGCAATTTTTGCATCATTGCTCATATAGATCACGGAAAAAGCACCCTTGCAGATAGACTGTTGCAAGAAACCAAAACCGTTGACGGGAGGGATTTGAAAGCCCAGGTGTTGGACGATATGGACATAGAACGCGAACGCGGCATCACTATAAAAAGCCATGCCATTCAAATGGATTATCCGTTTGAAGGCAAGAATTATGTTTTAAACCTGATCGACACTCCCGGGCATGTGGACTTCTCTTATGAAGTTTCCCGATCTATTGCCGCCTGTGAAGGAGCATTGTTGATTGTTGATGCAGCACAGGGGATTCAGGCCCAAACTATCAGCAATCTTTATCTGGCGTTACACAACAATTTGGTTATCATCCCTATTTTGAACAAGATGGATTTGCCTTCTGCCATGCCCGAAGAAGTAAGCGATCAGATTGTAGAACTTACCATGTGTGACCGCTCCGAAATTATTCGGGCAAGCGGCAAAACAGGAATGGGAGTGGAGGAAATACTGGCAGCCATTATTCATAAAATACCTGCACCCACCGGCAATCCGAATGATCCCTTAAAAGCTTTGATTTTTGATTCCGTGTTTAATTCCTTTCGGGGTATTATTGCCTATTACCGCGTTATCAACGGCGAAATAAGAAAAGGTGACAAGGTAAAATTCATTCATACCGAAAAACAATATCAGGCTGACGAGGTGGGAATACTCCGCTTGAAACCAGAACCCCGTGATGTGGTAAAATCAGGCGATGTGGGCTATATCATCAGCGGCATCAAAGAAGCCAAAGAGGTAAAAGTGGGTGATACAATAACCACCGTTTTGAATCCAACTACAGACCCTGTTAAAGGTTTTGAAGATGTGAAACCCATGGTATTTGCAGGGATTTATCCGGTGGATACCGACGATTTTGAAGAACTGAGAGATGCCATGGGCAAACTGCAATTGAATGATGCCTCTTTGGTTTTCGAACCCGAAACATCGGCGGCACTTGGTTTTGGCTTTCGATGCGGCTTTCTGGGGATGCTTCACATGGAGATTATTCAGGAACGCCTTGAACGCGAGTTTGGGATGACCGTGATCACTACGGTGCCTAACGTCCGTTACTACGCCTATACCAAAAGAGAAGGAAAAATAGTTGTTGACAACCCAACCGATTTGCCCGATCCCGGAAGACTTGAGAAGGTTGAGGAACCCTATATCAATGCACAGATAATAACAGCCGGAGAATATGTCGGCTCGGTAATGACCCTTTGCATGGAGAAAAGAGGGATATTAAAAAACCAAACCTACCTGACCACAAGCCGCATCGAACTTACTTTTGAAATGCCGATGGCAGAAGTTGTTTTCGACTTTTACGACAAGTTGAAAACCATTTCACGCGGTTATGCCAGTTTCGATTATCACCCAATAGATTACCGCGAATCACAATTGGTGAAGCTCGATATTTTCCTGAATGGAAAACCAGTTGATGCCTTGTCAGCCATTATCCACCGCGATAGGGCTTACGACTACGGCAAGAGAATCTGCGAAAAATTGAAAGAATTAATTCCCCGTCAGCAATTTGAAATTGCCGTTCAGGCAGGTATTGGGGTCAAAATTATCGCCAGAGAAACTATTAAAGCCATGCGAAAAGACGTAACAGCCAAATGTTATGGGGGTGATATTTCGCGTAAACGCAAACTCCTCGAAAAACAAAAGGCGGGCAAAAAACGCATGCGGCAAATCGGGAACGTGGAAATACCGCAAAGTGCATTTATGGCGGTGCTGAAGATTAATGATTAGAGGTTGGGGGGCTGAAGGGTTGATGGGTTGATGGGTGTTACCCTGAGCGGAGCCGAAGGGTTGAAAGGTTTAATGGTTTCGGAATAGACAAAAATATAGCCCCGTGCTTCAGCACGGGGTAACCAAAAATCAACAAATCCCGGGCTTTAGCCCCATTTTATTCGCATATCCCTCTCTCTGGTTGTAAGATAAAGATTTTGTTATTCCTTCTTATCCGATCCGGGCTTAGGAAGAAGGTTCACCAATTGCCTGATTTTATCAATCAGTAAAATCAAAAAGTAAGACGAGAAAATGACCAGAAGAAAAACGGCTAATACCTGCATATAAATCAACAGGCTCCATTCGAAAGCAACCTTAAAACGATGCATGAGACTTATATGCACGATCATTCCTTCGACCAAAGAGAATTTAACGGTGCAGAACTCATTCTCTTCCTCATAATCACCCAAAGAGACTCCTAACTCCTGAAGTTGTTCTTCTATTTCAAGAATCCTGTTTTCCAGATTAATGTACTCCTTGATCTCTCCTTGTCGTTTCTTTAGTTCCAAAAGGGATGCCCTGATGGTCTCGAGTGAAGCTCTTTTGGCGTTAAGCGTTTTAAACTCACTTGTCTTATCGGTTTTCGTTATTTCCTTGAACCGAATATTGCCAATCTTCAACATCTTATTATAAAAGGTGTCAAAATCATGCGGCTTAATTCCAATCATCAAATGCAACTCCCGATCGCCTTTGTTTCCCTGGGCTTTTTCAAATTGAATGATGCCGGTGTGTGTCTTTATTGTCTTATTCAGCTTTTTTCTGTCGCTGTCAAAATTGCCTGTTTTAGACCTGATTGATGCGGTCTTTTCATAATTTTGGGTAAGGCTTACCAGGTTTCCGGCAGCCGCTGGTGCTGTAACTTGAGCATCTCCACCGACTTCCTTTTTATAGCTGTATTTATCACTTGCATAGTTCTTTTTTCTAAAACTCTCTTCACTAAAAAAGTCTGAGATATAGTTCGATTCAAATTCACCTTGCTGAGTGCTATATCCGTAGAGCAATCGGAAAGCGAAAAGAACCAAATAGGCTGCAATCATAATCAGACTCAGCCTCCACATTTTTCTTTTGAAGGAAATTGGATTTTTCTTGGGTTCCATTTTGATTAATTTGGTTCAGTCAAAAATAATTCGATTTCCAGTAACATTTACTACTTGCGGCAAAATTCTGTGCCATGTGTATCAAAAACACTTTCATATTCCATTTTTCAAATCTTCAAATTCTCAAATTATTTGACTGGCACACTTTTAGTCAAAGCGATCGGCATGTGGAAAAGGGTCAAATTCTGCCACAAAATAATTAGTAAATTTGAAACCTGTCACCATTCAAACAAAAGGAACCTTTCATGCTTAATGCTATCATAAAATCAGTTGCCAGCCTCTTCGGCGGAAATAAATCTGAACGCGACGTCAAACAACTCAGCCCATTGGTGCCTGTAATCAACGAGCATTTCGAGTCTTATAAAAACCTGAGTAATGACGAACTAAGAGCCAAAACCGCCGAGCTAAAGGAGCGGATTGTCGATTTTCTTAGGGCTATTGATGACGAAATAACTGACCTGAAGAAACAAATTGAAGAATTGCCATACGAGGCAATTGAAGAAAAGGAAAAGTCTTTTGCGGCCATAGATGCTCTGGAGAAAGAACGGGATGTAGAACTGGAAAAGATTCTGGAACAAATACTTCCCGAAGCGTTTGCTGTGGTGAAAGAAACGGCCAGACGCTTTTCTGAAAACGAAAAACTCGAAGCCATGGCAACGGACTATGACCGCGAGTTGGCTGTTAAATACCCTCACATTAATATCAGTGGCGATAAAGTTTATTTCAATAATTCGTGGGAAGCGGCAGGGAACACAGTCACCTGGAACATGGTGCATTACGATGTGCAGTTGATCGGGGGTATGGTTTTACATCAGGGAAAAATTGCCGAGATGGCTACAGGAGAGGGAAAAACTTTGGTGTCAACCCTGCCGGCCTATTTGAACGCTTTGGGTGGACGTGGCGTGCACATTGTAACCGTGAATGACTATCTGGCACGACGAGACAGTGAGTGGAACGCCCCTTTATTTCAGTTTCACGGTTTGAGGGTTGATTGCATAGAATATTACCGTCCGCATTCCGAAGAGCGAAAAAAGGCATACGCCGCTGATATAACATACGGAACCAACAACGAGTTTGGTTTCGACTATCTCAGAGACAATATGGCACATACCACCGATGAACTGGTTCAGGGCAAATTGCACTATGCCATGGTAGATGAGGTGGACAGTGTTTTGATTGACGATGCCAGAACACCTTTGATTATTTCCGGCCCAATCCCAAGAGGCGAGGAACATGAGTTTCACGACCTGAAGCCCAGAATTGAAAAGCTTGTTGATGCACAAAAAAAATATTTGAACGGAGCACTGCTTGAAGCCAAAAGACTGATTGCAGAGGGTAAAGAAAAGGAAGGAGGAATTCTATTGCTCAGAGCTTACAGAGGCCTTCCCAAAAACAAGACCTTGATCAAGTTCTTAGGCGAATCCGGAATAAAGGTGCTGCTGCAGAAAACCGAAAATTACTATTTGCAGGATCAGCAAAAGGAAATGCACAAAGTTGATGAGGAATTGTACTTTGTAATCGAAGAGAAACATAATCAGGTTGAGTTGACAGAAAAGGGAATAGAACTGATCACAAAAGCGGGTGAAGAAAAGAACTTCTTCATCATGCCTGACGTTGGATCCGAGATGGCTGAGATCGAGAAAATGGAAATTCCTGATGCTGAAAAACTGACAAAAAAAGACACCTTGCTGCGTGACTTTTCTGTGAAATCGGAGCGGATTCATTCCATCAATCAATTGTTGAAGGCTTACACTGTTTTCGAACGCGATATTGAATACATCATTCAGGATGGAAAGGTGAAAATCGTTGACGAACAAACCGGTCGTGTGATGGATGGCCGCCGCTATTCGGATGGTTTGCATCAGGCCATCGAAGCTAAAGAAAATGTAAAAGTGGAAGATGCCACCCAGACCTTCGCCACGATCACGCTTCAGAACTATTTCCGTATGTATCACAAACTGGCCGGTATGACCGGAACCGCTGAAACAGAAGCCGGGGAGTTCTGGCAGATTTATAAACTCGATGTGGTGGTAGTTCCAACACACCGCAAAATGGTGAGGGAAGATCGTCACGATTTGGTTTACAAAACCAAAAGAGAAAAATACAACGCAGTTGCCGACGAAATACTAAAACTCCAGGAACTGGGACGACCGGTTTTGGTGGGTACCACCTCTGTGGAGGTTTCGGAAACACTGAGCAGAATGCTGCAACTCCGCAAAATCAAGCACAACGTACTGAACGCCAAGCAGCATCAGCGGGAAGCAGATATTGTTGCGGAAGCAGGTTTGCCTGGCAACGTAACCATTGCCACCAACATGGCCGGGCGGGGAACGGATATAAAACTTGGGCCCGGCGTAAGAGAAAAAGGCGGATTGGCCATCGTCGGAACAGAAAGACACGAATCGAGAAGGGTTGACCGCCAGTTGCGGGGCCGGGCCGGACGTCAGGGAGACCCCGGATCATCGCAGTTCTTCGTTTCGCTTGAAGATGATTTGATGCGACAGTTCGGCTCTGACCGGGTGGCCAGGGTCATGGACCGTCTGGGTCATGTGGAAGGGGATGTAATTCAGCATCCTTTGATCAGCAGGACCATAGAACGTTCGCAAAAGAAAGTGGAGCAAAACAACTTTGGCATCAGAAAAAGATTGCTGGAGTATGATGATGTTATGAACAAGCAACGGGTGGTTGTTTACACTCGACGTAAAAATGCCCTTTTCGGCGACAGACTTTCGGCCGATATTTCAAATGCCCTGTACGATTGGACGGATGAAACCGTGGTAACTTATCAGGAGTCGTCCGACTATGAAGGATTCATGATGGAATGCCTGAGACATCTGGCCTATGAACCGGAACTGGATTCGGAGACTTTTAACAAATCGAAACACGAAGATATAGTGCAGTTGATCTTCGACGGACTGAGCGATCATTATACCTGGAAATCAAATCAGATCAAACAATCTGCTATGCCTGTCTTTGAGCAAATGCGTCGCGATCGCGGAGCACAACTGGAAAATATTGTGGTGCCTTTCACTGATGGTCAGAAAGGTTTGAATGTGGTGGTGAATGTTGACCATGCCATCAAAAACAGAGGAAATGAGATCATCAATTCTTTTGAGAAATTTGTGGTGTTGGCTTCTTTGGATGAGCATTGGAAGGAGCATTTAAGAGAACTGGACGATTTGAAGCAGGCAGCCAGTACGGCCTCTTATGAACAGAAAGACCCCCTGTTGATTTACAAACTGGAGTCGTTCAACCTCTTCAAGGAAATGGTTTCCAAAATGAATAGGGAAATGTTGTCGTTGTTATACAGAGGTTACATCCACTCCGGAGAATCGGGCAACCTGCAGGAAGCCAGAGAGCGAAAGCGGATTGACAACACGCGAATGACTACCAGCCGCAAGGATGACAATATTCCGGGGGCACAACCTCAGCCTTCGAGAGAAGACACAAGAGAAGTGCACAAAGCACCAATCATCGCCGAAAAAACGGTGGGACGAAATGCACCTTGCCCCTGTGGCAGCGGTAAGAAATACAAGAAATGTCATGGACAAAATATGTAAAATCCTTTTGGCCTTTCTACTGATGATTCCTGCGTTTGCATGGGCTCAGGAAGGGAAAGTGGAAATCATAGAAGAACCTGAAATAACCGCAGAGCATGAGCGGAGACTGGCAGCTTTGGATACCATGCAAACACCGGGTTTCCGCATCCAGATTTATTTTGGCAGCGATATGTACAAGGCGGATGAGATAAAAGAGAAATTCTCTCTGGAGCACCCCGAAATGGCCAACCAGGTTTACCGTCGTTACGAAAGACCCTACTGGAAAATCAGGGTGGGCAATTATTACCGCGAGATAGATGCACTGCCGATGTTGAAGGAATTAGAGTTGACCTATGAAGCGGTGTTTATAGTCAAGGACAATATTGAACTGCCGCCGCTGCTAATTATACTTCCGGAAGGGGAGTGAGTTTATGTAGAGTCAGGTGTTCCCACCCGACTTTCAAATACTCTTTGCGGTGCAGTCGGGTGTTTCCACCTGACAGTTCAAAACGCTAAAACATCCCAATAATGGGTGAGTTCAACATCACCCTTTGTTCCATTGTTATAGAGCAATGCACTGTTATGAACATAGTTCTCAGGTGCCTGAACCAATCGCTATTTTTCTTCGGCAAAATATTATCTGTTAAATATTGCTAATGGGGTTTTATTACGCATTATGCTGAACATATCTAACACCTTTGAAAGGTTGGTGAAAAACACCAACCTTTATGACGGCCATACCTTGGAACCGGCTCTGGAGCAGTATGAAAGGCTAAACGGAAAGCGGCCGCAAAAGGTGATTGCAGATTTGGGTTACAGAGGTAAAAAGCAAATCGGCGAAACACAAATAGTAACACCT
>JAGVMN010000051.1 GCA_020053795.1 Bacteroidia bacterium | reverse complement strand
GGTTTTGCCTTTGGCTTTGTGCCTGCCAAGCAATTCACCTGCATAGCTGTCCGAACAAAAGTGCCACTGACCGGTCGCGGGTTTTTATTAATGACCGCCCTTGTCTTAATCGAATTAATAGGTTGTCTTTCGAAGAAGATGAGGCGGAATTAGATTTATGCTTCGGCGGAGTATCGGCTTTGCGTTATTTTTGATCCTTCGTAACAGTTCCATGTGAGTAGGTAATGGTGATTGAATTCCAAAAGTATGAGATCTGTTCTTTTTTTGAGTTTCGGATAGCGATGAGAAGTTACATGAGAAGGTTAATTAAAATAGGTATTTACATGGGTGGCATTTTTGCCATATTCCATATTGCAATGTTGATTACCAACAATGTCCATATTTATAAAACATTAAGATATACCGTTTTAAAAGGCAAGTTAAGCCCAGGAATAGATGACTATATCATATTTCCAAATGACACAGTATTCCAAGCTAACCCTGAATTTTGGCCTTTAGATTCAGTTTACAATACCTATATATTTAACAGAGAAGAAAAGGATTATCATCTCAGGTTCCAGACAGTTGCATTTGCTGTTATAAAAGATGGCAAACTTTTGTTTGATTATTATTGGGAAGGATACAGCGATACTTCATATACTAATGCCTGGTCTATGACAAAATCCATTACTTCTGTTCTGATAGGAATTGCTATCAGGGAAGGTAAAATTAATGGAATTGATCAATTGGCAGAGGAATTTCTCCCTCATTTGAACGGTACCGGCATTACAGTAGGTCATTTGTTAAGCATGAGTTCGAATTTATCTTTTACTGAAAGTTATATTAATCCATTCAGTTTTGCAGCCAAAGCCCTTTATGGAGAAAACTTGGAAACGCTCATGCCAAACTATAAACCGAATGGTAAACCAGGAGAAATACTTGACTATCAAAGTGGTAATTCCGTATTACTGGGAATGATATTGAAAAAGGCTACAGGGAAAGGGGTCTCAGAATATGCATCGGAGAAACTCTGGAAAAGGATTGGAGCTTCTCGACCTGCAATATGGAGTTTAGATAGAAAGGGAGGAATAGAAAAGACCTTTTGTTGCTTTAACAGCAATGCCCTTGACTTTGCCAGACTCGGGCAGTTGTATTTGGATCGGGGTATATGGAAAGGAGATACCATCGTTGACCCGGCCTATGCCAGACTATGTACCACGTTGTCGCCAACCATGCTGCCCGAAGGAACAAAAAATGACCGATATGGTTATCACTGGTGGGTAACGAATTTCCATGGTGAAACAATATTTTATGCACGGGGAATCAAAGGTCAGTACATATTTGTTGTGCCGTCAAAGAAAGTTGTTATCGTCAGGTTAGGTCGTGAACGGGATGAGGTGAAAATTAAAGGAGTTCCCCGCGATGTTTTCAGGTATTTGGAAATGGGAATGAATATTGTTAAGTAATTATCGAAGAACGAAGTTCTGACCTAAATACACCCTGCGGACAACTTCATCATCAGCCAATTCCTTTGCGGTACCCGCCTTGAGAATTTTACCCTCAAAAAGCAAATAGGCACGATCGGTTATATGAAGTGTCTCATGCACATTATGATCTGTAATCAGAACTCCGATATTTTTATCAATCAGTTTCTGAACAATATGCTGTATGTCTTCCACCGCAATGGGGTCAACTCCCGCAAATGGTTCATCTAATAAAATAAAACTAGGGTCAACGGCAAGTGCTCTTGCGATTTCGGTACGTCTTCTTTCACCTCCTGACAATACATTACCCATATTTTTGCGAACCTTTTGCAGACCAAATTCATCAATTAGTATTTCAAGCTTTTCTTTTTGAGCTTTTTTCGGCAGATTGGTCATTTCTAATATAGCCATAATATTATCCTCAACACTTAGGTTTCTAAAAACTGAAGCCTCCTGGGGCAGATAACCGATTCCTTTCTTCGCTCTTTTGTACATCGGGTCTTTGGTTATCCTGTTGTTGTCAATGTAAACTTCACCGGCATCAGGTTTAATCAAACCAACCACCATGTAAAAAGTTGTTGTTTTTCCGGCACCGTTAGGACCCAGCAATCCCACAATTTCACCTTGTCTAACTTCAATAGAAACATCATCCACAACTTTTCGTTTGCGGTACTGTTTTACAAGATTTGCAGCTTTTAAAATCACTTGGCGAAAATAGTTCTATTTGAGATATGATGGCTTATTGATCCCGACAACCCTGTCAGTTATTGTGACAAATAATCGTTAAAATCGGGGAATAATGGCTTTATCGAAATTTTAAGGATTAAGCATGTGAAAACTTTGATTTTTTTTAATACGTTTGTGGCATGATCTTAAAAGGTTTTCTACGGTCATAAAATCGGCTAAAAGAATAACTGGAGACAGAAATTAAATTGTGGAACTATGAAAGCAAAAAGCCTGCTCTTTACATTACTTATGTCTATTGGCACCATTGTAAATGCTCAGTTTTATATTGGGCCCAGAGTTGGCTTGAATATGGCCAATCAGGCAACTAACTCCGCCGGAGCAGTCAATACCATGAAAATCGGATTGAGCGGTGGGTTAACAACCAAGGTTAAATTTTCGAAATACTTATCAGTTAATCTGGATGCCTTGTTCTCACAGATGGGTACTAATACTGAGGTAACTATAGACTTTCCGGGAACTAATGAAGGTGAACAAATAAAACAAGTGAACGATTATGTCAATACCTGGAATTATGTGCATGTTCCGATCCTATTGCAGAGTGATTGGCCGATCCAAAGCTCAAAACGATTACCATATCGTCAGGGTAAATCTATTGCTTCATTCCATTTACTCGGCGGTGGTTTTTTCGGCTATGCCTTAGGGGTAAGCAATTCTTACACGCTTACATCACAATTTAAACAACCCACAGATCCGAATTCACCTAAAATTCTCGACATAGTTTTAAAAGGTAGCGGCAAGGTTGACAGCAAAGGTTATAATGCAATTGATTTTGGTATAGTTGCCGGAATAGGATTTACTTTTGAAATGGATCCAAGAAACTTCGTTGGTTTTGATGCAAGGTACTTAATGGGGCTTGCCAATGTTGCCACAACGAAAGGAATAACCACAACAAATAGTGCCATTCAGGTATCACTTGCTTATACCTATAGACTCACTACAAGAAACATCAGAAGGTAAAACATCCTGAAGGATTCTTAGGATAAATCAGGAATTAAACTTCAGCCCTTTTAATTCTATTTGAATTTCTGACCTACCGTTAAAAGTATTCATTCCTATGTTATAAAGAATGTCAAAGCGTTGTCTGTTCTGTATCTGAGTAAAGAGATTTCCCATTTTATAGGCAATGGCAGACAAAGGTGAATCCATTTTATCATCAACCAAATTGAGTTTCAAATGATCATGATCTTTGCCAATGGTTTTGGCAAAGCCGGTATCATAAACAGCTCTGGCTAAAAATACAGGCTCCATATTTCCCGGACCAAAGGGAGCAAACCGCTGCAGATTTTCCCAAAGTTTTTGATTAACTAAATGGAGTGGCCATTCTCCTTCAAAATATAAAACAGGTTGCATATCTTCATCAGTCACTTTTGATGAAACCACCTCATCAAATTTAAGTCGGAAAGATTCCAGGTCTTCTTTTCTTATCTTCAATCCAGCCGCATGGGCATGACCACCAAATTGAATGATCAGGTCATGGCATTGGCAGAGTGCCTCGTGAATGTCCACAGACAGAATACTTCGGCAGGAACCCGTCAAAACGCCATCTGATTCTGACAATACAATAGTCGGCCGATAGTAATGCTCTATTAACCGTGAAGCCACTATACCTATAACACCCTTGTGCCAAAGTGGGCTAAAAACGACCGTTGTTTTTCGCTTATAATATTCCAGGTCGAGTGAAATCATTTCAATCGCTTCCTTGGTGATGTTCTCATCAATGACCGATCTTTCAGCATTCAATTCATTAAGTAATTTGGCACTTTCCATGGCCGAATGGTAGTCATTACAAATCAACAACTGCACCGCAAAGCTTCCACTCTCAAGTCGTCCGGCTGCATTGATTCTGGGTCCTATTTTGAACACGACATCCGATACATTAAAAGATGTGGAAGGGTTTTGTTCTGAGCCATGCATCAAAACCTTAAGGCCGGGTCTGGGGTTTTCATTCAATCGCTTTATCCCCAGGGCAACCAATGTTCGGTTTTCTCCTGTCAATGGAACAATATCACAGCATGTACTTACAGCCACCAGGTCTAGAAATGGCATTAATTCAGCGGGGGCTATTGCCAGTTTCCGGGCCATAGCCTGACAAAATTTGAAAACGATTCCACAACCCGATAGTTCTTTAAAAGGGTAAGAACAATTTGGCTTTTTAGGGTCTAGTACCGCTTTGGCGTCTGGTATTTTTTCGCCTGGAATATGGTGATCGCAAATAATAAAATCAATTTTGAGCTCCCTAGCATAGTCCACCAATTCAACACTTCTGATGCCGCAATCAATAGCTACAATGAGTTGGCAACCGGTTTCGGCCGCACATTCAATGCCGGTCTTGGAAATGCCGTAACCCTCTGTGTTTCTGTCAGGAATATAATATTCAATGTTGGAGTGGAGCTTATCCATGAACAAATAAAGCAAAGCAACACCTGTGGTTCCGTCCACGTCATAATCTCCAAATATCATGACCCTTTCATTATTTTTAAGGGCAGTCAAAATCCGATTTACCGCTATCTCCATTTGATCCATTAGAAAAGGATCATGCAACTGACTAAATTCAGGATTGAAGAAAGTTTTGACATCATCATGATTTGTAATACCCCGGTTGGCTAAAAGCCGGGCATACAAAGGGTGAACGCCAAGACTGCGTACAATGTATTTTAACTCCTTGTCAGTAGCTAAAAGTTTTGGTAACCAAATAGTTTCAGAAATGGAAACCTTCATGAGTTATTGAATGAAAATGGAGACATAGGATTGTTATGAGATGAATTCCATATCTATCTGCGAAAGCATTATAAAGTCTGAAACCCTGTCGGATATCTCTTGTTGTAACAAACCTATCAGCCTTTCTGTTCCGAATTTCTCTACGCAAAAAGAAGCCATTGCCGAACCGTAAATAATGGCTCGTTTCATATTGTCAAAAGAAATATCGCCGGTTTTGGCGAGATAACCCATAAAACCACCGGCAAAAGTATCTCCGGCACCGGTCGGGTCAAAAACATCTTCCAATGGCAGGGCAGGAGAGAAAAAGATATTGGCTCCGTGAAAAAGCAAGGCACCATGTTCTCCTTTTTTAATTATCAGAAATTTTGGCCCCATGTCCCGAATAATTCTAGCGGCTTTTACAAGGCTGTATTCACCTGAAAGTTGACGGGCTTCTTCGTCGTTGATGATCAGCATGTCAACCATTGCAATGGCCTGACTTAATTCTGAAGGGCTAACTTCCATCCAGAAATTCATCGTGTCCATGGCCACCAATTTCGGACGCTTAAACATTCGGTTGAGAACGGTCTGCTGAACGGATGGTGCCAAATTACCCAACATCAGGAATTCACAACCCTGATAAGCATTTGGTATTACAGGATCGAAGGTGCCAAGGACGTTCAACTCGGTTGCCAGCGTATCACGACTGTTCATATCGTTGTGGTAACGGCCCTTCCAGAAGAAGGATTTTTCACCAATTCTTATCTGAAGCCCTTCCGTATCTACCCCATGACTTCTGAGAAGTTCAATATCGTTATGTGGAAAATCTTCTCCTACAACAGCCACCAGATTTACAGGTTGTGCGAAATATGAAGCAGACAATGAAATATAGGTGGCAGCTCCACCTATGATTTTATCTGTTTTTCCGAATGGGGTTTCGATGGCATCGAAAGCTACGGACCCAATGACAAGAAGACTCATAAATTCTGATTTAGCTGCAAATAAAGGCCTTTTGCTTTGCAAGAAAAAGCGTTGAACCCCTCTAACATTTGCGGTAATATCAAAGATACTAAAAAACCACCGGTTTCAGATGTCCTTTCCAAATTGATCTCTGCCTGACTTTTACCTTTGGGACCTGCGGGGAACAGTGACCCTTTAATTTGTCAACCCTAAAAAAGTCTCATTTTCCACTGAAAGGATAAAATTTGGATTGGGTAAAATTTTGACCAGAGATTCCAGCCTTGTGTAATGAACCATATAGTGTTATAGATCCTTCGCAAAAGGGTGTTCATCTTCAGGCGGATGAACCGCTTGAAATTGAGGGCTGCCGCTGCCAAGAGAATATTAATTGGATCGCCAGGTAAGCCCTTTAAATAATTGCTGGCTAAACGGTAATGCACTTTTATTCCACAAAACACCCGTCCTGTCTCAACCCGCCTACTTCTTTATCGCTGACTGTGTACAATAGAAAAGTAGTGGAACAAAAGTTGGGTTATATTCACAATAATCCATTCTCAGGCAAATGGACTTTGACCGATATTCCTGAAAATTACCGTAATTCTTCGGCAAAATATTATCTGCTTAGCATTGATGAATGGCGTTTTATGACGCATTATGCGGAACATATCTAATACCTTTGGAAGGTTGGTAAAAAACACCATCCTTGGGCAAAATTCATTCTTCAAGATGTTTCTCGAACTGTCTTGATGCGGTTTACTTTCAAATTTCCCCTGACGATTGGCATCTATATCAGCATACGATTCAACCAAGCCTCTGTCTGTGCTGTTAATTTCGATGGTCAGCACTTCGCGAAGTAGGTTTTCCCGTTGCTTCATTTTATTATTTGCCCATGGTTTTGTTTTCCGACGAAAGCAACTCTCATAAGGCAACCACTGAAATCATGACTAATAAGCCGTTTTATAAAAGTGGAGAAAACAGGTTGAATTACAGGTTAAATTTATTTCTGAGAATAAAAACAACAACTTTATAGTGCTGTCGGGTGTTTCCATCAGATCATTAGGAGCATAGAAACACTTTAAAACAAAAAAACCCGAAGCAATCAAGCCCCGGGTTTCTGTGTATTTGGAAAGCGTCTTTATTAATAATCCATTCCGCCCATACCTCCCATTCCGCCCGGCATTCCGGCTGGAACTTTGTTTTCTTCAGGTTCGTCTGCTATCAGACAATCTGTGGTCAACAACATACCTGCAACAGATGAGGCATTTTCAAGGGCAATGCGTGTCACCTTGGTGGGATCAATAACCCCGGCTTTAACGAGATTTTCAAAAACTTCGGTGCGGGCATTGAATCCAAAATCTCCTTTGCCTTCTTTCACTTTTTGAATGATGACTGAGCCTTCGCTTCCGGCGTTGATCACAATCTGGCGAAGAGGCTCTTCCAAAGCACGCCGTATAATCTGAACGCCCGTATTTTCGTCTTCGTTGATGCCTTTGATATTTGCAAGAGCTTCGATAGCTCTGACATAGGCAACACCACCACCGGCAACGATTCCTTCTTCTACAGCCGCACGGGTTGCATGAAGTGCATCGTCAACACGGTCTTTCTTTTCTTTCATTTCCATTTCGGAAGCAGCACCAATATACAATACGGCTACACCGCCGCTCAACTTGGCCAAACGCTCCTGAAGTTTTTCCTTGTCGTAATCAGAAGTTGATGTGTCAATCTGAGCTTTTATCTGGTTGATTCTTCCTTTGATGTCGTCGGAACTTCCTGCACCATTTACTATGGTTGTGTTGTCTTTGTTGATAGTGATTTTCTCACAGGTACCCAGCGTTTGCAAAGTGGCATCTTCTATTTTAGTGCCTTGCTCTTCAGAGATCACCTGACCACCGGTTAAGATGGCGATGTCCTGCAACATCTCTTTGCGTCTGTCTCCGAATCCCGGAGCTTTAACGGCGGCAACTTTCAAAGCACCGCGAATTTTATTTACTACAAGAGTTGCCAAAGCTTCGCCTTCTACTTCTTCAGAAATGATGACCAAAGGTTTGCCTGTCTGTGCTACTTTTTCGAGTACCGGAAGCAATTCCTTCATGTTGCTGATTTTCTTTTCGTAAATCAGAATATATGGATTGTCCATTTCCACTTCCATTTTCTCTGCATTGGTTACAAAGTATGGAGATAGATAACCTCTGTCGAATTGCATTCCTTCTACGGTTTTCACTTCGGTTTCGGTTCCTTTGGCTTCTTCAACGGTGATAACACCGTCTTTGCCTACTTTCTTCATGGCATCGGCAATCAGATCGCCGATTTGCTCGTCATTGTTAGCAGAGATGGAAGCCACCTGCCTGATTTTTTCGATGTCGTTACCGATGACCTCTGAAGTTTTATTCAAATACTCCACTGCTGCCTTAACAGCTTTGTCCATACCGCGTTTCAAATCCATAGGGTTAGCTCCGGCGGCTACGTTTTTCAACCCGGCAGTTACAATGGCTTGTGCCAACACGGTGGCGGTAGTTGTTCCGTCACCTGCCTGATCGGCGGTTTTAGAAGCCACTTCTTTTACCATTTGAGCACCCATATTTTCCAGCGGGTTTTTCAATTCTATTTCTTTGGCTACCGTCACACCGTCTTTGGTGATTGTCGGTGAACCAAATTTGCGATCAATAACCACATTGCGACCTTTCGGGCCAAGGGTTACTTTTACTGCATTGGCCAAGGCATCAACACCTCTTCTGAGGGCTTCCCTGGCATCGGTGTTAAAATGAATTTGTTTTGCCATTTTGTTTTTAGGATTTTTTCTAATTGAGTTTTACAAATTAAACAATCGCCAGGATGTCGCTTTCACGCATCATCAACAGGTCTTTACCATCAACGGTAATTTCGGTGCCTGAATACTTGCCATACAACACAGTGTTTCCCACTTTAACTGTCATAGGCTCGTCTTTCTTGCCGGCCCCAACAGCTACCACTTTCCCTTTTTGTGGTTTCTCTTTGGCGGTGTCCGGAATGTAAAGTCCGCCAGCTGTTTTCTCTTCTGCCGCGGCGGGTTCTACCAGAACCCTGTCTGCTAAAGGTGTAATATTCATAGATTTTTATTTATTTGGTTTTTTAGACGAAGCCTCGCCTGCACATTATGTGCCAAAGGACGGATGTCACTTTTTTACATGAGATGGCAGTTTCTGTCAGAAATTGAGTTGGACATTTTGACAGTTGATGTTTGGAATAACTTGATGTTGCTTCGTTCAATTGGGTTTATCTCAAATTCTGATTTTAAAAAATAAAAACAAAAATGTCATACGAATTATGAGGCTTATTATTTTAGACGGGCAAGGCCCGGTGGACTTTGCTTATCGAAAGTCTTTTTTCATTTTTTCGATGAGACATAAGTGAGAATGGGAATTTAACACTTAAAAGAAAAATCATGACAACATACCCCTTAACATAAGCAACAACATCAATATTCCTCAATGCTGGTGCGAGTTTGCAACTCGTACCATCGAAAATATCTTTTTGTTCCATTCATTCAAATTCAATTTCTAAAACTCCTTTTTCGCCTGTATAGTTTAATAGCACTACTGTATTTCCAATGATGCGGCTCATATACAAACCCTGAAACAACAGGATTGTTGTGTATGTAATCTGCCTTTTGGTCTATAACTTCCGCACTCCAAAGTTCTATAGGTTTGTTGTGATGTTGCCAAAACTGACGAAATTTAACATTACTGTTTTTGCTTACGGCACTTTCCATCATCGCTAACATCCATTCCTTGCGGCTTTCCTTCAGATTATCCATGATTAAACTCTGTAGTTGTTTTGAAGTGTGCTTTTCGTTTCTGATTTTTGGAGGTATGAATTAAAAACTTGCCCGTTTAGGGATGCCAGGACGAAGACGCATTGAAACCTGGGAATTATTAAGGCTGCATACCTTCTTTCATCTCTTCAAAAGCCTTTACAACAGCACTATGGCTCGGAACTTTATTTTTGAACAAGGCGATAATTTTTTCTTTCTCTAAATCTGAGGCCCCAAGCTGATTGAGTATATTCAACAGGTGCATTTTCATGTGACCTTTCTGAATTCCGGTGGTAATCAAAGACCGGATGGCTGAAAAATTCTGGGAAACCCCCGCCGCTGCTATAATCATCATCAAAGTCCGGGCATCAGGTTTCCCCAAAAGCTGGAGAGAAAATTTGGCCATGGGGTGAAGGGTGGTCAGGCCGCCTATTGTCCCTAATGCCAGAGGAATGTCCATGTAAAACCGGAAATTATCATCGTTTATTTCGGCGTGGCTAAGGCTGGAATAAGTTCCGGTTTTGGCGGCAAACGCATGAACACCCGCCTCGATGGCTCTGAAATCATTGCCGGTTGCAATCACCAAAGCGTCCACCCCGTTCATGATGCCTTTATTATGAGTCACGGCCCTGTAAGGTTCAATCTCCGCAATTCGTATGGCCTTTAGAAACTTAGCTGCAAATTGTGCCGAAGAAATATTTTTATCGTGCGGAAGATATGAAACGGGGCAGGTTGCTTCGCAACGCACCAGACAATCGGGGGTATAGTTGCTCAGAATACCCATGATGATCTCGATTTTATTTGGAATCAGGTCCAAACTTTTTTCTGCTTCTGCCAGAAAGATTCTGATAAATTCCTCTAACAGCGAATTGATGAAGTTGGCCCCCATGCTGTCACAGGTTTCGAAAGTGGCCTTCAACTGATAATAACCGGGTTCCAGATGGCTTCGGTCGACCAATAATACATCAACAATACCACCACCACGGGCAACCATGTTTTTGGTAAGATGTTCGGTTTGTGAGAAGAAAAGCGGCTTTATTTTCTCAAAGAAATGGGAGAGGAGTTCCTTCTCCTTTCCGTGCCACAAGAAATGAACATGACCAGTTTTGATTGTTGAAATGACCTGAGAATGAAAACCACCCCGCTCGGACCAAAAACGGGCGGCCTTGGACATGGCAGCTACCACTGAACTTTCTTCGGTTACCAGCGGAAGACAATAATCTTTTCCGTTAATCAGGAAATTGGGTGCCACCCCAAAGGGCATGAAGAAATTAGTGATCGTATTTTCTACGAATTCATCATGCAGTTTTTGCACATCATCATCGCTGTGCCAATAGCTTTTCAAAAGCCTCAGACTTTTCTTTGGGTCTTGGAGGTAGTTGCTTATTACCCAATCTACTCTGGCCTCTTTGTTCAGTTTTGAAAAGCCTTTTATTTTGGTCATGCTTCCACCTCCTGTTTTATTTTACTTGTTGGGATATGGTAATTTGCTTAAGAGTCCCATTTTTAGTAAATACTTATTAGGAGCTTGTCAGGCCTTGTGACTACGCCGGTTTTCGTATCTATGTAAATATATTCAGCCGTTTGTCCGTTGTGATCCTGACTCTCTCTCCAACGAGCAACTTGGTAATATACTTTATCCTTTTCCCATGTTAGAGTCACTTCCATATCGGGCATACTGAACCCATATGTTTTAGCAATTTTTAATGCTTTGAAATAAGGTATAGGATAGGTCTTGTCGTGGTCAACCACGCTGTCAAGCTTTCCTGAAGGAGAATAATATTTCCAAATGCCTACATATTGGTGACTGCTATTGGTCATAGTTCCTTCTTTTTTGATATTCCCATTTTTGTACCACTCCTGCCAATCACAAAGTTCTGTTAGTTTATTTTCACGACTTTCAACATACTTGATATTGGAGTTATAATACCTCCTAATAATGCTAAAGTTGCCACTATCAAATGATTCTCTCCAGCCAACATTGCTAAGTAAATTCGATGGGGTCGTATCAAGAACCATAATTCGACCTTTAAGTGAGGATTTTAAATGTTGATTTATCTCACTTTTGTCTGAGTTAGAACAACTTGTCAGTGTGAGTAATAATATGACTGAAGTATTCACCATCAAATGACTCGATATAAAACCGTTGAAGAGAACCGTCAGAATCATTGAATAGAAAGATCTCATCTCACTTTCAAAAAAGAATGAGCCAGAAGCAAGCCCGCTTTTTGCAATTCAATGTGCTGGCAAAGTTCTTCGTATGATTGCATGGCAAATTTGAGCAGCGTGCTGGCCTGTCCGTAAATAGCAGGACATTCAACCTTGTTGATTAAATAATACCCATCTAAAAAGTCTTTCACCCCACCGGAAATGATCACTTTTTTGCAGAGGGCTTTTTCGCCCAACTCTTCTAAAATACAGTTGGTAAAACCAACCATTTCTTCGGCATTGTGGCCAAGGTGTACAATCTTTTCGTAATAATCACGGGATGTTTCTTCAGAACGCAACAACTCCAACTGAGCGAAATTAGTTCCGCCATGTGCCCCGAAATCTATGGCTTCCAGCGGAAGCTTGAAAAGTTCTTTCAGGCTATCTGGTCCCATGCCCTGACCTACTTCTTTTACAATTACAGGTTTGTGAAAAACATCCAGCAATCTTTTTATCGTCTCGATTGGAGGGTTTTCTATTCGGTCACCTTCCGGTTGCAGCCATTCCTGCAAAGGGTTCACATGAACGATCAATCCGTCGGCATCCAGCTTATCAATCAGTTCTGTAATTTTTCTGGCCTGTTTGTTCTTCAGCAAAGTTTCAATCTGTGCTATGCCCAGATTGGCAAACAAAGGTTGGTTGTCGCCTATTTGTTTCCTAACCTGAAAATCGGGCAAGTGTTTATTGTCATCCAGAATGATACGGCAGGATCCAAGCCCCATACCCATTCCAAAGGCTTTACACGCAAGTGCAAGATTGTGATTTATCCGACCTGCAAGTTCTGCCCCGCCGGTCATGCTCGAAACCCAAACAGGGAGACTGAGTTTTTTTTCCGCAAGTTCAAATTCGGGTAAGGTTGCTACTGGTATTGGGTGTTCGCTAAGCAGCGGTTCGTAATAGAATCTTTGATCATTTTGCCCGACCTGGGCGTCAAAAGTCATTTGAATATGGTCTGCTTTACGGCTTGAAGTGTCATTTACTTTCAAGGATTTCATTTTCAAATTTTCAAATAAAGAATTATTTTTTTATTATCCCTGTCTCATAATTATTCCGGTTTGAGGGATCAATTTTTGAGAGTAATTCAAACACTTTATTTTTTGTACTGGGAGAGGCTTTGGAATAGATATTTATCAATTCTGTAGATTTTGCGTTGAAGAAAACTTTGATGACAGCCGAGTTGGGTAATATTTCAAAAATGATTTTTACATTCAGCAAAGCGTCATAAATTCCATTTCGGCCTGCCTCTATATCCTTGCTCATTAAATCAAGTCCTTTGAGATGGTATTGGTAAAAAGCAGTCCTTAAGGGTTTGAAACGATCGTCTATCAGATTCTCTATCAAATAATAACGGTTTCTGTTTCCTTTACCATCCTGTGGCCCCCAGCCCGGTATGTTGATGGCTGCATTTCGCACTGCCATTGCTTTGTCGTAAAATGCTTGCCCCCCATAGAGTGAATATGAATCGAAATCCATAGCCAGAATTAAATAGGCATAGAAAGCTAAAACAGAAGTTAAATTTGAGGAATAACCATTTTCCTGAAAATCCATGGACTGCAACTGGGCGTATTGAAAAACGAAATCATCATCTATATGCTTAAATATTATTGAATTATAATCTGTACCATAGACAGGTCGGCTTGATTGGATGGTAATCCTTCCTTCAAATTGGTCAATATTGAACTTTAAAATCTCGATGATAAAAGTGCAGTCTATTCTTTCCTGATTCTGAATTTTTTCTTCCGTCCATTTTCTGTTGTTCATGAATTGAACGATGGATGTTTTCAGGTCATCAAAAATGTCTTTATTGGTGGTTTGAACCTGAGTAGAAACTATATTGACAGAACAATTCAACTCTTGTGCCTGCAAGTTATTGAATGGCAGTATAATCAGAAATATGACTGCGGATATTACTTTCTTCATACTATAATTTCCCGATTAAATGCTCAATAATATCAACGGCAACTTCTTTTTTTGGTTTGGCGTCAAAAGTCTGCATAAATCCATCAGGGTCAATAATAGTAATTTTGTTTGTATCTTTTCCAAAACCTGCATCAATGTCGGTCAATGAGTTCAATACAATGAAGTCAAGTTTCTTGGAAATAAGTTTTTGTTTGGCGTTTTCCAATTCGTTGTTTGTCTCCAAAGCAAAGCCGGCCAAAATTTGTCCCTTTTTCTTCATGGCTGAAAGTGTTTCAAGCGTGTCCGGTGTTTTAACGAGATTCAATGATAAAGAATCTTGTTGTTTCTTAATCTTTATATCAGATATGTAATCAGGTTGAAAATCGGCCACAGCCGCAGCTAGAATAGCCGCATCCATTTTTGGAAAAAGCTCAGAGCATGTTTCCTGCATTTTCAGAGCACTCATCACCTCATAAACCTGCATATTATTATTCGATGGCTTCATGGTGTTTGGGCCAAGTACTAAATGAACTTCAGCACCAAAGTCACACAAAACTTCTGCTATGGCCACACCCATTTTACCACTTGAAAAATTGCCAATATAACGGACCGGGTCTATCATTTCGTAAGTGGGTCCGGCGTTTACAAGCACTTTCTTGCTGGCCAGTTTTTTGGCGTTATTAAAGTGAGCAAGCAGGTAGTTGACAATATGCTCCGGTTCAGCCATTCTCCCTTCACCAACAAGGCCGCTGGCGAGTTCCCCTTCTTCTGCGGGAATAACGTGGTTGCCAAATTCCTTAATTTTTTGAATATTTTTTACAACGGCAGGGTGTTGGTACATGTCTATATCCATCGCAGGAGCAACCACTACCTTGGAACGTGCCGAAAAATATGCAGCCAACAAAAGGTTGTCGCAAATTCCGTTTGCCATTTTACCTATGGTATTGGCGGTAGCCGGTGCTATTAGGAAAACATCGGCCCACAAACCCAGTTCCACATGGCTATTCCATTGTCCACTCGTTCTATCAAAATTGTCCATCAATACCGGATTTTTTGATAAAGTTGACAAGGTCAGCGGTGTGATAAAAAAAGAAGCGTCAGGGGTCATAATAATTCTGACTTCCGCACCATTTTTTACCAATTGTCGCGTAAGTATCGCCATTTTATAGGCTGCAATACTCCCTGTAACCCCAATGAGTATTTTCTTATTGTGGAGCATCTTTGGAAGGGTTTCTGAAATAAACCTTTCCCTGCAAAAATTCTTCTGTTGCCATCAATGTTGGTTTCGGCAAGGATTCGTAATATTTAGATATTTCTATCTGCTCGCGGTTTTCAAATACCTCTTCCAGGTTGTCATTATCTGTGGTAAATTCTTCCAGTTTGCCGTGAAGTTCATCTTTCATTTGAGCGGCAATCTGATTGGCTCTTTTTGAGAGAATAACCACTGTCTCATAAAGATTTCCAGTTCTTTCATCTAAAGTACGCGTATCGCGGGGTACAGTTGATGAGGGTACATCTGTATATTTATTCATAACGTTACTTGTTCTCGTTGTTTTTAGCTGCTTCTTGTTTAATGGCAATCAATTTTGATTCGACTTCGCTTTTTTCGGATAACAGTTTTTTATAATATTTTTCAGCATCTTCAATATAGGCACCGCCTCGTCCAAACTCATCCATGTACTCTTTATAAAACATTTCGGCGTTGAGGTATCGCTCTTTCTGCACTGATGTTACGCTCTTTTTTGCATAAAGATAAGCCGATTTAAAAGTCAAAAAAGTCATTTCGTCTTTCCATGGAATATCCGGAAAATCACTGACCGCTACCGTTAAGGCTACCATAGCCGCTTTATAATCTTCGATATGATAATAAAGCAAGGCGGTCTCATAGGCCTTTTTGTGTAACCGGCCCCGCAGCCGATCCATCATTAAATTGCAGTTATCCATGTATTTACTTTCAGGATATTGGTTGATGAAAACCTGAATGGTACTGATGGCCGATTTGGTATTACTTTGATCGAGATCGTATGGCATGCTTTTGTTAAACTCGCAACTGGAATACATGAAAGCAGCCTCTTCCTTTCGCGGGCTGTAAATATATGTTTCAACAAAATTCTTGAAATGATATCCGGCAAGTGTATATTCTCTTTGATAAAAATGACTATAGGAATACATCATATAAATCTCAGGTGCTTCTTTTTTCATTTTGAAGTTTCCAAGCAGTTCCTCTAACAATGGTGTTGCCCTGACGTAGTCTTTTTTGTTGTAATATTTGACAGCGGCAGCATATTTCTCTTCAACCGTTCCCTTTTTCAACAGTCGGGCGTATTGGTTACAACCCGCAAGCGTAACAATTGAAATGGCTAATATTAAACTCAGGTACCTCATTTTAAAAGTCTGCAAAAATACGTTCTAAACTTCTATTGGTCAAAACTTATTTGAATCCTTTAGCTGTAACGCAAAATGTTAGCAATGTGTACATGTAACCTGCCCGAAAGACCAATTTATCGGTTAAAGTGTATTTGACTTTAGATTAAAATTCATCCAAGTACAGAATCTACGCGAGTCATTTGAAATATAAGAGATCATTAAAACAAACCGTGTATTTCGGTGTCAATTTTATTGATAATGGTTCCAAGGTCTTCAGCCTTTGCTTCAAAGTCAAGATCATCAACCTCAATGATTAAAAGCTTCCCTTCTCTATAAGTAGAAATCCATGCTTCGTAACGCTCATTCAGCCTTTTCAGGTAATCGAGTCTTATGGAGTCTTCATAATCTCTTCCGCGTTTCTGAATCTGATTTACTAATGCCGGTATTCCCGCCCTTAGATAAACCAATATGTCGGGTGGTTGCAACATAGATTTTACACTTGCAAAGAGGCTTTGGTAGGTGTCGAAATCCCGTGTGCTCATCAACCCCATGGCGTGAAGATTGGGTGCAAAGATGTAAGCATCTTCATAAATCGTCCTGTCCTGAATAACCGAGCGGCTCATTTGCCTCATTCTTTGAATGGCATTGAAGCGGCTGTTGAGGAAATATATCTGTAGATTGAAAGACCATCGGTGCATGTCTTCATAAAAATCTCTGATATAAGGATTGTCATCCAATACCTCGTAATGGGGTTCCCAATCGTAGTGCCGGCTTAAAAGTCTGGTAAGGGTTGTTTTTCCAGATCCTATGTTTCCGGCAACAGCTATATGCATCATGATTTTTTCTGTGATTTTTTGTTCCGTTCAAATAAACAATATTTTGAAGTAAAAACGTTCAATAAAATTTTTTAAAGCCTATAATTTCCCGAATCTCCCTCATGGTTTTACCGGCACTTTCTCTTGCTTTTTCTGCACCCATACTGGCCGCATGGGCCAGAACGGTTTCATTTGATAAGGCATCTTTTATCTTCTGCCGGAATGGTTTGAGGAAAATATTCATATCCTCGGCCAGTTGTTTTTTCAAATCGCCGTACCGGATCGTGCAATTGGCGTAAACATCTTTGAAATGTTGCAGTGTTGACTGATCAGAAACAAGTGCCATGAGATCAAAAAGGTTTTGCACTTCCTGCGTTGGCATTTGAAACGGGGTCAACGGTCCGGTATCGGTCACGGCCTTCATAATCTTTTTGGTGATGGACTGTTCGTCTTCGTCAAAAAAAAGAGCATCATTTTCGCTGCCGCTTTTGCTCATCTTTCCTTGCCCCGTGAGTCCCGGTACTTTTGCCAGATTCCCGCCAATGCTAAATGCTTTGGGCTCGGGAAAGATTTCAACATTGTGTAATCTGTTGAACCTATTACCGAATTGCCGCGTCATTTCCAGATGTTGTTCCTGATCCTTCCCAACCGGAACTAAATCAGCTTTGTGTATCAGAATATCAACGGCCATCAGCACCGGGTATGTGAGCAAACCGGCGTTTACATTATCGGGCTGTGTTCTTATTTTTTCTTTGAAAGATGCCGAACGCTCCAACTCACCTATATAGGCGTTCATATTCATATAGGTGTACAACTCCGAAATTTCTGGAATATCCGATTGTATGAACAAAGCACATTTTTCAGGATCGAGGCCCATGGCCAGATACTCGGCAAAAACCTGACGGACATTACCGTGTAAATCTGCCGGATTGGGGTGTGTCGTTAACGAATGAATATCTGCGATAAAGAAGAAACAATCATAGTCATCCTGCATCTTCAGGAAATTGGTGACCGCCCCAAAATAGTTTCCCAAATGGAGTTTGCCCGTAGGCCGGATACCGCTGACAACGATCTTTTTCAAGGTTTTGGGCAAATATAAGAGGTCTGCTTTGATAGTTTGGTTGTTGTGGAGAAATGCCGAAGGGAATTTTTTAATGGCTGGCGGAGTACTTTGGTCATGCTGAACTCTTCGGGTCTTCGACGTATGCTTGCCAACCAAGTACGCTTCGCGATGCAGGTTTTGAAGACAAATCGTATCAGCCAACAAAACGGGCTTCAGATGGCTCTGTACAAATGCAAACAACAATTAAAATTTACAACCAAATACTCCACTTTAATCTAAATGTTTATTTTTGGCAACCAAATTACCAGCTATGAACAATCTTTCATCCCCCATCGAACAAATAAAATCGAGTTACCAGGTCGTCGTTATCGGCTCCGGTTACGGCGGTTCTATTGCCGCATCAAGGCTTGCCAGAGCAGGAAAACAGGTTTGCCTATTGGAACGCGGCCATGAAATTGTACCCGGACAATATCCGAACAATCTGAAAGACGCCGCCGAAAGCATGCAGGTACACACGGAAAAGGATGACATCGGTTCTCCCACTTCTATGTTCGATGTGCATGTACATCAGGGTATGAGCGTTTTGGTTGGTTGTGGGCTGGGGGGTACTTCGCTTATTAATGCCAATGTATCAATAAAGCCGGATGTTAGATTGTTCGACGATCAGGGATGGCCGGACGAACTGAGAAGGGAATTCAAAGACCCGAACAGTTTGTTTCAAAAGGGTTACGATCTCGCGGCCGAAATGTTGAAGCCCAACCCACTGCCTGAACATATTCATCTGGACAAAATAAACGGTTTGAAGAAGTCTGCTGATACCAATGGTCAGACTTTTTACAGGACAAACATCAATGTCAATTTTGATGTGGATGGCCCAAACCATGTCGGGGTGGTTCAAAAACCCTGCAACATGTGTGGCGATTGTTGTTCGGGCTGTAATAACCACGCCAAGAATACGCTGCTGATGAACTATCTGCCCGATGCCAGAAACCACGGGGCAGAGATTTACACGGGTGCTGTGGTCAATGAAATTGAGCGGAAGGATGGCCGTTGGCTCGTGCATTTCAATGTAGCCGGTTCCGGAGAAACAAAGTTTAGGGCAGCCGGAGCTTTTGTCGAAGCAGACCTTGTGATACTGTCAGCAGGAACTCTTGGTTCAACCCAAATACTGCTCAGATCGAAACAGAAAGGGTTAAAGCTTTCCCATAAACTTGGCCATAATTTTTCAGGAAATGGAGATGTGCTTGGGTTTGGGTACAACACCGACAAGCAAATAAATGGGGTTGGCTATGGCAAAAAGGCCATTCCAAAAGCACCGCATACCGCAGGGCCCTGCATAACCAGCGTCATTGACATGAGAGATACACCTGATGTTTATGACGGGATGATTATCGAAGATGCCGTAGGACCCGGAGCCATTTCCAAAATTCTGCCCGATTTGCTGGCTGTTTCGGCTGCTTTAGAAGGCATCAATGAAGTAAAGAAAGATAATCTTTGGAAACGTTTTGTTCGTTTTCTGAGGCAAACAAAGAGTGTCTTTTTAGGGGCATATACAGGTGCCATGAAAAACACCCAGACTTATCTTGTGATGTCTCACGACAGGAGTGCCGGAAAACTGGAAATGGTTAACAACCGCTTGAACATAAATTACCCTAACGTGGGCAGGGAAGCCATTTTTGAAAAAGTTGACCACAAGCTGAGGATGGCCACCAGAGCCTTGAATGGCATCTATGTAAAAAACCCAACGTGGAGCGAGGTGATGAAAGAAGATTTGATTACTGTGCATCCACTTGGTGGATGTTGCATGGCAGATAGCTGCAGCGAGGGAGTCGTAAATCAAAAGGGTCAGGTGTACGATGGCGAGTCTGAGACAAGTGTTTATGACAGCCTTTATGTGACAGACGGCTCGGTTATACCATTTTCTTTGGGCGTGAATCCGCTTTATACCATTTCTGCGGTCTCCGAAAGATGTGTGGCCTTATTGGCTGCCGACAGGGGCTGGCATATAGATTATACCTTGCCATCGGCTAAAAAGCAACCCGACAATCCTAATACCGTCGGGATAGAGTTCACCGAGAAAATGAAAGGCTTTTTCACTTTTGGGGTTAAGAACGACGACTACCAATCGGCCCTGGAAATGGGGGAGGAGACCAATAACAGTTTTGAGTTTGTGCTGACTATCAGAAGTGAAGATGTAGAAGAGATGACTACAAATCCAAAGCACGAAGCCCGAATGGTTGGTACGGTGCTGGCCCCGGGCTTGTCCAATGAACCCATTTCGGCGGTTGAAGGCTTTTTCAATCTCTTTGTAAATGACACCGACGATGTCAATACCAGATTGATGAAATACAGAATGAAGCTGGTGACAGAAGAAGGCAAGGACTATTATTTCAAAGGTTTCAAAATCATACAACACAACTCCATATTGAGACTATGGCACGACAGTTCCACCCTTTACATCACCATTTATGAAGGAGCAGATGATAAAGGGAAAATAGCAGGGCAGGGGATACTGGTGATCAAACCTTCGGACTTCATAACGCAGATGGGAACGATGAAAGCAGTTAACTCCCCGTCATTTGTAGAGTCAGTGAAGGCCGAAGCCAAATTTGGAAAGTATTTTGCCAAGTCACTGTTTTACGAATACGGCGGCATTTTTATCCCCGATAAATATTACGATCCTGCACAGCGTCGCGTCAGAAGACCCTTGCGATTGTGCCCACCGGAATTTCATCCCTTTGAAACAGAAGACGGAGTGGAACTTTTATTAACCCGTTATAACGGAGGTTCTAAAGGACCATTGCTGATGGTACACGGCTTCAGCGGCAATCGTCTGACTTTTTCAATTGATACCCTTGACACGAACATGGCCGAGTACTTTTATGAAAGAGGCTATGATGTTTGGTTGTTTGATTTCAGATTGAGCAACTTGTTGCCGAGTGCTTCCAAGCCTCAGACATTAGATTCGATTGCCATGTACGATTATCCCGGAGCTATAAAAGTGATTCAAGATGTGACAGGGGTTTCAGAAATAGACATCATGGCCCATTGCGTTGGATCTATTACAGTTTTTATGGCAGTGATGAGAGGATTGCGGGGTGTTCGTTCTATCATCTCAGCTCAGATTGCCAGTGACTTTGTACCGGCTCCGCAGGTTCGTTGGAAATGTGGCCTGCATACACCGCAACTCCTTGAAGCATTGGGTATTAAAACCCTAACTGCCTATGCAGATGAAAACTCCGATTGGGAGGACAAACTGTTTGACAAGTTCCTGAAACTTTATACCACACCTCTTGCCGGAGTATGCAACAGTCCGTCCTGTCACAGACTAACTTTTATGTTCGGACCCTTATATGAACATTCACAATTAAATGATCCTACCCATACCGCTCAGGTTGAAATGTTTCAGATTGCCAATATGAGAACTTATGAGCAACTTTCGGCAATGGTTAGAGAAGGTAAGCTTGTGGACGCCGAGGGCAACGACAACTACATGCCGGAATTTGACAAATTGCAAATGCCTATTACCTTTATTCACGGGGAATTCAACCAGGTTTTTAATCCGGAAAGCACGCTCAATACGTACAACAAGTTAGTCGCTTTATTTGGCGATAAGAATTACAAGCGACATGTAATTCCGAACTACGGCCACAATGATTGTATGTACGGAAAAGATGCCGACAAAGATGTGTACCCGCTTATTTTGGAACATCTCGAACAATTTCAGAATTCAGAAAACACACAAAATGCCGGAAATTAAATACGTCGTTGTTTCCGATTTACACATGGGTGCGGAAAACAGTTTGATGACTAACCTGAAACCGGGAACTTATGTTACGGATAATAGCAAGGCAAGTCCTGTACTTGAGAAATTGATTACTTGCCTCAGAGAAGTTATTTCGAAAAATCCTGAGCGTAAAAGACCACAAATAATTTTCAACGGAGACCTTATTGAACTGGCTCTTACTACAGCAAATGAAGCGGCAATGGCCTTTCAAAGGTTTTTAGAGCTGGCTATGCCGGAAGATGAAAGTGAATGGTTGTTCGACAGGGAAATGATTATCATTCCCGGAAACCATGATCACAACCTATGGGAAACAGCACGATATGCCCATTTTATAGATAATATTCAAGGGTTGAAACCAGGAGAAAGAATCGATGCGGCGGTTCATATGACTCAAATGTTCAACCCTGCACAAATAGAGTCCCGCTATTTAACATCATTGGCTCACGTATATCCACACCTGAAAGAAAAAGGTGTAGCAGTCAGGGCTATTTATCCGGCTTTTGCATTGTTACACCATCAGAAAGAAAAATGTTTGGTAGTCAGTCATGGTCATTTTATAGAGTCCATGTACTCATTGATGACCACCGTTGATTCTCTGTTCTTCCCCGATCGTATTCCACCCGCTTTGTTGAATGATCTGGAATCAGAAAATTATGCCTGGATTGATTTTTTCTGGTCAACACTGGGCCGCTCAGGTAATGTAGGTAAAGATGTTTCATTGCTTTACGACAAAATGCAGGACCCTGAACAGGTGAGCCGTTTGATAGATTCTTTTGCTGAAAGTATTTCTCTCAGTCAGCACAACCCTGTAAAGAAATGGATTGAGAAGGAAGTGTTGGAAGAAGTACTGAAACTAACCGTCGGAAAAGCAGCCGCCAATGAAAGATCACAGGATGGCATTCTAACCCCTGAAACCGTTTTAGGTCTTCATAAATATATAGAGGTGTTTATCAGAAATCAACTGGAATTTGAGTTGAACGGCAATTTTCCGACAGACTTGACCTTTCTTTTTGGTCATACCCATAAACCATTCGAACAGGACATGAATTTTGAGGGATACGAATCTTATATGAAGGTTTACAATAGTGGCGGTTGGGTGGTAGATACGTTGGACGAAATGCCGTTTCATGGTGGTTCTGTTTTGTTGGTAGATGAAAATCTGAACACGGTATCGCTTCAGATGTATAAAGAAGGTAAGTACATGCCGACATTGGAAGTTTCGGGCCACGATCAACATTTGGACAAGAATGACTTATACTTGTGGTTGTTAATGGTCATCAATTTTAATGAAGGAAACTGGAAAGCATTTGAACAAACGATAGAAACAGAAGTGAAATTGAGATACAAGTATTTAAAAGAGATCATTCAAAGCAAGAATTGAAAGAGCTTCGATTTACATATCATTTCTTCCTTGGAATCAGTATGACGTTAGTTTTCTTGATATTGTTCAGGCCTGCTTTAGCTGAAGAAACAGTATTTGCTCTTGACGGGAAGAAAGGAAACAACAACATCAGCAGTTCCGTCTCCTATTTGAAAGACAGTGATAGCAAATTAACTTTTGAAGATATAAAATCCGGTAAATACGATGGCCAATTTGTGAGAAACACAGGGGCGAGTCTGAGTTTCGGCAATGTGGAAGCTACCATTTGGCATAAATTCGTCATTCGTAAATCAACTCCTTCAAGTGACAGGTGGCTTTTGGTTGTTGACAACCATCATCTTGATTCCATTACCTTCTATTACGCCGACGGCAAAGGCGGATACAATTCCGAGCACTCCGGTCGTCTTATTTCTTATAACTTACGAAAATACAAGTACAATACTTTTGTTTTTGATTTACCATTTGAAACAGCCGATTCACAGAAATTTTACCTGAAGGTTAGCAGTTATCTGCTTAAGTATCCAATACAGGTCATTCGTTACGATACCTTTTCAGACATCCAACTTAAAAGGAGTATTACCATGGGTGCCCTCGTCGGGTTTCTTTTGATGATAGTATTGTACAACCTTTTCATTTATTTCACAGAACGGGACAAGAACTATCTCTATTACATCGTTTACGTTTCCGTTTCCTGTATTAAAATATCAGATACCAAAGGCTACATGGATTTTTTCTGGCAAGGACCATTATCGTTTATGCAAACCCAGACACCCGGACTGACATTGCTTCTTGGAGTTTTCATGACGATGTTCACAGGGCATATTCTGGATTTCAGAAAGAATTTGCCAAAAGCGTATAATTGGATACTCGCCATTTTTGGCCCCATGTTACTTGCCTCCTTGTTTTTCAACATCATTGACGATAAACTTTATTCAAGCCTCATCAATCAACTGGGGTCCATCTCACTCACCTTCTTTCTTTATATATGTGCTTTAGTCATTTATCGAAAAGGATATCGGGTTGCCAGATTTTATATCATAGCTGTTTCGGCCTATTTTCTGTCAATCATGGTTTATACTTTAAGTCTGTTAGGGGTTCTGCCGTTTAATAATTTCACCGACAATCTTATTGAGTTGGGCGTAGCATTGGAAATGCTGCTATTCTCACTGGCACTTGCAGACAAGATCAGAGAATATAAAAAGGCCAAAAAACACGCGGAAATGGATTTGATGAGAACCATGAAGGAAAACGAAAGGTTGATTCTTGATCAGAACAAAATTCTTGAAATAAAAGTAGAAGAACGCACACATGATTTGATCAGAGAGAAGGAGAAATCGGATAACCTGTTGCTGAATATTTTGCCGTCAGAGATTGCCGAGGAGTTAAAAGAAAGAGGCGAATCTGAGGCCAAAATGTTTGAAAATGTGTCAGTGTTGTTTACCGACTTTGTAAATTTCACCGGTGTGAGTGAAAAATTTACACCTACCGCATTGGTTCATGAAATTAATCATTGCTTTACGGCCTTTGACCACATGGTAGGCCGAATCGGATTAGAAAAAATTAAAACCATCGGAGATGCCTATCTTGCTGTCTGCGGATTGCCTGCAGAAGATCCCGATCATGCCATTAAATCCATACAAGTTGCATTGGAGATTAGGGAATTTATTGATGCTTATTATAAAGGTGGAGGGGCGTTTCAGATAAGAATCGGGGTGCATTCCGGTCCCCTTGTAGCAGGTATCGTTGGGGTTAAGAAATTTGCCTATGATATTTGGGGTGATACCGTCAATACTGCAGCCCGTATGGAACAAAACTCTGAAGCAGGCAAAATCAATATTTCAGGAGCAACGTTTAAACTTGTTAAAGATGTCTTTGTTTGTCATCATCGCGGAAAGATATCAGCCAAAAACAAAGGAGAAATAGATATGTATTTTGTAGAACGAATGTTGAGTGAACAAGAGAAAGTGAAGAACAAAAGCTAAAAGTGAAAAACTAAGCGTGAAGAACTAAGCGTGAAGAATTAAATCGTAAATCGCAATTAACCATTTATAATTAACCATTAACCATTATCTCCATGTACGTCGGACATTTTGCCATCGGCTTAGCTATAAAAGCCGCCAACCCCAAACAACCAACCTTACCCATACTTTTGGGAATAGGGTTTTTAGACCTTATGGCTGGCTTGTTTCTCATTTCAGGAACAGGCATTGCCACACCCGATCCGGCGGCAGGGCCCTATTTATATTTCAAACTTGTCTTTGCAGATTGGGATCATTCATTGGCTATGGCTTTTTTTTGGTCTGTTTTGTGGGGGCTCCTTTTCATTCGAAACCGAAAATTAGCCTTACTTGCCTGGTTTGCAGTATTCTCCCATTATCTGGTAGATCTTTTAGTTCATAACCACGACATGGCTGTTTACCCTTATTCTTCTGCACATTGGGGCTTGGGGCTTTGGAGTAAATGGGGTATTTGGTCATGGATTTTGGAAGGTGTTTTTGCAGCAGTTTTATTGATTTACGCTTCGCTTAAGGTTTCAAAATTTTACATGAGTCTGAAATGGATGGCTATTCTAATGATAGTTCTGTTTATAACAGTTTCACCCTGGTTCTCACCTATGCAGGAGTTAGACAAATTTACCAATCCCAAAGCTGAGGAATTACTCGGAATTGTATTCCTAATTTCCTTTACAGTGCCCGCTTTTCTGATGGCTTGGTTATGGAGGAAGGCAGAGAACAACGCCAAGGCTGCCACCTGATTATAAAGGATTGTTTTGGAGCATCTTGAGAGCCGTTACCCCTGCCTCGAAGCCTTTATTGCCATATTTCCCACCCGCCCGGTCATAGGCTTGTTGCAAATTATCAGTAGTCAATATTCCAAAGATTATGGGTTTTGAAGTTTCAAGACCCAGATTCATGATTCCTTGTGCTGTTGCCTGACAGATAAAATCGAAATGACGGGTTTCGCCCTGAATGACGCAACCCAAGCAAATAACCGAATCGCACCCGGAATTTGTGAGCCATTTAGCTGCAAGGGGCAACTCGTAGGTACCCGGTACTTTCATCAAATGAATTTGTGCTTCAGGGACTTTTGCCGATTCAAGGGCTTCCATAGCACCTTTCAAAAGTAAAGTAGTTATTTCGTGGTTCCACTCGGATAAAGCAATTCCTATAGAATACCGGCTGCCGTCAGGCAAAATTCCATCGTATTCGTTTAGGTTTTTATTCGCATTTGACATATCAAAAAGGACTTCGTAGAAGCCCTTTACATTTAAGATTCCATTTTGAACTTAGCCCGATAAATGTATTTGTCAATTTCTCTGCCCTGTTCGGATTCCTTATAATCTTTCTTAATTCTCTCATAAGCCTTTAGGGCTTTTCCCCATTCATTAATTTTTTCGTAAACGCGACCAGCTTTCATATAAGCTATTGGAGCCACAAAGTTGTTCTTTTTCATGTTTCCTGCTTTCATAAAGTTAGCCGATGCATCTTCGTATTTCTCCAGTTCCACCTGGCAATCTCCAATAAGCATCAGATTTAAAGGAGCCATCATTTCATCATGAAATTTGCAGTCTTCCAGATATTCCAAAGCCGTTTTGAAATCGCCTTTACCCATATAACTTCTGCCTGCATAGTATTTTGCCAGATTGCCGGTTTTTGTGTTTCCATATTGATCTGCAATATCTATGACGCCGAGGTTTTTTCCGTCTCCGTTCAAGGTCAAATTAAATGAGTCTTTCTCGAAATACCGCTGAGCCATAAAAATGGCACCTGCCGCTTCTTCATTTTGTTCAGGCAGGTAGTATTTGGCGTAATAAACCCATCCGGCTATAAGAACTACAACTGCAATTAGTCCTATGTTGACGTTCCGTTTGTGGTCCAGATAAAACTGATTGATGTTAAACTTTCCCTGATTTTCAATGTATTCGTGTTCTGTACTCATTATTTAAAATTTGTGCAAGTATAATGCTTTAGGTTGATGTGCCAAAAGGGTTATTTATTCTATGATAAAAGGATATTTTTCTTGGTAAACATCTGTGTACAATTCACTCACATCGGGGTATTCCGATTTTTCGGCAAATTCCACCGAATTCATTACGGTTTGAATTATTTTCTCGTCCCATTCCTCTAATTCTTTTTCGGTGTACCATGCGTTTTCTATCATTGCTTGTCTCACCCGTTCTATTGGATCTTGATTTTTGAAAGCTTCCAGTTCTTCCTTGGTTCGGTATTTGGCAGGGTCCGACATGGAATGTCCACGATACCGGTAAGTTTTTATTTCAAGAAAAGTCGGGCCGTTTCCTTCGCGAGCGAAATCTACAGCGTCTTGCATGGCTTCGTGAACGGTCTCACAACTCATTCCGTCAATCTGTTGAGAGGGCATGTCATAAGCCGAGCCAATTTTATAAATATCCAACTGATTGCTTGTTCTGGCAACGGAGGTTCCCATAGCGTAGTTATTGTTTTCACAAATAAAAACGACCGGCAATTTCCACAACATCGCCATATTGAAAGTTTCGTGCAAGGCTCCCTGTCGCACTGCCCCATCGCCCATGTAACAGACACAAACGTTCCGGGTGTCTTTGTACTTTTCTGCCAGGGCAATTCCTGCTCCCAACGGAATCTGACCACCAACGATCCCATGACCTCCGAAGAAGTTATGTTCTTTGGAAAACATGTGCATGCTGCCCCCTTTACCTTTGCTGCAACCGGTTTTTTTTCCATAGAGTTCAGCCATTACCTCATTTGCAGAAATGCCGCAACCCAATGCATGACCATGATCGCGATAGGCGGTTATCATACTGTCATTTCTCGTTAACACTGACATGGCCCCGGCAATCACAGCTTCCTGACCAATATATAAATGACAAAACCCCTTTATCTTTTGCTGACCGTACAACTGAGCACATTTTTCCTCAAAACGACGAATGAGCAGCATCAGGTCAAACCATTTCTCATAGGTCTCTCTGGGATACTTTATTTTTGCCATTCCTTTTAACATTGGGGTGCAAAAATAAGATTTGGGCGTGATAAAGTTTGGTTGTGCGTTTGTTTATTAAAGAATTGAAACTGGTTTCTTTTAAGAACCATTCGAGTTTTTCGGCAAAATTCTGCGTCGGGATTAATTGCATGAGCGGCCCCAATGGTGCCGGCAAAACCAACGTTCTGGATGCCATCCATTATTTGGTAACCGGCAAGAGTTATTTCAGTTTCTCTGATAAACAGAGCATAGAATACGGAAAGACCATGGCTACTATAAAAGGAAAATTTGAGTACAACCATGAGTTAGATGATGTCTTGGTTTCTTTACGAACAGAGAAAAAGAAAACGATCAAAGTCAATGGTCAGCTTTGCAAAAAGTTATCTGAATTGGTTGGCCGCTATACCTGTGTGTTGGTCACCCCGTCAGACATTTCGATGGTATGGGGTGGTAGCGAAGAGCGGAGAAATTTTATGGATCGTACCATTTGCCAAAGCAGTAAATCCTATCTGCATGCTTTGAATGAATATAACAAGTTGCTCGAAAACCGTAACCGGGCGTTGAAGAATATGGCAGGCAGTCAACATTTTGATCCGCTACTCCTTTCGGTTTACGAAAAGCAAATGACCGGACCGGCATTGGAAATTCACGGACAGCGAAAAGCATTTTTTGAAGAACTTGACGAATTGTTTCAGACAATTTATCGCCATATCTCGGATGACAGGGATCACATTGAAATCTATTATGAATCGGAGTTGGAAACAAAGAGCATAGACCAACTATTTGTCGAAAACATGGAACGGGACCGTATTTTGGAAAGAACCACGTCTGGGGTACACAAAGATGAAATGGCGTGCAACCTGGCTGATAATCATCCTTTGAAAAAAGTTGGTTCACAGGGTCAGATAAAATCTTTTGTTATTTCCTTGAAACTCGCTTCAATGCAATGGTTGAAAAACAAAACAGGCAAAACACCCATTCTTATGCTGGACGATGTTTTTGAAAAATTGGATGATAAACGTTTGAACAACGTATTGGCGTGGATTGCAGCGAATTATTCGGGGCAGATTTTCATTACTGATGCATTCAAAGACCGTTTGAAAGATAGTGTTGAGGGCTTCGATCTGGAGAAAAAATTCTTTAATATTGACCTTTGAAAAATGCAGGACGAAAAAACCATAAAGGAATTGATTGGCAGCTTACTGACCACGTATGGTTTGCAGGGTAAAGTAAGTGAATTAAAACTGATCAGCCAATGGGAACAAATGGTTGGCTCGGTGATAGCCAAAAGAACAAAGAGTATTTTGGTGAAAGGCAAAACACTTCATCTTTGGATTGAGTCTGCACCGTTGAAACAGGAGCTTCTATATCACAAACCGGTTATTATAGAGAAAGTGAACGCGGCCATGGGGCCATCTTACATTGATGAAATTGTTATCAGATAAAATATGAAACACATTATAGCACCATCAATTCTGTCGGCCAACTTTGCCAGATTGGGTGAAGACGTTGAGATGGTGAACAACAGCAATGCCGATTGGTTTCACGTCGATATTATGGATGGCGTTTTTGTTCCGAATATTTCATTTGGATTCCCGGTGATGAAAGCGATTAAAAAGCAGGCGAAGAAACCGTTGGATGTGCATTTAATGATTGTGCAGCCCGAACGCTTTATAGATCATTTCAAAGAAGCCGGAGCCGATACGCTGACCGTTCACATTGAAGCGAGCACCCACCTGCACCGCACCGTACAAGCTATAAAAAATCTGGGTATGAAAGCGGGGGTTGCTTTGAATCCGCATACACCTGTTGAGGCATTGTCAGATATTCTGGCTGATATAGATTTGGTTTGTGTTATGAGTGTAAACCCGGGATTTGGCGGACAAAAATTCATAGAAAACACCTACCGCAAAGTTTCAAAATTGCGGGAGATGGCAAACCTTGAAAACCCAGCACTTCATATTGAAGTAGATGGGGGAGTTACTTTGCAGAATTACAAACAGATTTTGGATGCCGGTGCCGATGTTTTAGTGGCAGGCAACACAGTTTTTTCTTCCCAAAGTCCGTTGCAGACAATCATCGAACTTAAATCCTGAAAAATTATACCATTATTGCACTCAAATCGTTTTACGAATCATTGAGACTAATTGCTGCCTTATTTTTTACAATTTTCTTCATGTTGCAGGATGAACTGTATGCACAAGATTTGTCTCAAAAAATCGAGAAACATTACGCTTTGGTTATCGGTTATGTAAAAGACTCAAAGGGATTTCCGTTGGCAGAAGCCTTTGTTAAAATAAATGACAGCAAAATGACTACTCTGACGGATGAAAATGGATTTTACAGCCTCAAAGTAGAATCCGGAAAACCTTTTACCATCTATTGTAGTTATGCCAGTTTCAATAAAATGATAAAAGTCCCGGCACTGAAAGAATCCGAATCCTTTAAATGGGATATTACTTTTGAGATAATTGAACTCGATCCCGCCGTTATTAAACCGGACAGGATTGAGCCCTCAATCATTGTTCTCGATCCTCGTAAAGTTGACGGATTCCCAACACATCAGTTTGAATCTGTTTTGAAACATGTTGGTTTGGGCGTTGCCCAGTCAGGAGGCGAATTGTCATCGGCTTTCAATGTTAGAGGCGGCAATTTCGATGAGAATCTTATTTATGTAAATGATATTGAGGTTTACCGGCCTTTTCTGATACGCTCGGGCCAACAGGAAGGGTTGAGTTTTATTAACCAGGATATGGTGAACAACCTGAGTTTCTCGGCCGGAGGCTGGCAAGCCCAATATGGAGATAAAATGGCTTCAGTGCTCGATGTGCAATACCGTACCCCAAAGAAGTTTGGGTCAACATTGAAAGCAAGTTTGCTTGGCACGGAATGGTATATCGAAGACAAAAGATCGCCGCGTTTCTCCTATTTGTTTGGAGCCAGATACCGTACCAATCGCTATTTGTTAAATACGCTAAATGTTCAGGGCAATTACAAACCGTTTTTTGCCGATGCTCAGGGCTTGTTCACCTATAAATTGAAAAAAGACCTTTCCATTCAATGGCTTACAAATGTGTCGTTCAATCGGTTTCTGCTACAGCCACAGTCACAATCTACCTCCTTCGGAACCGTAAGGGATGCTTTGCGGTTGGACGTGGCCTTCGGAGGGCAGGAGTTGATGCAATATCTGAACAGTTTAAATGCCATCACTTTTAAATATCAACCCAATTTGCAAACCGAGATTAAGTGGATCAGTTCCTATTTCACTGATTTCGAAAGGGAACAAATAACAGTGGAGGGAGCCTATGAGTTGAGTTTGCTTGAAAACAATCTGGGGTCGGGCAATTTTGCTACCCCAAAATTAGTTCTGGGGGCGGGTTATTTCATTAACAATGCACGCAATGATTTAGAGGCCCGTGTTTGGAACAGTGGGCTTATTGGCAGGCATAATCACAAAAGCGGGGTATTGAAATGGGGAGTAAAATTTCAAAATGAAAGTATTGTTGACAGGCTTAAAGAATGGAGATATAACGACTCGGCAGGCTATTCAATTACACTGCTTCCAAGAAACCCTGACGAAATAATTCTTGATCGTTATGTGAATGCCAAAATTGATTTCCAATCCTTGCGTGTTATGGGCTATGTTCAAAATACACAGACTATTTCGGCTGCCAATAATCTTCGAGTGAATTATGGTTTGAGGAGCAGTTACTGGACTTTCAACAACCAGAACCTGATCAGCCCTCGAATCCAACTCAGTTTCGAACCAAATAAAAAGTTCAATGACACCCTGCGGAAGACAGAACATCAGAATTATGACAGCCTCAAGAAAAAGGACTTGATGCTGACGGCTGCTTTCGGATATTATTATCAACCCCCGTTCTACCGTGAGTTAAGAAATTTTGACGGAGATATCAATCATAACCTAAAGGCCCAACGATCAATCCACTTTGTGTTGGGATGCGATATAAACTTTCTTTCATGGAATCGCCCATTTAAATGGATTTCAGAAGCCTATTTGAAAAAAATGGACGACTTGGTGCCATACGCTCTGGAAAACGTCAGAATAAGATATTACGCACAAAACTCATCCAAGGGCTACGCAACCGGTTTTGATACACGTTTGAACGGAGAATTTATCAGGGGTTTAGAGTCATGGTTCAATTTCTCGCTGCTTTTTACGCGTGAGAATATTTCTTATGAAAACGATTCAGGTGAAATTTCTAAGTCGGGGTATATACGTCGGCCTACAGATCAGAGAATGAGTTTCTCTATACTTTTTCAGGATGCACTTCCGATGGACCCCAGCTTTAAAATGCATCTCAATCTCATTTACGGGTCATCTTTGCCTTATTATCTTATTGGAAATGCACGATATAAAGAGGGCTTGACAATCCCGGCTTATAGGAGAGTGGATATTGGATTCAGTAAAACGATCGTAGAAGAAGATGCCAAAAAAGAGCGAAAAATAAAAGCTTTATGGTTGAGCATAGAAGTGTTCAACCTATTGCAGATCAACAATACCATCAGTTATATTTGGATTAAGGATATTAATAATCAAACCTACGGGGTGCCAAATTTTTTAACCGGACGAAGGCTCAATTTTAAAATCATGATTAAGATATGAACATTAATTGAAAAACTTTTTCGTTGAATGATATATAAAGGCTTGCATTGTATCTTGTTAGTAATTTAATTTGTGCCTTAGTTAAGCCAATATGAATATTAGAAATAGGATTAAAAGTATTGTGGTGGTTTGTTTTGTATGTTCATTCGCAGTATCAAAAGCACAGCAAGATCCATATTTTTCACATTTTAAATCAATAAAACAATCTTATAATCCTGCCGCTGCAGGAGAACGGGATGAATATTATTGCGTCAATGCCCTTTTTCACAAACAGTGGTTAAATTATGATGACTACACAATAGTCCGGGGAACAGATTACAAAGTGCAAAACAAGAATGATGTCATTCAGGATGTGGCTCCAACTACTTATGCCTTTAATTTTGGAACACAAATAGCATGGAAAGGTAACCGAAACAGTATTGGTATTGGACTAGCCGTTACTGATGATAAAGTCATTTTCTTTAAGACCACATCTGTACGACTTCAGGCAGCGTATCATTTCAGAATGCCTTCACGTGGGGCATTATTGGCCGTCGGACCAGAAATAGGTATCACTCAGTTTGGCTATATCACCCCCAAATTTAAGTCATTGGATCCAAATGATCCTAATATTCCCTTTACCGGTGGATCTCAGATTAAGCCTGATGCAGGAATTGGTGTTTACTATCGGCAGGACAGGATTGGTTCCAGTAATTTCCAGAAATTTTATGCCGGATTTTCTGCCCGCCATTTGAATGCACCAAAGTATAATCTTTCGCTCACTATGCAAAATGGACAATCTGCAACACTCAACCATACCACTGCTTTACAATATTATCTTGTCTCAGGGGTTAACGACTGGTATCTGAATCCTGTATGGTCATTGGAACCTGCAGTATTAATTAAACAAGTGATGATCAACGCCAGTTCAAGACCGCAATTTGATCTTAATGTTACCGCATTATATTCTAAAACAATTCGCGGTGGGCTTGGTTACCGACAGTGGGGAAATATAGATGCTATTACCATTATGTTGGGCTATATAAGAAAAGAACTGCAGGTTGGGTATTCTTATGATATTACGCTTAGCAGGTTGAGGGAGGCGGGAAACAACACACATGAAGTATTTGTAAGTTATTGCTTTCAGCCCCCGACTATTAAGAAAACGATTGAATACAAAAAGAACGTTCGTCACAATTAATTTTTTTTGAGTATAAAATATATCACCAAATGAGGCGTTTATATTTTCGATGGTTCAATAAAAACTTGAAATTTAAATCGAACATTGTATAATTGTAGATTCATTGCAAAAGAAGTAAGTATGAGAAAGATGTCAAAGGTGTTGTTTGCGTTCGGTTTTTTCGCACTTTACAGTTGCGGATTAAACAATAATAAAGGTGATCTTACTGGTGTAGAAGGTCGCAGGCCGTGGTTTCACCCGCAGCCTTATGGAATGGTTTACATTCCAACCGGTACTTTTCACACAGGACAAAGTGATCAGGATATTTTCCGTTCATATATTGCACCTAACAAACAGGTATCAATTCATGCCATGTGGGTTGATGATACGGAGATTACCAACAACGAATACCGCCAGTTTGTTGAGTATGTTATTGATTCGATAGCCCGCAGAGCTTTAGATTATATTTTAGAAGATGACGACGGAGTTATCACACTTGACTATAAACAGGAAATTAACTGGGAAGATAGTCGTGAGGATTTGGAGTTCATGTATTACAAGCCAAACGAACGCTACCGCAATAAAAGAGAAATTGATTCCAGAAAGTTAATTTTCGAATATCAGTGGATTGACATGCATACCGCTGCCTTTGACCGCGACGAAGAAGGAAACCAGAAAAACTCCAGAGCACAATTAATCAAGAAAGAAAAAGTTCATATATATCCTGATACACTGGCATGGATTCGTGATTTCAGTTTCTCTTACAACGACCCTATGACCCGTCAGTATTTCTGGCATCCAAAGTATGACGATTATCCTGTTGTTGGCGTAAACTGGAAACAGGCAAATGCATTTTGTCATTGGAGAACCGAATACAGAAATACCTGGTGGGATAAAGAGGATGAGCCTATAACAGAAGATTTTCGTTTGCCAACTGAGTATGAATGGGAATATGCTGCCAGAGGTGGTCGCGATAATAATATGTATCCATGGGGTGGTCCCTATACCAGAAACAGCAAAGGTTGTTTTCTGGCCAACTTCAAACCAAACAGAGGTAACTATATGGATGACGGTGGAATGTACCCTGTAAGAGGCGATGCTTATTTTCCTAATGACTATGGATTATATAACATGGCCGGAAACGTTGCAGAATGGACAATAAATGCATACGCCGAATCCGCAACTCAGTTTACTCATGACCTGAACCCTGATTACAGGTACGATGCAAAGAAAGAAGTGGACGGTCCAAACTATATGTCTCAGTCTCGCAAAGTAATAAGAGGTGGCAGTTGGAAGGACATTGCTTATTTTATTCAGAATGGATCAAGAAGTTATGAATATCAGGATACAGCAAAATCATTTATTGGATTTCGTTGTGTTCAAAGCCATATCGGAAGATCAGCCCTTGACAGTAAGTAATGGTCACAAAAAAGTAATTAAATAGAAACAAATTAAATAAATTTTTACAAAACCTAAAATCTAAAAAAAGATGAGCCAAAGTGTATTTGAAAGCAAAAAATGGAAAAAATTCATGGCAATGGCCTATGGATTAGGAGCCTCGGTTGTCATTATCGGAGCTCTGTTTAAAATTATTCACCTTCCCGGGGCAGACTTAGCATTGATCATTGGTATGAGCGTTGAGGCTTTTATTTTCGCGGTCTCGGCGTTTGAGCCGGTTCATGAGGAGTTGGATTGGACCTTGGTATATCCAGAGTTGGCCGGAATGGATTCGGATGATGCAAAAAGTAAAAAAGAAACAATTTCTCAGCAATTGGATAAAATGCTGGCTGAGGCACAGGTTGGGCCTGAATTAATAGAAGGCCTTGGGACCGGTTTGCGTTCGCTGAGCGAAAATGTTGGAAACATGGCAGACTTATCAGGAGCCACGGTTGCAACCCGTGAGTATGTTGAGAATGTACAGAAAGCATCAACATCTTTGATGGGTATGAATACGACTTACTCAAGAGCAGTTGATGCCCTTAACAGTTTGGCAGATAATGCTGAAACGTTTAAACAATCAACCGATCAGTTGACGAGCGTTAGTGACACTTTGGTGACATTCGATAAGAATATCCAAACCCTGAACGGAATTTACGGAGGCATGATCAACGCAATGAGACCGGCAGCCCGGTGATTTATGTCATTGTGAAGAATTTTACACCAGAAAAACAACTAAAACCAGAATAATATGTCGGGAGGTAAATTATCACCAAGGCAGAAGATGATTAACATGATGTATCTTGTGTTGATGGCTCTTCTTGCTTTAAACGTTTCAAAGGAAATTTTGAAAGCATTTCACCTGATTGAGGTGAGTTTTAATAAATCGCAAGCTAATTTAGATGCGAAGAATGTAAATATAATGAAAGCATTTAAGGAAGCTGCAGGGAACAGACCGGAGGTAGTGCCTTTCTATAACCGTGCTTTAAAGGCTCAGCAAATTGCCGACAGTTTCGTTTCTTATATTCAGAAAATAAAAGATGATTTGATTAAAAGAACTGATGGCAGAGCTAAACCTGAAAAGGGTGAACCAAGTGGTGATATGGAATTAATTCAGGCAGATAATATTGAACGACACGCCCATTACTTTTTTAAAGATCCAAAAGATGCCAGGGCCAGAGATTTGCAAAATCGGGTTAATAAAACCAGAAATGATCTTATTGCTTTATTAAAAGACACCAATGACAAAGTTCATGTGGGACTTTCATTAATTAAAGACATCGAAAGTCGTTCTGACCTGAGGGCCGAAAATGAGCCGGGGAGAACTCAAACATGGGCTTCCGTTTATTTTGAACACTCACCATTGGCGGGCGTTATAACAATGCTCACTAAAATACAGAATGATACTAAGAATACGGAATCGGCTGTAATAAATGCACTTTCTGCAGGAATTGATGAAGGCAAAGTAAGTTTTGACGTATTGACGGCAGCGGTTATAGCTCCTTCAAGTACGGTGATGGTTGGCGAGAAATATAAGGCTCAAGTTTTGTTAGTGGCCTCAAATAGCAAATCAGAACATGAGATTTTGGTAGGAGGGAGGAAGCTGGAAATGATTGATGGAAAAGGAATTTACGAAGTTACTCCTTCTTCACAAGGTGTTGTTAAATGGGATGGAGTAATTAATGTTGCAACGGATAAAGGAGTGGTTCCTTACAAATTTGAAGCTGAATATCAGGCCTTTCAGGGACAGGCCACAATTTCAGCTACTGCCATGAACGTATTATATATAGGCATACCCAATCCTATTTCTATTTCTGTTCCCGGTTTTGCTCCAAAAGATATCACCCCAAGCATGGTGGGTGGTAGCCTGGTGTCGGATGGCAGAGGTAATTATAATGCAAATCTTACTGCCGGTAGAGATGCTACCATAATGGCAACTGCAAAAATGCGTGATGGATCTAGCAGAAAAATGGGAGAAATGAAATATAGGGTTAGAAATCTTCCTAAGCCAGAAGCAAAATGGGGTCTTCAGGAATCAGGAAGACCATGTCCCAAAGAAGCATTAATATCTCAAAATTCTATGGTAGCAAGCATGGGAGAAGGATTTGCGTTTGAGGGTATTAAATTTACAGTAACCCGATATCAATTTATTTTTGTACCCAGAAAAATGGATGCAGTCCTGCTGCAAGGTAATGGTGCAGCTATTACCCCACAGATGAAAGCGGCTCTTCAATCAGCCAAAAAAGGCGACAAGCTGATCGTAGATAAGATTTATGCTAAGGGGCCGGATGGTAAGGAAAAAGCATTATTGCCACTTTTTATTGAGATAATTTAAGGTGTCTTCAAAAGGAAATGCAATATAGTAATTTGAGTATAGATCATCGAATTTAAAAAACGAAAGGATATGAGCAAGTTGAAAAGAATCATAATTTGTGTACTCGGACTGACGGTGGGAGGTAATGCATTCTCACAGTCCAGTTATGAAGATTGGACCTATCGTGCGGATGCGGTGAAAGAGCGGAAAGTGATCCCACACCGTTATATCCGTGAAGGAAACGTTAAGTATTACAAACGAATACACCGTGTGATTGATGCCAGACAAAAACAAAATTTGGTTATGCACTGGCCGAGAAATCCGTTTTACCGTGTGATTACCGAAGCTGCGTACAAAGGTGGTTCGGCCGAAGGAGGCATTACAGCCTACCTTAACGACTCACTCACCTCTTTTTATACCCCGGATGAGCTTAAAGCGAGAGGTGGATCGGAATATCCGACCACCATTCAGGATTGGATGTATCCGGATGACGAAACAGCAACAAGAGATACTGTATTGCAGATTCCATTTAAGCCTGAGGACATACAGAAGTACCGCATAATGGAGGACTGGGTTTTTGATAACAATTACTCGGATTTCAGAGCAAACATTATTGCTATTGCTCCAATGTTTATGCAAATGTCCAGTGGTGCTGAGTTAGGAGAAGTTGCTTTGTTCTGGGCGAGAATGACTGAACTGAGACCATTGCTGGTGAATCAGGAAGTTTTCAACACTTACAACGACGCGGCTCGCTTATCTTTTGATGATTTCTTTGAGATGAGGATGTTCGACAGCTATATTGTCAAGGAATCAAATGTGGAAGATTTGGACATCAAGCGAATGGAACGTTTTCAGGATGATGCTTTCTCAGCTTTATTGGAAAGTGACAGAATTAAGAACGATCTTTTTATTCTGGAGCATGATCTCTGGGAATATTAAAATATGATTCAATCACTAAAGCCCTTTCGAGAACCGGAAGGGCTTTTTTGTTCACGGATGCCAAGTGTCAGCAATCAATTCCATAATTTTGCCAATCCAAAAAAACACTATGCAGAAAAGAGTCATAGAATGTGTACCGAATTTTAGCGAAGGGAGGGATCATGCCATAATAAGGCAGATTACGGATGTTATAGAATCTGTAGAGGGTGTTACGCTTCTGGATGTAGATTCGGGAAAAGCTACCAACAGAACTGTTGTTACTTTTGTCGGAGAACCGGAACCTGTTATTGAAGCAGCGTTTCGGGCGATTGTTAAAGCGTCACATCTGATTGATATGAGCAAACACAAAGGGGAACACCCGCGAATGGGTGCTACTGATGTTTGCCCATTGGTGCCAGTCTCAGGGATTTCAATGGAAGAAACCGCAGCTTATGCCAGACAACTGGCCAAAAGAGTTGGTACCGAAACAAACATTCCTGTATATCTCTATGGTTATGCCCAAGACAAAAAGGATCGGGATAGCCTCTCTGTTATCAGATCGGGTGAATATGAAGGTTTTTTTGAAAAAATTAAGAGACCCGAATGGAAACCTGACTTTGGTAAAGCAGAAATGAATGTTACGGCAGGAGCTACCGTTATCGGGGCTCGAGACTTCCTTATTGCCTACAATGTCAATCTCAACTCTAAATCAACTAGAATTGCCAACAGGATTGCTTTTGACGTTCGAGAAGCCGGAAGAGTGGTGAGGAAAGGAAACCCCTATTCAGGACAAATTGTGATGGATGAAAACGGAGAACCATTAAGGGTTCCAGGCGTTTGTAAAGAGGTAAAGGCCATTGGCTGGTATATTGAAGAGTATGGGGTGGCACAGATTTCGGCCAACCTGACCAACTATAAAGTAACCCCTGTACATGTCTTTTTCGATGAGGTTTGTAAAAGTGCAGAAAGCCGCGGGGTGCGGGTGACAGGAAGTGAACTGGTTGGCCTCATTCCATTGGAGGCAATGCTTGAAGCTAGCCGGTACTTTCTTAAAAAGCAAGATCGCTCAGAAGGTGTTTCGGATAAAGAACTTATTCATATTGCGGTCAAATCTCTCGGGTTGGATGAATTGGGTTCTTTTGATCCGCATAAAAAGATTATTGAGTACCGATTGGAAGCAGAGGTGAATAAACTGATGAACCTTTCCTGTATTGAATTTGCTGACGAAGCAGCATCGGAAAGCGTGGCACCCGGAGGTGGAACGGTTGCGGCATTTTGTGGAGCATTGGGGGCTTCTCTGGGAACAATGGTAGCCAACCTTTCTGCCAACAAAAAAGGGTGGGAGGCTCGTATTGCAGAATTCTCTGAAACAGCGGTCAAGGGTCAAAATTTGAAAAACAAATTGCTGTTTCTGGCCGACGAGGATACCCGGTCTTTTAATGCTATTTTGAGTGCTTTCAGGCTTCCAAAAGAAACGGAAGAAGACAAAAAGATACGTTCGCTTGCCATAGAAACCGCATCGGAATATGCCGCGAAAGTGCCCCTGGAAGTCATGACTGTTGCAAACAATGCCTACGTGCTTCTGGAGAAAATGATCAAAACCGGTAATCCAAATTCAATTACAGATGCCGGTGTCGGTTGCCTGTGTATCAATACCGCCATTGAAGGGGCCTGCATGAATGTGATGGTCAACGCCAAAGGTTTGAAAGATAGAACCATAGCCGATCAGTTAACAACCGAGGCCAGGAGGATAAGAGCAGAAAGCAGGAAATATTGTGAGAAGTTGACGGAGCAAGTCGAAAAAGCTATTCAATGAAATAATTAAAAATCAAAGAATTGAGAATGGGAAAGTGCATCGGCTAAAAAGGGTGCCAGCCGTTATTTTTCCTTTTTTTTAACCATTAATAATTAAACAAAATCGTCGTGAATCAAAATTTAGGAATAGGAACAAGAGTAAAGCACAGCCAATATGGCGATGGAATTATTTGCAAAATTTCGCTGGAGTATTTCAGCATTAGCTTTTTCAGAGGTGGACTCAGAGACATCGAAAGAACAACTGTGGATTTGGAAATTGTCGAGTTGATTGAAACAGATAATAATGTACTCACCTTTGATGAGGTAGAAGATGCCATCATCCGAATCATGCGGCGATATGCCGACCCCATGGAGAAAGTAGAACTCGGGCAAAAGTGGCTGGGCGGAAATCTGATACTGGAACCGGGTGATTCCGGCCTCAAATCTCATGAGGTACCCATAGATGCCTTCTTTCACAAAATAGTGATGGTGCGTGATCGGCTCAGGGTTTTGGAACAGAATATTAATACACACCCCAAACTCGACGATCAGGACAGGGTTCAACTGCAACAATATATTACCCGTGTTTACGGTTCCTTAACAACCTTTAATATCCTTTTTAAAAACAAGGACGATCATTTCAAAGGGGAGGGAAAGTAATTAAGTAATACCCTGAAGAACTATTTAGATGCATCCCAAATCTCATCCATCTCCGCCAGTGACATATCTTTCAGATTTCTGCCCTGTTCTTTGGCGACTGTTTCTATTGCTTCAAATCGCTTTTTGAATTTTCGGTTAGTCATTTCCAGAGCATCATCAGGATTTATTTTTAACCATCGGGCATAGTTTACCAATGAGAAAATAAGGTCTCCGAATTCCTTTTCTTTTTCCTTTCCTTCGGCTTCTTTAAATTCAGTTATTTCCTCTTCTACCTTATCCCAGACAGGTGCAATATTTGGCCAGTCAAATCCCATCTGAGCCGCTTTGTCTTGCATACGCATAGCTTTTACCAATGAGGGCAATGAATTTGGTACGCCAGACAAAACAGAGCGGTTTCCTTCTTTCAGTTTCAATCTTTCCCAGTTTTGTTTTACTTCTTCGGCACCATCCACCTGAACTTCGCCATAGATATGCGGATGACGGGAAATCAGTTTGTCGCAAATACCGTTTAAAACATCGGTGATGTCGAAGTCTCCGGTTTCACTGGCGATCTTGCTGTAAAAAACCATGTGAAGCATCAGGTCACCAAGTTCTTTTTTAATCTCAGGCATATTGCCATCAATTATGGCATCAGACAATTCGTATGTTTCCTCGATCGTCAGATGACGGATGCTTTCCAGAGTTTGCTCGCTATCCCATGGACAACGTTCCCTCAATTCATCCATAATTTTGAGCAGACGGTCAAAGGCAATCAGACGTTGATCCATAAAACTCAGAGTATATTTTTACCCTTCATCATAGCCAAAAAGTCGTCTTTGTAGTTTTTACCTATCGGTATTTTTACTCCGTTCACCTCAACTTCGCTCCCTGAAAAGGCTTTAATATGATGGAGACCTGCAATAAATGAACGATGAAGGCGAACGAACCGGTCAACCGGTAGTTTTCGTTCCATATTCTTCATGGTCTGCAGTGTCACAATTCTTTTGAGTGGTGTGTATATTTTGACATAATCGGCAAAAGCCTCGATGTAAAAAATATCGTCATAGCTCAGTTTGATCAGTTTTTGATTGGCTTTGACATAAATATAGTCCTCCTGAAGTTCAGTAGTTTCCACCTCATCGCCTTTTTTAAAGCGGAAATACTCTCTTGCTTTTTCCAGTGCCTTTTCGAACCGTTCAAAGGAAATGGGCTTCAGCAGATAATCAATGGCGTTGAGTTCAAACCCCTCAACTGCATATTCCGGATAGGCGGTTGTGAAGATCACCAGAGGTGGTTTCTTCAGTGATTTAAAGAAGTCAATTCCTGTTACTTCTGGCATTTGGATGTCGAGAAACAACAGGTCAACCTCATTATTTCTGAGATATTCCGCTGCTTCAATCGCATTTTTAAACGTGGTCAAAAGTGCCAGATCGGGTACTTTAGCAATATGGTCTTTCAGGATGTCTAATGCCAGTGGTTCATCGTCAATTGCTATACATTTCATATTCTTCGATTTTAAAATCTTCGTTGAGGGTAAGTTTCAAATTTACCAAATATTCATCTTTTGTTTCGCTAATGTTTAACTCATGTTTTCCGGGATACAAAAGTTCTAAGCGTTTTTTCACATTTTCCAGACCAATACCTCCCGGTCCTTTGAGCAATTGTTCACTTATTGAACTGCTTCTTGGTTTACTGTTCCCAATGGAGAAGGTCAATTCGTTATCTTGAACGTCAATCTCAATATGAATAAAACCTGCAGATGACTCATTCGATAAACCATGTTTGAAACTGTTTTCGAGAAAAGTCAGGAAAAGCATAGGTGCAATTTTTTTACTCACGAAATTGCCTTTTACTTCCAATTGAGGATGCAATCGGTCGCCGTGTCTTATCTTTTCTAACTCAAGATAGTTTTTCAGATACTCCAGTTCTTTGTCCAGATCAACAAATCGCTCGCCCGCCTCATAGAGCAAATAGCGGAGCAGGTCTGACAGTCGCAGAACCATTTTGGGTGCCAGTTCGGATTTTTTGAGTGACAGGGCATAAAGACTATTCAGGCAATTAAAAAGAAAATGAGGGTTGATTTGAGATTTCAGATATTTTAATTCGGTTTCTACATTCAGATTGTGAAGCTTGCGGGTAAGTTGCTCTCTCTCATACCATTGTTTCACCATCTTGAGGGACATGGTGATGGCGACAGTATAACTTATGAGGAATGCGTTAAAGGTAAAAAAAGTAGTTGACCAAATGTCCAGTTTATTATTTTCCAAAATAGTATAAGTATAGGCAAGAAGAAAACAACATAAAATAACAGTAAGAACTATACTGACAATATAGTACAAGTAAAGCTTTTTTTTAAGCATCCTTGGGAAAAGGATATAGATATTAAAATAGCTGGCAATGGCATGAACCACAATAATAATAAATGAGTTTATAAAGGCATTGATAAGACTACCTTTGGTTGTTGAGGTAAAGAGGTAAACGAATACCCAGAAAAGCCAATAAATCAGCCAGAAGAGGAAGTGATGTACCTTTGCCTGAGATAACCTCCGGTAAAGAGGAGGAAATGAGATGTCCATTTAGAAGGTTATTCTGATGGTGGTGGTGTGCTTTTGAACTGATTTAAAAGTGAATAGCTCCAGTGTATCAGTTGCCATCCCATTTTTAAAACTCCGAATTCTTCTGAGTTATTTTTTAAGATTTCGGCGTTGGCATTTTGTGTAAAATAATTGTGACTGGCTGAATAGGCTATCAGGTTAAATACAAGCAATAAGGAAACAATGAACTTTGCGATGAGATGTCGGGTTTTTTTTATTTTGTTCATCATATACAATTCTGTTTAACGCTGTACGAAATTAGATCATTAATGTTACAATCGAACCTAATCGTCCTATCCGGTCGAAAAAAATTCTTCTTTCTATAAACAAAAATGTTGCCACGCTGTTTGATTAAAGAATTAATTTTGTGTCATGGTAACGGTTTTATTGGCAATTGGGATTTTAGGAATTGGGATTTTAGGAATGGCTGTAAGGCTTTTGTTTATTAAAAATGCCGAGGTAAGAGGGGGGTGTGCTTCTAAAAATCCAATGCTTGCCGAACAGGGAGTTGTTTGTGGTGTTTGTGGTGCTAAGGTTGGGGAACCCTGCGGAGACGAGGCTAAGGTAAAATAATTTTCTCTACCCCCGGACTAAAGGCAGTATTTACAAGGCCGGAGCTGTCGGAATAAATTAAAAATACTTTTAACGTGGTATCACCTTTTACCAAATCCAGACAGCCGTTTTTTCCAAGTACCATACAGGCTGTGGCATAAGCATCTGCCGTCATGCAATCAGGTGCCATGATCGTAGCACTCAGTAATTCATTTTCAGTAGGGTGACCATTTTTTGGATCAATCGTGTGGGCATATCGCTTACCATCCTTAAAATAGAAATTGCGGTAATTACCAGATGTGGCTAAAGCCTGATTACTCAATGCAACCCTGACCTTAATATCCTCCTTCCCTGCGTTTTCTTCCGGTTTATTTATTCCAATCTGCCAGGGATTCCCTTCTGTGTTTGTTCCTGCACAATTGATTTCCCCACCAATTTCAACCATGTAATTTTTATAACCTCTGTCTTCCAGCCAGCCAGCAACTACATCAGTCGCATATCCCGGTGCAATAGCGTTGAAATTCAATTGAAGACGTAGGTCTTTTTTTACAGGAAACCCATCAATAAATTCCAGCATGTCGAAATGTGAAAAAAGTAAGAGAGAATCAATGGCAGATTGTTCAGGTATTTTAACGATTTCGTTTTCGGCAAAGCCCCAGATTTTGAACAAAGGGCCCGCCGCAGGATCGAAAGCCCCTGAACTGGCCTGATAAACATCAAAAGAACGATAACAAACTTTGAGAAAATGATTGAGATTTGATTTGGCTATAGGGTCTTGTATATTCTTCATGGCTTCAATACCCATTAAATTGTTGTTGAAACGCGAAATCAATGAACTGGGGTCATAGGTAGAAAGTGCACGGCTAAATTCCACAAGAATTGAGTCAATCTCTAATTGCAAGGATTTATTATCACCTTCACCGCAAATTTTTATATGATAGGTAGTACCCATTGTTTCACCCTCAAGCAGAATTTGTGGTGTGGTATTCTTATCCGAAGGATTGCATGCAATAATGAAAAGAAAACAAGCGATCTCAAAAAAATGGCCCGTTGTGATAACAGGCCTTGTAAGTTTGTGAATAGAAAGCAATTTCATTAGCCTCCAAAATCATCAAAAGAGACATTCTCAGGTGGAACACCCCACTCATCAACCATTTTCAGTACGGCTTGATTCATCAACGGAGGCCCGCAGAAATAAAACTCTATGTCCTCCGGAGAGTCGTGTTTTTTCAGGTATTGGTCTATTACGGCTTGATGGACAAAGCCAACAAACCCATCGCCTTCCTTGTCATTCATGTCTGTTTTTACTTTCCAATTGTCCTCAGGCATAGGCTCCGAAAGTACCACGAAAAATTTAAAATTAGGAAATTCTTTTTCGATGGCTTTGAAATGATCGAGATAAAACAATTCCCTCTTAGAGCGACCACCATACCAATAGGTAACCTTGCGATTGGTTTTAAGTGTGTGAAACAAATGAAACAAATGAGATCTCATTGGGGCCATGCCTGCACCTCCGCCTATATATATCATTTCGGCTCCGGTTTCTTTAATAAAGAATTCTCCATAAGGGCCTGAAATTGTCACCTTATCTCCAGGAACACAACCAAATACAAATGATGAACAAATACCAGGATTAACATCCATCCATTTGTTGTTGGCTCGGTCCCATGGCGGGGTGGCAATACGAATATTCAACATTATAATATTACCTTCTGCCGGGTGATTGGCCATTGAATATGCTCTGAAAACAGGCTCAGGGCTTTTCATTTTCAGATCCCAAAGTTTGTATTTATCCCACTCCGGTTTAAAATCCATAGGGTCTCTTTTCAAATCAGGATGAGCGGTGATATCTATTTTACTAAAGTTAACCTCGGTGGCTGGCACGTCAATCTGTATATAGCCTCCGGCTTCAAACTCCAGATGTTCTCCTTCGGGTAACTTCACAACAAATTCTTTAATGAACGAAGCCACATTGTAGTTTGAAAGCACCGTGCATTCCCATTTTTTAATTCCAAAAATCTCTTCGGGGATATGAATCTTCATATCGTTTTTCACCTTCACCTGACAAGCCAAACGCCAATTGGCTTTTTGATCTCTGCGGTTAATATGTCCGGTTTCTGTTGAGAGAATATCACCACCTCCCTCGATCACCTGACATTTGCACAAGGCACAGGTTCCGCCTCCACCACAAGCTGAAGGGAGAAAAATCTTCTCGCTTGATAGAGCAGACAATAGTGTACCACCTGCCGGAATGGTAATCGTCTTCTCGTTATTGATAAGAATCTTAACATCGCCCTGCTGAACCAATGCTTTGGCGGCATACTGCAATACCAAAACGAGTAACAGAATGACCAGAGTAAAAACAACCCCGCTTAATATAATTACTGATGAATCTAACATCGTCCTTTTCTTTTATTTGACCATTAAAAAGAGATACCCAAAAATGTTTGAAATGCAAATGACATTAACCCAACTATCAGAAATGCCAGGCCCAATCCCCTCAATGGCTTAGGGACATTCGAGTATTTGAGTTTTTCTCTGATGGCGGCAAATGATACAATAGCGAGCATCCAACCTATACCGGAACCAAATCCAAATACTGTAGCTTCGCCAAAAGTATAAGGTCTTTGAAGCATAAACAGGGCTCCTCCCAGGATAGAGCAGTTAACTGCAATCAATGGCAGAAAGATTCCCAGTGACGCGTACAATGGCGGTGAAAGCTTTTCAACACCCATTTCAGTTAATTGTGTGAAGGCAGCAATAACCGAAATAAAAATAATAAAACTCAGAAAACTCAAATCTACATCCTTGAAAGAGGCACTGACCCAGGCCATCGCACCCTCATTGAGAAAGAAATGCTGTACCAACCAATTTAGAGGAACTGTGAAACCCAAAACAAAAACAACTGCAATACCCAATCCAATGGCTGTACTCACTTTTTTGGACACTGCCAAAAAGGAACACATGCCCAGAAAATAGGCGAAAATCATATTGTCTATAAAGATTGACTTTATACCGATATTAACTAAGTTTTCCATTCTTCTTATTTCTTAAGTAATGTGTTTATCAAGCCTCTTCACGATAACCATTTCTGGCTCTCTGTGCCCAGATCAAAAGTCCAATTAATATACAGGCCCCAGCAGGCATCATTAACACTCCATTGCCGGTAAATGGCAAGTTCATTGCTTCAAACGGATGCACTTCCAAAGGTGTACCTTTCATTATTGATCCCTGCCCAAACAGTTCTCTAACCGTAGCAAGGATCAGAAGTATCGCAGAATAACCCAATCCGTTACCAACGCCGTCTAAAAAAGAAGGCCAGGGCTTGTTAGCCATGGCATAAGCTTCGAGACGACCCATTACTATACAGTTTGTTATAATCAATCCCACAAAAACAGATAGTTGTTTTGAAACATCGAAAGCATAAGCACGAAGCAATTCATCAACAAGTATAACCCAGAGGGAAACCACTGCGAGTTGAACGATAATTCTGATTCTGGAAGGAATTGAATTTCTGATCATGGAGATAAACAGATTTGAAAATGCAGTTACAAAGGTTAACCCGAAAGCCATATAAATTGCAGGTTTCATTTGAACCGTGACAGCCAAAGCCGAACATATTCCTAATATCTGAACCGTAACCGGATTATCAGAATCCAATGGGTTTGAGAGAAGTTGTCTATTCTTTTTAGAGAAAAGTGCTTCGGATTTCTTTTCTTCTTTAAGGTCTAATACATCTGTTGACATAGTTTTTGATATTAACTTGATACAACTTTAATTAATGAGCAGCCATCTTGTACATCTCGCGTCTCTTCAGTAAAAATTTCTGATAACATTCTGTATATTCCAACAACATGGCATTGACACCTTTTCCAGTTAAAGTGGCACCACTCATACCATCAATCTCATGCGGCTTATCTGAATAATCCTTTCCCTCGCCTTTTTTCATTTCTACTGAGACAAGCTGATCACCTTCAAAAATTGTTTTGCCTTTGTAACGTTTGTAAACATTGGGGTCGTCTTTAATTCTAGCCCCCAAACCGGGTGTTTCTGCTTTGTGGTTGAAAACCACTCCGTTAATTGTGTTACCATCTGACCTGACTGAAACAAAGGAAGAAATTACGTCCCAAAGACCTTTTCCCCAGGTTTGTATGACATAAAACTCCGTTTTTGAAGAATCATTTATGCTGCTTATTTCATAAACCGGCAACAACCTTTCTTTCTTTGGTTTTTTTGATTGTTTTTCTACGTTGATATCACCCGCATTACCTTCAACTTTTTCACCCTCAAAATTAATCACGTACTCTTTTACTCTTGAGGAATAAATCTTCAAAGGGTCATCGCTTTCCTTTAATTCCATAAAGGTTAACAGAATATTCTTTTTACGGTCAAGCTCAATTTGCATTTTCTGAGCCGGTGCGAGTAACTGCTTAGTCACGGCCAAAACCACACCGCAAACTACCGTTAGCACTATGGTGTAAATAAGGATGTATAAATTAGATCTTTGCACGTTTCAGTCTTTTTTTCTTGTTAGATTCAATTACAAAATAGTCTATCAATGGGGCAAAAACATTCATCAACAAAATGGCCAGCATCATCCCCTCCGGATATGCCGGATTAATCACTCTTACAAAAACGCAAAAGATTCCAATAAAGAATCCGTACCAAAGTTTTCCTGTTTGGGTTTGTGCGGCAGATACAGGGTCAGTTGCCATAAACACAGCCCCGAACATAAAGCCGCCCATCAGTAAATGTTTATAAGGTTCAACCTCTGCAAAAGGTCCTGCTCCCACCAAATTCAGAATATATCCCATGACCAGAGCCCCAATCACAGCCGTAATCATAATTCTCCAACTTCCGATTCCGGTTACAATAAGTATCGCAGCCCCGATTAAACACATTAGAACAGATGTTTCGCCAATAGAACCCATTTCGTAGCCCATAAACATCTGCCAGTCAGTATTAATCATGGCAGACTGCCCACCGGTAGAGGCAAGTGATAGATTGGTTGCCCCGGAATACCCGTCAGCCTTTTCAGCAACCCATACGAGGTCTCCGCTAATTTTTGTCGGGTAGGCAAAAAACAGGAAAACTCTTGCAGTAAGAGCAGGATTTAAAAAGTTCATTCCTGTTCCTCCGAAAATTTCTTTGCCAACTACCACAGCAAAAATGGTTGACATGGATACCATCCATAGCGGAACATCCGGTGGCATAATTAATGGAATGAGAATGCCTGTTACCAGAAAACCTTCATTAACCGAATGTCTCCTAATCTGAGCAAACATAAATTCTACAGTCAGGCCTGAGACATAAGAGACAATAATGATAGGGAAGACTTTTTCAAGTCCAAACAGGAAGTTTTGAACTGAAAAGAAACTTCCTGTCTGTCCTAAAGATAAAAAATGCTGATAACCCACATTGAATATTCCCCACACAAGGCAAGGTACTAAAGCCAGTACAACCGTAATCATGGTTCGCTTCAGGTCAATACCATCTCTGATATGTGTGCCACCATGCGTTGTATGATTGGGAACAAAAAGAAACGTTTCTATGGCTTCAAATGTCGATTGCAGGAAACTTAGTTTTCCGCCTTCGCTGAATGTTGGCTTTACCTTATCTAATGTCTTTCGTAAAAATTTCATTTAAGTTGTTCTATATAGACGAGCCTTATTTTTGTTTTTTGAAATTAGCCTTCTCTCATTAACATATCTAAACCATCCCTCAAAATCTTCTGAGCATTAATTTTTGAGGTACAAACAAATTCGCAAAGGGCGAGATCCTCTTCCACAACTTCATAAATACCGAGGCTTTCCATGTTGTCAAAATCTGCGGCCAGTATAGCCTTTAACAATGGAACAGGCAAAACATCCATTGGGAGTACCTTGTCATACTCACCCGTCATCACAAAGGCTCTTTCTTCGCCGTGAAAATTGGTGTTTACTTTGAATTTTTTGTCCGGGGTGAGATAATAAGGAAAAGTTTTAGAAACACTGGGTCTTGGGTATGAGGGTATCAGCCATCCCATAAATTCGTAATGATCGCCTTCGGGAATGACGGTTACAACATTGTCGTAAAACCCCAGATATCCCGCTTGTTCTATTTGTGTTCCTGTCAGAACGTTTCCGCTGATGAACCTGTTTTTGCTTTCGCTGATGTTGTTTTGAACAAGTGTTTCAATTGATGCACCTGAAAAGACTTTATGATACTTGCGGTTTTTAACCTCTGATCCGGCAAGTGCAATCAATTTCTCGTTGATATAACGACCTTCAATAAAAAGTCTGCCTATGACAGCCACATCCTGAGGATTGACCACCCAAACAACGTCTCCTTTGTTGATGGGATCAATATGATGGATTTGGATACCAACGTTTCCGGCTGGGTGAGGCCCTTCAAATTCGAAAGTTTCAACACCATTTGCTTTGGCAAAAGCATCGCAATTGTTTGCACCTTTTTTCAGGTTTAAATATACTTTGCCGGCAGTCAGTTTAACAAGTGCATTCAAACCTGTCTGAAATTCTACTGCCTGATCTTTAAGAATGTAGTTGTAATCGGGGGCCAATGGGGCAGTATCAAACGATGAGATGAATATTGACTTGGGTTCGTCCTGTGGATCCGCTATAATATTAAAAGGCCGCTGCCTGATCAATGGCCAGCAACCACTTTGCTTCAATCTTTCCAGTATTTGCTCTCTGCCAAGCGACGAAGGGTTTTCTTTGGGAAACGATTCATATTTATTCACAGCATCGGCCAGAATCCTCACTTCCAATACCAGCCTGCGGTCACCTCTCACTACATCGGCAATTTCACCACTAACAGGAGAGCAAAAAAGAATTTCAGCATTTTTCTTTGAATGAAACAATGGCGTTCCGGCTTTTACCTCATCGCCTGGTTTTACCAATATTTTAGGAACGATACCATTGAAATCTGTGGGCTTTATTGCATAATTTCTGATGGATTGAGCAGGAGCCATTTCAAGTGAAGTTTCACCTTCCAACTTTATGTCTTTGCCTCTGCGGAGTTTGATAAGTTTACCCATGCCGGTTTTAAAAATCGGTGCAAAATTAAGATTTCCTGAATTTTAAAGCATGATAAAAATTATTTTGACAAATAATTCTCAAACGCTTATGCCGGACTTATTTTTTTCACTTACCGATTTCTTCTCAGTGTCTCAAACTCTCGGCAACAGAGACGTTCATCAGCAAGCCATTAAATGTTTTTGAAATGAAAGGATTGGACTAAAACCATAGGGAACCGTTGCAATTGACAATATGTAACTTATGAATATTGACATGGTTTCTCAAAACTTGAAATTTCATCGTGATACGGTTCCCGCTTTCCTATGCATGTTTCGGTAAAAGAAAAGCAAGCCAAGTGCAGTAAGAGACATGAGAGCACCGGATAGGAAAGCAAACTTGAAGTTTCCGGAATGGTTATTATATATGGCGGCAGAGATTACCGAGCCAATTGTAATACCTGCTTCCATGGCTATATAAAAGGTTGCCAACCCTCTGCCCGTGAATTTTGGGTTGCAAACATCAATGGTCCAGGCAAAAAGGGTAGGAGAAGTGAAACCCGTTGAAATACCCAGCAATGCCGAGGCTAAAAAGAGTTGCCAGACATTTGAGGCCAGACTCATGGCTATCATTGAAATGATTAAAAAAATGACACCAAAAATCATGACCTTGCTTCGACCTCTTTTGTCACTTAGCTTGCCGGTAAATAATCGGACAACGAGGGATACAAGGGTGAAAACCATAAAGTAGTATCCTTGTTTCTGCAGCCCCACGTGCCGTGCGAAATCAGGAACCAGAGTCAGAACAATCCCAAAAGAAATTACGGTGAGGAACATTACCGCCGCGGGCATTCTGACGGACTTTTCATAAATATCTGACGGGTTTATTTTCAAAGTCTTAAGCCGAAAAGAGTATTTTATTTTTAGTGTTTCGGGCAATTGTAAGGTTATCAAAAGTGCCACCATCGCTAATCCCGTTGAGGTATAGAACATGGCATTTAACCCAAATCCTGCAGTAACCTCACTGCCCAATACCGGCCCGAAACTCATACCCAGATTTCCCATTATTCCCATCATGCCAAGAGCTTCTCCTCTTCTGTTCGCTGGAACGATGTCGGCCACATAAGCCACATCGGCCGTTGGCTTGAAACCCGCTGAAAAGCCATGTAGAAACCGGAGCAAAAGAAATCCTGCAACGGAGCTAACCAAGGGGTATAGCAATCCAAGTAACACACAAACAAGGCAACCGATGATCAATACTGGAATTCTCCCGATATTGTCAGTAAATTTTCCGCTGAAGGGTCTGGCCAAACCAGCAGCAAGTGAAAATAACCCGATGATCATCCCCTTGTAATCGGCACCGCCCAGTTTGCTCAGATAGTCGGGCAACTCGGGAATAATCATATTGAAACTGGCGAAAAAAAGAAAGGAGCTGGCACCAAGTGTCCAAAACCTCTTGTCCTTATAAATATCGCCGGGGATCATTTTCTTTTTGAATTCGCAAATTTAGCATTCAATGGTTGATAGGTTGCAAGGAATGGTTGATGGGATATAGGCAACGATTTTGGAATGGAAAGCCTTGCTTCACTCTGACAAAATATAAAACTGTAATAATTGAAAGCCTGAAATTTTTAGTTGAGAAAAATAGAATCTGGCTATATGGATTTGTTATTATGCCCAATCATATCCATTTGCTTTGGCGAATGCAAGAAGGATTCAAGGAATCTGATGTGCAACGTGATTTTTTGAAATTTACCGCTCAAAGGATAATACTCGATTTGACGACAAATGATCCGGTTGAGTTGCAGAATTATAAGGTGAGTGCAAAAGACAGAGAGTTTCAATTTTGGGAACTCCGCTCTTCGACATGTTCCGAAGGGCATGTCGAAGTACAGATAAAGCGGATTTATATCCGCAGTACATCGCTGTTGGGAAAGACTACAATTTGATTCATAAACGCTACCCTTTTCTTCACTGGATTACTATGACAACGGCAACAGTTTTAACGTGCTGTCAGGTGTTTCCACCTGACAATTTTAAAATTCCGTACTCACATAAGTCCTTTATTTTGAGTAATGAGGTTTACTAAGTTTGGTTTTATTTTTTGTCAGCCGAACGGCCCTAAGCATCTGAAAGTGAAGACAAAGTTGTCGGCTGACAAATGTCATTTCATTATTCTTTCAAAATTCTTACACTTGTGTTCACCAATTAAACAGATGCTATGAAAAAATCAAATTTCTTACTTATCGCTTTGGTAATTATTGCAGCAATTACCGTCACAGTTGTTTCTTGCAGAAGAGCACCTATTGAGAAAGAACTCCTTAAGAGTGCTGAAAATGGGAATCAGAATGTCAGTCAGGCACCAAACTCGGGATGTACCACCATTAAAGACGGAACCCTACTAAATTCCGCAAATGAAGTCATCAAAACCGGTTATGATAAATGGGGTTACAATTATCAGGCACGAATGTTTAACGGAAAATACTGCGATGCATATCGCGACGCTTCCTGGTGCCAGGCATGGAAGAATGACAAGTTAATCATGAAATGGAACGATGCGTGGTTGTCTAATACGGATTGTGATAATGATGGTTTGCTGGACAGGCATTACGGATATTCATCCTATATTGGCTCAGGTGCATGGTTAACCAATCACATGTCTGGAACCTATACCGTTAACGGCAAGAAATGCTACTGGACCTATTTTACCAAAATAATCGCCGCACCCGCTGATGCAACGTTATCAGGTGGTGTTTGGTATTCTGCCGATAATGTAGAAATTGGCCCGGCCATTTGGGGCGAATTTGCAGTTATCGAGGAGGTTTATAATGATCCATGTGTCGGCTTGAAAGGCGTTTCCTATAAGAGCTTTGACCACAGTGGATTCGGCGGCTGGTAATAACTAAAAGCCTGTTAAAAGGATTATCTGAGGGGGGGGCAGGTTTTTTTTAGCTGCTGTCACCAAATATTGAATGGCAACAGGGTTCTGAGACATCGTCTTGAGCCCTGTACTTTCGTTTTGTGCCCTGCCCGCTTCTTCGTGTTTTTTAGCTTTTGGTTCTGAGGGACTCTTTCCAATCTGTTTTACCCTACAGCGGTTCATAAAAATTCAACAGAATTAGCGGATTACGGATAACTTTGCCCTTAATATTAACACTATTGTATCATGAAACTCCTTTACTACGGTTCAGCCATTTTTATGGGGCTGATTGCAACTGCATCATTAACGCAGGCGGTGTGCACTCAACCCATTGCACAATTCCCCGATAATCAATCAACGATTTCATTTGAAGGGGTGCTTCACAACTTTCCCAGTTTCGGCAAATCCACCTGGTTTTATAAAATTGACAATTCAGGAGGAACCAAAGGTATCAGCCATACCAGTTTTCAAGTAAGCCGCTGTATTGACAATTCTCTGTTCGAAAGGGGAGGCACCTATACCAGCCAGACTTCACATGGTCTTCACTACTCGAAATATTTTGTGCTGGGCAACGACCCTTCAATTCCTCAACAGCCATACAGCATCAAGTATGAGCAGGAAGTTATTGAGAAGACCACAACTTACCTCTTTTATGTGTTAAATGAAAACTTACAGGTTGGCACCAACCTGATTTATATAAAGCCGGGATCAACCTTCGAGTCCGACAGCATTTGTGGTCCATCGCTGAGTTGCGAACCGGTGCCTGTCACTTTGATGGATTTCACTGTTCAAAAAGTTAATGGCCACCCTTTTCTTAATTGGTCAACGGCATCTGAAAAAAACAATTTTGGTTTTTTTATAGAGCACTGTTTTGACGGGCATTTCCACGAAGAGGGCTTTGTAGAAAGCGGTCATGAATCCGATAGTGTCAGAAAATATTCTTTCACAGACCTGATACATAACTGGGGCTATTATCGCCTGAGAATTGAAGATTTCGATGGCCATGCCGGTTATTCACCGATCGTATTTCTTTCAATAGAAGATTCTTACAATCAAACTTTGATATATCCGACCATTGCAGAGGGGCGGGTCACTTTATTTAACAAGGAAATGATAATACATGCTGTGTCGCTGTTCAACCATAGCGGGGCGAGTCTGGTGGTTCAAAGAGAATCGAATGAGCATGGGGTTAATATCATTACAGAAAGCCTCCCTTCAGGATTGTACTTTATCCGTGTCAACGAAATAGAAACATTCCGATTTATGAAAAAATAATTGAGATACTCAAACTCAGGTTAAAGGCTGATCTGCCGAATTAGCTTCTCCGGTTTATCTTTGATGAATCTTGTATAGTTGGGCATTAGTCGCTAAGGTTTTACCATAAGATTTGACTAGCAATAAAACGATCAAATAATTCATCCACCACTTTTTTGAAAGAAGTTTAATCCCTGTTCAAAGGATAAATTTATAGGCTATCTCATAACAGTAAAACGCTTTGTTGTTGCAACCATTCCATCAACTATCATTTCGGCCATATAGATTCCCTCTGGCAAGTTGGCAACATCCAATTGAACGGTGTTCAACCCATTTACACCATCAACAATCTGAGTTGATTCTACTTGTTGACCAACAGCGTTCAGAAGCACAACATCTGCTCTTTTGTTCTCTTTGAGAGAAAACTCTATTGTCGCTTTGTCCGATGCTGGGTTCGGAAATAAATTTGATGAACTGATGAACGAAGGAGAAGGATCAATGGAGGAACTTCCCATTAAATAATTCCCTCCCTCAAAATCTCCCCCATCGGTAGTAACCTCATAGACAGATGCCAGTGGGAAGTGTGTGCCTTCTTTGTACCACATGTATTGATCATTATAGTAACTGATCACATATGGTTGCCCGAAAACATCAGTCGAATCCTGATAATCCTGAACAAAATGAATACGCATCACATTTGTATAAGTGGCAGTGGGGGTGGTCAGCTTTCCATAGCCATCCGCAGTTACGGTTGTTGTTCCGGTGCGATAAAAAGTATTGGCTCCGCTTACGAAAACTGCGGCCCAGTTATCGGTGTACGTATTGTTGTAAGCAAAAGGATAGTGCATTAAATCTTCAGGATTGGTATAAGCCATAACGGTAGAAGCACTTCCGCCAATGACCCCATGGTTTTGAAACGCTGATCCTGAAGTCTTATAATAAACAACAGTTGACGCGCTTGGTCTGTTCAGTGCAATGTTCGCATTCGGAAAACTGCTGGCATTGGGTGTTGAACTTGGTGTCACAAATGTTGACAATCCTCCGGAAGTACCTGTGGTAAAATTAAGATTCCAGGTTTGATTGGCTCCGGCACTTCCCGGTGAAAGATATTCGGAGGCTTTCATAGTGTAACTCTCATTTAAAACCGGATTCAAACCAGTAGCTGTAAGAATTGGTTGAGCCAGCGAAGCAGAGCAAAACAGGATGAAATTCCAGGCAGCGAGGGTAGGTAACATTTTTTTCATAGGGCTTAGATTATTTGTTCAAGCAAAAATAATTGAATTCGGTTCTATTTGGGAATTAATATTCAAAAAAAAATGGACTGAGTTTAGAGTGACATAATTTAAGATAATTATCGTCAGAAAAGATTCATTTCACCAGTAAAACCGAGCGATTTCCTATCTTCAACAGGTAGCTGCCCTTGGCGATATCCGTGGTCAATATGCTGTTGTCTCCCGCAACCAGGGTTCCTTCGGCGACCTTTTTACCATCAATTGAATACAGGCCAAAACCCGCTTTTTCGCTCAGATAAACGTGAATCACCTCGTTGAAAGGATTCGGATAAACACGGCTGAGAACAGCATTTGCGGTTTCAATTCCGGTATATTTGCCCAAGGTTGGTGTTTTTCACCAACCTTTTCTTTGCGTAGATACCGAATACTACATTTGCAGTTATGGATGAAAACCCGATCAAATTTTTTACGGCAACGATTTTGGAATGGAAAGCCTTTTTTTCACTGGTCGGTGTTGTCACCGACCAGCCAACGCAACCCAATTCCTTATTGCAAATTAAGTCAAAGTTCATATAAACTTTTTTCACTGGTCGGTGTTGTCACCGACCAGCCAACGAAGAACTCCAGTAATATTCTTCCGGCAGACTGACCATTTGCCAATGGGGTTGTACCGGATTGTCGTGAATATAATTCAATTTCTAAATGAAAATGTCCT
>JAGVMN010000013.1 GCA_020053795.1 Bacteroidia bacterium | reverse complement strand
TGAATGTTTTTAAATTACTACTTCAAAGTACTGTATTTCAGTAATATGCATGGCCTTTTTTCTTTTTATTTGTTAACAATTTAATCCACTTAACGGGTTTATATAGATTCTTGAAGTGGTTCAAATTTATGAAATCTATTTCGGGTTCTTCTCTTTATAGTTCAATGAACTGAGACAATTTATCTGCTTCACGATCAAGGCTTGATTTATTATGGGCCCTTGTGTCCTGTTTAAATATTTCTTACAGGCTCTGTGAGCTATTGTAGTATTTTTGAAAAGTGAATGACAACTTAAATCCGGACAAGGACAAACTATCAACTGCAGAAAAGGAGATAGAAAAGGTATTACGGCCGGCAGCGTTTGACGATTTTACAGGTCAGGCTCATATTATGGATAACCTGAAAGTCTTTGTGGGTGCGGCCCGTCAACGGGGCGAGGCCCTTGATCACGTGTTGTTGCATGGTCCTCCTGGATTGGGTAAAACGACGCTTTCGCACATCATCGCCAACGAACTGCAATCGGGTTTGAAAGTTACCTCGGGACCTGTACTTGAAAAACCGGGTGATTTGGCAGGACTGCTCACCAATCTCGGAGAAGGAGATGTCCTGTTTATTGATGAAATACACCGTCTGAGTCCGGTCGTGGAGGAATACCTCTATTCAGCTATGGAGGATTACCGCATCGACATTATGATTGACACCGGCCCCAATGCACGTTCGGTTCAGATCAACATTCAACCTTTTACGCTGGTGGGGGCAACGACCCGTTCCGGACTTTTAACTTCTCCGTTGCGAGCCAGATTCGGTATTACTTTCCGGCTGGAATATTATGATGCCCTTCTTTTGAAAAAAATCATCAAACGCTCTGCAGATATTTTGAAGTCGCCGATTGATGATGCCGCAGCCGGTGAGATTAGCAAGAGAAGCAGGGGAACCCCGAGAATTGCCAATGCCCTGCTGCGGCGTACAAGAGATTTTGCTCAAATAAAAGGAACTGGTTTTATTGACCTTGAAATGGCAAAGTATGCTCTGAATGCATTGAATGTTGATGCCCGTGGCCTTGACGATATGGACAACAGAATTCTACAGGCTATCGTTGAGAAATTTAAAGGCGGACCGGTCGGACTAACTACCATTGCTACTGCCGTTGGGGAAGAAGCAGGAACCATAGAAGAAGTATATGAGCCTTTTCTTATTCAGGAAGGTTATATCCAAAGAACAGCCCGTGGCAGGGAAGCTACCCATCTTGCCTATGAGCACCTGGGTAAAATCCCGCCTTCGAAGATGAATAGTCTGTTTTGAGTTCTACTAAGGCTGGAAAGTCAGATGAAAAATCCTGCCGCAAATAATACCCGCATCATCAAGCAATTGTCTTTGGACATGGGTTTTTCTTTTTGTGGAATTTCGGTAGCCGAATTTTTAACAGATGAGGCAAAGCATTTAGATAATTGGCTTCGGGGTGGCTTGCATGGCCAGATGAAATATATGGAAAACCACTTCGACAAGCGGCTCGATCCAACGCTTTTGGTTCCGGGGGCAAAGTCTGTTATTTCACTTTTATACAACTACTTTCCATCGCAGACCAAATCTCAGAATCAGGACCTCAAAATTTCAAAATACGCTTTGGGCGAAGATTATCACGACGTGATTCGTGGGAAACTCTATGAACTGCTTAGTTCAATCAGGCAAGAAATCGGGGACATAGAAGGCAGAGTTTTTGTTGATTCTGCACCGGTGCTGGAGCGGGCCTGGGCTGCGAAAAGCGGCCTCGGCTGGATCGGGAAAAACGCCATGCTGATAAACAAAGAAATGGGATCTTTCTTTTTTATTGCTGAAATTATCAGTGATCTCGAACTCTTACCCGATGGCCCCATAAAAGATTATTGCGGCACCTGCACGGCTTGTATAGATGCCTGTCCGACAGATGCTATTATAGACAACAAAGTGATAGACAGCAATCGTTGCATTTCTTATCTGACCATCGAACTTCGCGATGCTATTCCAACGGAATTTAATGGCAAAATGGGAAGCTGGGTTTTTGGTTGTGACATCTGTCAGGATGTGTGTCCATGGAACCGATTTTCAAAGCCACATAAGGAAAATCAGTTTAATAAAAATCCCAAAATGTATGGTTTGACCATTGCCGAATGGCAGAATATGACCGAAGAATTTTTTAAAAAAGTATTCGGCAAAAGTGCTTTGAGACGAACCGGATTAAAAGGGATGAAAAGGAATGTATTATTTCTGCAAAATAAAGAAGGGCAATACTGACCTGTATGTTAAACTTACCGCTTGAAAACTGGCACGGTAGAACAAGGCTCCCCATACATTATACTTTTGACGACTGGTGTCAGCATGCGGGTTAGTTCCAAATAGGCACCGGCCGGGACAGGCTTATGACCGCATCCTTTTACCACAATGCGTTTGTCCCGGTAATCTTCAATATGAATTCTGGTCAGTGCTTCTAAATACAAAACATTTTCCAGGTTTTCAAGGCTGCCATAGATTATTCTCCTGACGAATGGTTCTAATTTGGAAGCCACCAGCATATAAGCCCAGGTAGGTATAACCGAATCAGTAGAACACCAAACCGCAACTAACTTGTTTTGGTATTGCTGCCAGTCATGAGTTCTTATAAACTCCCTGAAATCCAGTTCACGAAGAATCAACCCCCGAAACAAATATTCCTTAATATCAATGATAGCCCGTTCACCCTCGGTGTAGTATTCCTCAAGGTCAATGGTTATCAGAGCACTTAAAGAAACTTTGTTTATAATGGGTGTTTCCATAATCAATCTACTCTTGCAATTTTTAAAGTGTTGGTTTTCTGCTTTTCGGCAATAGGCATGCTTGCCGTATGTATCACCAAATCATTTTTCAAAATAAACTTATTTTCTTTTAGTATATTCATTATATCCTTCATACTTTGATCGGTACTATCCATTTTATTGTAGTAAAAAGCCCTGACGTTCCAAACCAGACTCAAAGTTCGGATAATATCTTTGTTTGGGGTGAATATGAATATATGGCACCTAGGCCTGAAACCTGCAATTTTAAAGGCAGTGTAGCCTGTTTGTGTAATACTTATAATTGCTTTGGCTTTCAGATGGTCGCTCATTCTAACCGCGGTAAAGCAAATTTCATCGGCCACAAAACTCTGTGATTTGTGGTGAGGTCTATTTCCTTTGAAATAAATATTCCACTCTTTTTCAGTAATCCTAACAATACGTTCCATAGCCTGAATCGCCTTCAAAGGTTGCTTACCCACACTAGTTTCCGCACTTAACATAACCGCATCTGCTCCGTCCATCACTGCATTGGCAACATCGTTGGCCTCTGCACGAGTCGGGGTGTTGTTTTCAATCATGCTCTCCATCATTTGTGTAGCAATGATCACGGGTTTTGATGCCACCAAACACTTTGCCACCAGGTGTTTCTGTATCAACGGCACCTTCTCCATCGGCATTTCTACCCCCAGATCACCACGGGCAACCATAATAGCATCGGTCACTTTAATAATAGCATCTATATTGTCAATCGCCTGTGGTTTTTCAATTTTGGCAATGACCCTGGCATACTTATCTCTCTGTTGAATGATTCGCTTTAAATTCAAAATATCATCGGCATGTTTCACAAAGGATAGTCCGATCCAATCCAAATCATGATCGAGAGCAAAATCGAGGTCCATCATATCTTTGTCGGTCAGTGAAGGCAGACTGATATTGGTGTTTGGCAGGTTAAACCCTTTTTTTGAAGAAAGAAACCCACCTACCACAACGACAGCTTCTATTTCCTTTTCGCTCACTTCCACAATTCGCAATTCCATTTTGCCATCGTCAAGCAAAACTTTTTCCCCAGGTTTTACATCTTTTGGCAGATTATTGTAATTAACGTAGAGTTTTCTCTCAGTACCAACACATTTTTCGGTCGTCAAGGTGATGTTTTTTCCTCGTTTCAAAAGAATCAGATTGTTGTCAACTTCTCCTATCCTCAGCTTAGGTCCCTGCAAATCTCCAAGAATACAAACATTGGTTCCCAGTTCATCATTAATTTTTCTGACTAATTGTATGACTTTGCGGTGTTCTTCATGACTGCCGTGAGAAAAATTGATGCGGCACACATCAACACCGGCTTTAATAATCTTTGTCAGTATTGCGTAGCCGGCTGTTGCCGGGCCTATGGTTACGATAATTTTTGTTTTCGTATGTCTGATCGTTGTACTCATATAATTCGCAAAGTTCGTTTTTAGTACTCGCTTTTAGTTGATCTGTTTTGATTTCAAAACAAACCTGTACCACAGGAAGTTTTGAAAAAGAAGTGATTGGATCAAAATCCGGGAGATCATCTTCATATCGGACCATCAGAATGTAATCTATTAACCTGAATTCGGGGATTAAATACGCTTCTCCTGAATAATTTTTCAAAAGCAAGTAATCACTTGCATTGGCAGTATCAATGGCCGAAAATTTCAAAAATGCCAGTGGTTTATTGTTTCTTTTTAAAAGGTAATCTTCCGTTCGAAAAAAATATAAATCCCTCATTTTGTTAATGAACCAGGCAAAACGGGCCGGTTTTTCATAACTGGAAATCCCCCATACTCTGAACTTGTTTTCTTCCGACACAAGAAGTTGAAATTTTCTTAACACAGCCATTTATCCGACAAAGATACTCCCTTTCATTTTTTTTATTTGGCTTTTTGCCACAAAAAAATGTTCTTTGCACCCGTTTAAAAATCAAAACCAAAATGTCAGAAATTGCAGCAAAAGTAAAGGCTATTATCGTTGACAAACTCGGAGTAGAAGAATCCGAAGTGACGTCAGAGGCTAGTTTCACAAATGATTTGGGTGCCGATTCGCTCGATACCGTAGAACTTATCATGGAATTCGAAAAGGAATTTAACATCGCTATCCCCGACGAACAAGCCGAAAAAATCACCACTGTTGGAGAGGCTACTGCCTATATCGAACAGCACGCGAAATAATTCTCAATTATGCATCTCAGACGAGTTGTTGTAACCGGAGTTGGTGCACTTACCCCTATTGGAAATTCCATACCTGAGTATTGGAGCAGCCTTAAAGCAGGTGTTAGCGGGGCAAAACTTGTTACACGATTTGATCCGGAAAAATTTAAAACGAAGTTTGCCTGCGAGATCAAGGGCTTTAATGCAGAAGATTTTCTTGATCGTAAAGAAGCCCGCAGAATGGACCCCTATACGCAATTTGCGATGGTGGTTGCTCAAGAGGCAATGAAAGATTCGGGTCTCGATTATGAAAAAATAGATACCAACAGGGCAGGTGTTATCTGGGGTTCGGGAATTGGCGGTATTATTACTTTTTTGAATGAAACGCGTGAATACGTGAAAGGTGATGGAACCCCAAGAATCAGTCCTTTCTTTGTTCCAATGATGATTTCAGATATTGCTGCCGGTTACATTTCAATTCGATATGGATTCCGTGGACCAAATTTTACAACAGTATCTGCATGTGCATCGTCAAACAATGCCATCATGGATGCTTTTACTTACATCAGGCTGGGAAAAGCCAATGTTATTATTACGGGTGGTTCAGAAGCAAGCGTTAATGAAATGTCTTTGGGCGGCTTCAACAGCATGAAGGCTCTCTCTGAAAGAAATGATTCTCCTGAAACTGCATCTCGGCCTTTTGATAAAGATCGAGACGGGTTTGTTTTGGGTGAAGGTGCCGGGGCTTTGATTCTCGAAGAAATGGAACACGCCCTTGCCCGTGGAGCAAAAATATACGCCGAAGTTGCCGGTGGCGGTTTAACAGCAGATGCCTATCATATCACCGCCCCACATCCTGAAGGTTTGGGGGCATATAATGTGATGCGGTTTGCTTTGGAAGATGCCGGTTTAACCACCTCAGATATTGACTATGTCAATGTTCACGGAACCTCAACCCCATTGGGCGACATCAGCGAATCGAAAGCCATACAGCGGGTATTTGGTGCTAACGCATACAATCTGAATATCAGTTCTACCAAATCAATGACAGGTCACCTGTTGGGTGCAGCCGGTGCCATTGAAGCTCTTGCCTGCATATTGGCTATAAAAGAAGGAGTGGTACCGCCCACAATTAATCATTTTACCGATGATCCGACATTTGACCCCAAACTCAATTTTACTTTTAACATAGCTCAGAAACGGGAAGTGAATGCAGCTATGAGCAATACTTTTGGATTTGGGGGACACAACGTCTCTTTGATTCTCAAAAAGTTCAGACCTTGAATCTTGGAATCTGAACGGAAAAATATTTTTTCTAAACTTCTGAACCCCTTTCACGGAAAAACTTATGCAAGACTGAAACGGCTTTTGGGTTTTACTCCTTCTATTGCCTCAATTTCGCTCTATCGCCAAGCATTCAGGCACACCTCTGCTGCCAGCCGAATCGGAGACCCGACGGTTAACATCAGCAATGAACGTCTCGAGTTTTTAGGAGACGCAATTCTTGATGCTATAATTGCTGATTTTTTATTCAGGAAATTTGCACTGAAAGGTGAAGGGTTTCTAACTGAAATGCGAAGCAAAATTGTGAGCAGAGACCAGTTAAATTCTTTGGCAGAAAAAATGGGATTGGCAGAAATGCTTGAGATTAACGGCAATTTCGATTTGCAACATCATACCAAAGTATCTTTGGCCGGAAATGCTCTGGAATCATTGATAGGAGCTATTTATCTGGATAAAGGATTTAACACCACCAGAAAATTTGTTGTGAACAAACTGCTGAAACCTTTTGTGGATATGGACGATTTGGAAATTCGAAATGACAACTATAAGAGTATTTTGTTTCAATATGCACAGCGAAACAGAAACAAAGTAGAGTTTTTATTAGTTGAAGAGAATGGCAGAAGCCATCAAAAGACATTTGCAGTAGCTGTGATGATTGATGAAATTGAAATTGCACGTGCTTCTCAGTTTACCAAGAAAAAAGCGGAGCAGATGTCGGCCAGAAAAGCTTGTGAGGTGTTAAAATTGCTTGGGTAACAGGCAATTAACTGAAACGACACAAAATATAATGTCGCGTTTGTCAAACAGTGCGGTTCTTATCATGTCTCAAACGTTTCCTTTCCTTAATGGGACGTTGAGGTGGTTTATACGCCAACTTTCCCTTCGAAAGACGACAACGGGGAAATTCATTTAAAATCATCTGAAAGATATTGACATACGCGGAGAATCCGGGTTTGAATCCTTGTTAAAATACTCCAATGGGGATAGTGGTCAATATAAATCTCCAATACACCGGATAATATGCTAAATTAAGGATTATAATCTATGATTTTGTCACCTTTCAGGGATCATAACTTCCTTATCAACAGCACCATAATTCATACGATGACATTTAAAATATAGGCATATCACTACAAGATATTGAAATTATCAGCACCAATATGTTTGCCAATAGCATCCAATTGTCAATATTACAACTTAATAAATTCAAATTTCGGATAGCCTTTGAACCCCTTTTCGTTATAAAAATCAACGAAACGAAGTTTATAGTAAAACCCATCTGCATCCTGAATTATATAAGAGCGATTGGGTACAACCAGGTATTGATTTTGGGTCAGATTAAAAGTCTTCCAATCAAAACCTATTATATCCCTTTTGGTTCCTGGAACATATTTGAGGGTATCCGCCGCCAATATACCTGTGAATAAAGGTCCGTCAATTCGTGATGCTCTTGTGTTGTAAGGATTTAAAAGTACTCCGGCAACCAGGTAAGGTGTAATCTGTGGCTCTAAAAAGAAATAAAGATATTGGGTTATAAGCAAATCATAGTCAGTTTTGGGTGGTTCTATAGCTACAGGGGTTTTCTTCAAAACAGAATAGAAAACCCTGTTATGTGTATTGTTTGTAGTCAATACACCGACATTTCTTTGAGAGCCTTTTAAAGGCCCGAATATGAAGGACAGGTTTCCATCTGGCTGTTGAGTGAATTGTATTTTTACAATACCTAATTGGTTACCAACCATATCAAAGCCCAATGAAACAATAAAGACCGGACTTTGATCTTTTATTCTTCCAATGGCCAGGCTGTCTTTATTTCCATCGGGATAATCCATGGCCAATTTTATACCCGACGTATCAAAATCATCATCAAAATCGTATGAGTTTGTTTTGGAGGCCAATATGTTTCTGGAAGTATTGAGTTCTACCACTTGGCTCCCATCGCAGGTATAAGAAAAATCCCAATCGGTTTTTAAATTCGATTTGACAATTTTACCCGAACTCAAATCATAATAATGCTGATAGTCGTAGTTGCTGCCCATCTCAATGGTTGAAATAGTGAGGCCTCCCCTATCATAAGGTTTTACGGGTGTTTCTTTTATCTCACACGCGACAATAATGAATAATGAAAGAATGAAAAATGAAAGAATTGCATTTTTCACTCCTTCATTTATAACCCCAATTTTAGATGTAGTTTTCATTTCTTATTCCACTTATAATCCATTTTAAGATAGTAAGTTCTCCCTGTTCCTATTGAAATGCCTGAACCAGATTGGGAGTGAACACCGGACACCAAAGTAGAACTGACATTGGTAATATTCAAAAGGTTTTTGACCCCAAAACCAAGGGTCAGTCCATTTTTAAATTGCCTGATTACATTAAAATCCATCCAGGTATAAGGGTTGGTTTTGAATGTAGATTGCTCATTGGTCTCTAAATTCGAGTTTACTTGTTTGACCGCTCCATTGTATTTTACAAATAAAGAAAGAACCCATCTTCTCTTTTCAAATTTGTAGTTAGTGTTGAATTGAATTTCAGGAGTCCAGTTGAAATTCTTTGAAGAGCTTTGAAATCCCGAGTTTTTTATTCCGGTATAGGACAATCCCAATTGATTGCCAAAATTCTTGCAGTTATATGTCAGCCGCCAATTACCGCCCATGGAATTAAAACTTCCAAAGTTGGTATAGCTTCCTTCGGTAGGAGAAATAATCAACAAGTCAATCTTATTTCGGATATCATTATAAAACAGATTCAGTTCTACTTTTAACAGACTTCCCGTACGGTTCCATTTGTGTTCTACACCTGCCTGAAAGTTATCAGATTTTTCCGGTTCTAAATTTGCCGAACCGTAAACCTGATGATTGGCATCTACAAAATTAAGGTACAATTCCTTTAAAGTTGGTGCCCTGAAACCCTTGGCCCAACTGGCCCGGTATAACCATTTAAGTTTGGTGGAATATACCATTTGCAATGACGGTATAAGAGGGGCATTGTATAAAGTGTGATAAGCAGCCCTGATTCCACCTCTAATCTGAAATTTCTTGTTAACAGCCAATTCAGAACTGGTGAAAGCTGCAAAATCGCCCACTGCGGCTCCGCCCTCTTTTATTCTGCCTCCGGAACCCCATTCATAAGTCAAATCTAAACCGGCAAGCCATGACAATTTGCTTTTTTTGCCCTGAAACACAGACCGGATTGTGGCTGCCTTAAATGAAGTGGTATCCAAATCTTGAGGATTATCTGTTTTTGTTTCCGTTAAAGAAATGAGGTCCTTAATCCTTTTTTCTCTTAGTCTGTTGTAGATATTATATACTACAATGGTCTGTAGCGGCAGTCTCCCCTTTATCTTTCCATTAATTTGCAAAATATTGTCGAGCCGGTTGGTGAAAAAATACTCGTCAATTGCTTTTTCTCCGTATATGTTTGGAGTGCCTCGGTCTTTCAATTTTTCGTGCATCCCTTCTAAACGATAATTCAGTTCCCATGCCTTTATATTGTAAAAAAACTGTGCCCGCGTGTAGTATTGTTCTTTCAGGTTCCAATCCCAGGTGCGGTCGGTTTCTTTGAGGGACCATCCTCCAAAAAAATTTCTTCCTACATTCAATTGTCCCGATAGTTTTGGCCCGGAAATATTTACAAATGCAAAATTGTTGTGTGTTCGGTTGCTTTCGTTGTATGATGTGATTCCGACTTCCAGCTTCTTTCCCGTTTGTTTTTTTGTAACAATATTGATCACTCCTGCCAGTGCATTGGTTCCATAACTCACCGACAAAGGCCCTTCAACGATCTCTATTCGCTCAATATTGTTCAAATTTAGTTGGGCCAAATCTACCTGGTCGAAAACCCTGCCGATTATAGGAACCCCGTCAATCAGAATTTTTACATTTTGACCTCCAATTCCCTGCAAGCTGAGGTTTGATGAGCCGGTAGCATTATCTTGCGAAATACGAAAGTTGAGTTGATTGGTCAATACATCCTTCAGATTGATGGCGGCCATTTGCTCAATTATTTTGGCATCCAAAACCTGAAATTTCTGAACGCTCTGGCTATTTTGTCTGATTGACAATGGATCGGTAATGATGGCTTCTTTCAGATATCTGGCGTCTTTTTGAAGTTTAACAACAAATGTTTCCATGCCTCTAATGGTATCAATAAAATAGATATAGCCCAAATAATTTACCTTTATTTCTATCGGTAAAGAAAAAGAAACGGGAACTTCAATCATTCCGCTTTGATTGCTGACCGATTTTTGAGATAATCCATTACCAAGTGATTTCAATACTATAAATGCCAAAGGCAAAGGCGTGTTATCATCGGCATCTGTAATCAGAATATAGGGTGTTACCTGACTGCGAACGAAAAGCCCGCAGCTCAGAAATAAAAGCAAAAAATTTAACCGAAGTATTTTCAAAAGAATGATTGTTTATTGAACACAGAGTTTTCCTACGGCTACTTGGTTATTAGCCGACATTTGCAACGTATAAACTCCTTTACTCAAATCAGAAACATCGAATGTTGATTCAACAAAACCATCAATTAATCCTTCAACTACTTTTACCACTTCGCCTTTCATACTTTTCACTTCTATCTTCCAGTCGGCTGAATTCATGTCTGCCAATACAGTTACGGTTGATGTGGCCGGATTGGGGTATATGGTGAGTTTCGCCTTTGTGATTTCATTGACTCCAACAGAACCGGCAATCTTTTCTTTGGTAAAAAACGAGGTTCCACTCGCTCCGCCTTTAAAATTGTTAAAATAGATTTTCCAAATAGAACCATCTTTCAACTTAATGAAATATGACCTGTCGGCAACCAATTCATAAACAAAGGTCGTATTGTTAAATGTTTTCCAATCCGACCCAATTTCTGTAATTTGGGTGACAAAATCCAATCCTAACGTGTCATTATTCGTGACCGGAACACCATCTCTTTGGGCAACCTTCAACCCAATATTTGTTTTTACCCCACTCACTTGATACCATGCCGATAAAGGTCCCTGAGAAACTTCGCTGTAGTACTTAGAAAAAACCAAATGCCAGTCGGAAGTCAATGGCTCGTATTCAATAAATTTATCGTTAGAGATACTGTAGTGAACAAAATTCATCGTGTTATATGTACTTTTGATGAAATTTTTTGTCACCAGAGAAGACCCATCCAAATTTGCTATTCTAAAGTCAAAATTCCCATCTGATGCCGCCCTGTCAATAATGAACTTTTTAAATGAGTCATTGCCAAATTTCAAGACGAATATCCTCTTGGCTGTTACGTTGTGGGTCAACTGATTATATTCTCCCCAACCATAATCAGGGAAAGTTGTTCCTAAATTGCTGAAAGCTCCTTCCGACCAAGATTTATCGGAATTGTATATTCTTTTAGTGAAAATACCGGTAGTATCAAGGGTTGCCCAATCGGCAATATTCTCAGAAGCAACATATACCTCAATCCCTTTAACATCATTTGCCATTACACTAACATCAACGGCCGAGGTTGCAAAGGCAAAATCCCAATCAGCCGCAACCATTGACTTTATAACGCCTTTAGATAAATTGTAATATACGTTGTTTTTACTTCCGTCTGTGAAAACCGAATCTGATGTTTGTGCATTAGTTGAAAGGGCAGCCAAACAATTAATAGTAATCAAAAAGTATTTTTTCATAAATTATTTTTTTTTTCGCCGCAAAACTAAATTCAATTGAAACCCAAAAATATCAGCGAAAGGAATATTTATATCGCTAAAAATCGTAACCTGATATAAATCACCATAAATTTGCAAGATATTTAAAAACAATCATTTGCAAGATGAAGGAAATTTCATTTATAGGCTCCATTCCTGAAAAGCCGTTTGAAAGTATCAGTATAGGTAGATTCAATGAGTTTTCTCCGGAACACGGTATATTCTGTTGTCTTTCCGATTCACAGGAAACCAAAGGTCACTGTCAAACATCCCTTTGGCCAAGGCTCGTGCAGTTTTTCTTTTGCGTTCAGGGTTCAGTTAGGTTCGTATTTGATGACAGTGGTTATACTTTGGAATTACCTGAAGGAAATTATTACTCGTTATACAACCCGACAGACCCTGCAGGATTCAAAATAGAGTTGACGGCAAATACCAAGCTTCTATGTCTTTATATAGATGCACGCTTACTCCACAGTTATTGTTCAGATTCCGGTGAAGAGCTTTCGTTCCTCAATCTTGAGAATTCCAAAAGGAAATATTATCGCATTCATACAATAGAGCCCATCTTGTTTATACCTATCATTCAGATTTTTTCACAGGACGTGTCCTCGAACTCTTTGTTTCTTTTCAGAAAAGCCAAAATCCTCGAAATCATCAGTCTTTGCTTTCATCGTCAGGAAAATCCGGATGAACAGAATTGTCCTTTTCTTAAAGACAGTTTCAATGTTGAGAAAATCAGGACTGCCAAGAAAATTATTATGGAGCGAATGGCATCCCCACCGACTCTTAAAGAGTTGAGTAAAGAAGTGGGGCTTAATGAATATAACCTGAAATCCGGCTTCAAGAATATATATGGACAACCGGTCATGACCTGGCTTTCAATTTATAAAATGGAACATGCCCGAAAAATGTTAGAAGAAGGCAATTATAAGATAAATGAAATTTCAGATTCTTTGGGTTATAACAGCCCGAGTCATTTTATTGAAGCCTTCCGCAAACGCTTCGGCACCACACCAAAGAAATACAGTCTTTCAGGACAAGGTCGAAATTCCTTCCTATCAATCAATAACAAATTCTGATAACACATTTTAAACGTTCCGTTGTTACCTTTGCAAACTTAAAAAAGAACCTATGGAAGATTCTATTGAACGTGTTGATTGCTTAATCATCGGATCGGGACCAGCCGGTTACACAGCCGCTATTTATGCAGCCAGAGCCGATATGAAACCGGTATTATATGAAGGTATGCAGCCAGGCGGGCAATTAACAATTACGACAGAGGTTGAAAATTATCCCGGTTACCCGGAAGGTGTAATGGGGCCAAAGATGATGGATGATTTTAAAACTCAGGCAGAGAGAGTTGGTGCCTCGGTCAGATTCGGAACGATTACAAAGGCGAAGTTGACTAAAGGAAGACCATTTGAAATTACAATTGACGAGACTAAAATCATTCATGCAGAAACAGTCATTATTGCCACAGGTGCATCTGCCAAATGGTTAGGTATTCCCTCTGAACAGAAACTAAACGGTGGCGGTGTTTCTGCTTGTGCCGTCTGTGATGGATTTTTCTATAGAGGACAAGATGTAGCTATAGTAGGTGCAGGAGACACAGCCTGCGAGGAAGCAAGCTATCTTGCCAAAATATGTAATAAGGTTTATATGATCGTTCGCAGGGATCAGTTCAGGGCATCAAAAGCCTTGGAGCACCGCGTTAGGAGTATGTCCAATATTGAAATTATCTTTAACACAGAAACCGACGAGGTACTTGGAGATACTGTAGTAGAAGGCGTTCGGGTCAGAAATGTAATAACTAATGAAAAGAGAGAAATCGGCATAAAAGGATTTTTCGTTGCAATCGGCCACAACCCCAATACAGATATCTTCAAAGACCAGATTGATTTGGATAAACATGGGTACATCAAAACGATACCCGGAACAAGTCTAACAAATATCGAAGGTGTTTTTGCATCTGGCGATGTTCAGGATAAAGTTTACAGACAAGCTGTCACTGCGGCAGGCTCTGGCTGTATGGCGGCCCTCGATGCCGAGAGATTTTTAGCCGCACAGCAGTCTGGTGAACGGGTTCAGTCCTAATTCCTGAACACTTATCAACAAACAAACTTTATTTTGTTAATATTTAATTTAAGCCAATATGGCTTTTGCAGTTGTTTATTAAAATAATCATCATTATTTAGATTAACTTTGTGCCGACAAAATTCTATTGGCATGGCTGCTAAAAAAATGACATACAGCCCAGGTTTCAATTTTGAAACAAGTTCAGCAAATTAAGTTTAAAGCTACTGTTATGAAAACTACTATTGGCTTTTTTGGCCTGTTGTTTCTGATTATAATACCTCTCACAGGAATTAAAAATATTTCTGATGATGAAACGGCTGGCAAATCAATCGTCATCAAACCCAAAACCATATTAGAATTGTCTGACTCGATTTGTGAAGCGTTTGGCGTTCCATCCGGACTTGTGAGGGAAGTTGGTGACAACGAGAGTGGCTGGCGGTTTATGAAATCCCTGTCGGGCGGCACGGACCACGGGGACCTTCAGGTTATTGAACCTACTTTTAATTATTGGTATGATCATCTTTGTTTGGAAGGTGGCAAAACAAGAAAAAACTACCTGATTACCGGCATTGCCTATCTGAAATATAATTATGACAGATATGGTAGTTGGAAAAAAGCTCGGTTTGCTTACGCCAGAGGTGATTGGAGACCAGAACATACATGGACTTGTTTGGAAAATACATTCATGAACAAAATTGACTGGAAGCAATACGACAGACCGACTCTGGCAAAAAACTAGCCAAGCAACACTTTGCAACCTCTTAAATATTTTTAGAACCACTTTAACCATTAGGTAGGTACCCACTCATAATATTGGCTTTGTAATTCGAACGCATTTTTATTCGGTCATAACAAAGCCTGAAAAATGGATTACATTAATTTCGTTTGAAGAGAGTTTTAAATGAAAATCGTTTTTTGTATGGTTTATTCTCCTGAAATTCATTAGAATTGCTCAAAAAATAAGATTAGATGACAACTGAAAGCTCCAACGTTTACGTTAACGAACAGAAATCACAGAAAACACAGTCCAAAGCTCTTTGGGCTCTTCTTATCATCTCTTTATTGGGAAATGCCTTTCTGGCTTATCATTATTATCAGAACAACTTTAATGGCCGGAAATCTGTCAAAACCTATAATCAGGAATTGCTGCAGCAACTGACTGCTGCCGGCATCACGCGAGATTCACTTCTAGGAGAGTTAGACCGTATATCTAAGCAGTTTGAAGACGCGGTTGCTCAAAGCGTAAGTACTAACGATGCTAAAGCTGCCATAGAGGCCGAGCTTGAAAGTAAAAAAATTCAGATTGCCCGTTTAATAGCGAATGGTGCCGGCGGAAATAGTTCATCTCTTTTGAAAGCTAAAGGTGAAATAGAAAATCTTAAAAAGCAACTCAATAGTTATCAACTCCAAATTGATAATCTAACTGTAACCAATCAGGAATTCAAACAAATAAATGCCGATCTTCAAAAAGAAGCGGAGAATGCCACATACAATTCAGAACTTATACAAAAGGAGGCCGTAGAGTTTCAGGCAAAAGTGAAAAGCAATGTATTTTTTCAGGTCAGCGAATTGAAAATAATCCCACAGCGTTCCAAGAAAGGAAATAAAGTGCCTACAACAAAAGCTTCTAAAGTGGAGAATTTAAAAATATCATTCGACCTGATCGCCAATGAACTTATTTCCAAGGGTAATAAAGAAATTGCTCTTCGTATCCTCGGAACAAACGATGAGGTACTGACCAATGAAAACGATGTGCTTACCGACAGTGACCAACTGATATCTTATAAATATGAATTCAGCTTTAACGGAGAAAACGAAAGCGTGAATTATTCGTACAAACAAAAACCACCTTTCAAAAAAGGTGTTCATGTGGTTGAAGTAGTGCAAAATGGCAAAGTGTTAACCAGAGGAAGTTTCATTCTGGAATAGTGAAATGTTATGCTCATCGCGAGAGCCGGCATTTTGATCCTGTTTTTATTTTATTCTATAACTTCTTTAGGTAACCCTGGGCCGGTAGGAATCAACAGGCATCATCATTTTGCTGATGTACTGGGAACTAAGGCTCTTAAAAAGTATTGCCGGAAACAAATACCTCATTTAGCTTTAATGTCCATTAGAAGTAAGGAAAACTTAGTTTTAAACCATTCCCGTAATGCGTGTTTTATCATTCTTGACGAATTTGCAACCGGTAGTGGCCCTGTGGTCAGGTATTTTTTCAAAGACCACGCCTACACAAATCAATTGATCAAAGGGCCCGGATTCAGATGGGTGCTGCAACAAACGATTTCCTTCATCGCTTCTCCGGATTCTATAATACATGTTCAGGCTTATAAAAACCTGTTTTACAGTTTTAGCCCATTACCGCTTAAGCCAAAAACATGGCGTTTTGCCATCAGCCAGCACCATAAAACTTTAAAGCAAGGAAATCTTCCCCAGTTCATTCTGGGAAGTTTCAGTATTACAGTTGACTTACTGTCAAATGATCTGACCCGATTTACAATTACCAACTATATGTCAAGAAGGTCTTTGTTTTTGCATACAGGACCCATTGTTCAAAGACCGCAACCTTTGGGAACAACCAAACAGGTGATTACGATTGTTTTGAATAAGAGAGAAATCTATGCTTTGTTGTATCCATAGGAAAGCTATAAGAATGTTGAATTATTATGGAAGAAGGTCGTTTGTGGCAGAGAACATTTAATAGGATTAACAGGCTGGCCTCGAGTAAAACATGGACCAATCTCAACATGGCCAATAACTTGTGGCAAGCCGGTGGTGCATCCATCATTCTGCACACCGACTATACCTACGCCGCAATGGCAATATCATGCACCTCAACCGTCACGGGGCTTCGGCACAAATGGACCAATGACATCGAGTTTATGTTTTATCATTGTTAAGTTGACGCACATGGTGAAAAACACCAACCTTTGCAGAGGATCAAAGTGCCGAATTATAGTGCTGTGGTGGCGGCTTTTGAAAGATTTGAAATGACAGGAATATTGGCATATTACTCGAAAATGGTTGGTGAGAGTGAAGTCAAAGGCAAGTATAGCAATAGTTTGAGCGAACTTTAGTAAAACTGTTTCAATAAGATATTGCTTTCAACTTATCCGGATTCAACATCAATATAAAAGTGTCAAAACGCCTGATGGTCCAGGTATTGTAAATCTCCGGCTTGTCCTTTTTCAACTGTTCCTCCCAAATATTTTGAAGAATCAAAAAGGAAGGATTCAGCCGGTTGATCCAATATTCGAGATGCGGATGTTTGCGAGCCATTTCCTCTTGGTTGAATACGACTCCCTTTCTATTAAAATAGATAAGGGAGGTATTCGGAGCAGATTCATACAAAACGAATATTAAACCTTTAGACTGTGTACCAAAGTTGGCAGAGTCAAGTTTTATATCACCATCATACATCCATCTTAAAGGACTTTCGATTGTTTTCTTTCGAATATGATAAACTTCCGATGACCGCTCTCTGGCCTTTGGAATACTGATATAAGCGGTACCACCATTTAACAAAATAAAGGCTATGTAAAACCATTTGAGTTGGAGCAAGCGGCTTCCTGAAAGTGCAACGGATGTAAAGAATATGACAGCCGGATAGAAAGAACTAAGGAAATAATAATCGTGATTGGCCAACTGCATGCCTAAACCAATAAAATAGCAAGACAAGCCACAAGCAATCAAAGCAAACAACAACCATAGGTCCGTCAATTTAGGCTTTTTTGTCAAAGTATAAACAATGCTTCCTATTAAAACCACAGGAATTAAAAGCAAATGCGGAATGGTCAAGTACTCCATACGCAAAAACCACATGCCTTTGATAATGCTTAAAGCATCTTTAAAATTTAAAACAGGATTTGGTTTCGACATAAAAACAACC
>JAGVMN010000067.1 GCA_020053795.1 Bacteroidia bacterium | reverse complement strand
TTGTACGAATGAAAACGTGATGTTTTATCAGGCACAAGTAGTCTCTATAACGGATTACGACCCTTTCGGGATGCTGATTAACGAACGAACTTTCTCAGCTACAGCCTACCGCTTCGGGTTTCAGGAAAAGGAAATAGATGACGAAGTTTAAAGCCGGCAAAGTCGTATGTTAAGAGTAACTTTCGGGCATATCAAATCTGTGTGATATAAATTTTTGCCGTTATTATACCATCAGCATTCAAATTGATGAGAGCCTGACACATCGGAAAAATATGAATACAATACGGATTTCATTTTAGAATGAATAGGTAAACGAAAGAATTATCTGATTATTACGCAAAGTGTTTTCTGAAACAGGTACTTGCTTTTGGTTCAAAACATATGGTTGAAAGTTATCTTTTCTTTGCGTGTGGATAAGCCCTATATCCAAACCCCAATATTTTTCTTTAATTCCAATGCCTCCGGAAATTGATTGGGTTATTAAATTAGACTTGTTGTTTTTCATAGGACTGTCGTACTTGCTGTATCCCGCCCGAAACCTGAAAACATCTTGAACGATCTCGGCTCCAACTCTCATATTATAAACCCTCCTGTATTTGTTCTGAATTAATTCATTTGAAGCTTCAAAAGCATCTTCATCTGATCGGATTCTCATTGAAGAATAGTCCACTGTTTCCAAATCACCTGAGATAAATCCCTTCTTTCCGAAAAGATAAGCCAAACTAAAAGTTGATTTCGAAGGGGTCATTATAGAATAAGTGTAATACCCTTTTTTAGATGATAAATCTGAAACATACCCACTGTCGGAAGTCGTTACTAAGCTGAAACTGTAATTGTCGTCTAAATTGTAATTTTTTGGTGTGTTGTAAGCCAAACCAAATCTAAAAAATTCATTTATATGGTAGAGCATCCCAATATTTCCGCTGATTCCGGTGCCGATAGTTGTTAATTTATTTTCAAGTATAAAATTCTGCCATTCAGTAGCCGAGTTAGCATCATTTATTTCGGTGTACTTGTTGGTCTCAATATATCTTGTACGATCTATATTTAAAGCTCCACCGATGTATAGTTTATTACTATAATTGGCCGCAACGGTAATACTAAATTGATTCGTTGCACCACGGGAAGTAATAGTGTTTTTTTGAATAATATTTCTATTGGCAGGATTGACGTTGGCATAAAAATTTCCATTGGTTGGATCATAGTTTATCAGATAAGATTCCCATGCCATTTTTTCCAAAAGTTCAAATCCATTGTTGAAGTCATCATCAGTCCCTCCAATTGTTTTATCAGTGAATCCTTTGGCCAATTCTGAAAAATAGTCTGTCATTGAGTTCTGACTATTGACACCGGTAAAACTAGTAATCCGACTGAACTGATTAATTCGTCCCATGCTAAAACCAATGTTTGAATTGACCCATCCTTTCTTTACAGCTTCACCATTTTCATAATATCTTTTGGTAAAGACAAACCCAAAACTTGGAACTGTAGGCAGAAACAGGTTTTCCCTTTTCTCTTTGCTCAGGTAAACAGAGGTATTTCTGATATTGTTTAGGCCAAAAGAAATACTGAACTCTCCCTTCTTATATTGTGCAAGTGAAGCGGGGTTTATGATTGCAGCTCCAATATCGGCACCCAAAGCCCCTACCGCACCCCCAAGGGATAAACTCTTTGCTGTGTAACCGCTTTGGGTAAATGAATATCGCAAGGCGTCAACATCACTTTGAGCTGAAACGTATGGGTACACTACTCCTAATATGCCCACTAATGACATTACCTTTTTCATAATTTGTTGATTGTAAACTATCTTGAACTCCTGCTTCTCGAGGATGATCCGCCGCCGCCAGAATTACTCCTTCCATGGTTTGATCCGCCACCGCCGCCGCCAGAATTACCTCTGGGTGAAGGTGAATAATTTGGTGAAGGGTTTGAATATCTGTTGTTAGAAGGAGGCGAAACTTGTTGATTTCTTGGGATTGAGTATCCCGAACCCGAATGGTTCCCATTTGAATAGGTTGAGTTTCCGGGTTGAGGAGGCGATTGTCTTCGATCGGTCCTTTCATGGCTGCTATTTCCGCTTTCCTGCCTTATGTCATAACTACTCCTTGGTTGATTAGATCTGGAATTGTTTGGTGTACTTTGCCGTGGTGAAGCATTTTGTTCAGGTGATGTTGATCTGATTCTGTCGTTACCCTGAGGAGTGGACTGATTCCTTGGTGCCTCATAGGAGCCGCGTGACGGAGATGCAGGTTGAGGGCCTGAATAATTCTGATTTCCAATACCTGATCTGCTTCTGCTTCCTGACTCTTCTCTTGGTTTGGATCCTTGATTCGGACTTGTTGACTGACTATTGTTTGTAGCATTGCTATTACTACCATTTGAAGGCCTTCCAACGGCGTTTGTGCCGCCTCTTGATGGATCTAATGGCTGCCTTCCATTATCCGGAGCGGATATGCTTTTACCTGAGCGGCTTCTTGATGAAGTAGGGTCAGTTCTTCCTGTAGTCGGGCTATTCGAGCCAATGGTTTTTCTTGGTGTATTCATCGTACCTGAAGAGTTATTACCATAATTATTGCTCCCCCCGTTCCAACCTGAATTTCCTGAATTTACATATACTTGTTTGTTGTAGTGACCATATCCCCAGTTTCCACCATAGTAACCACCACCGTAATGCCCGTAAGAATACCACGGACTGTAGAAATTATTCCAACCGCCATAATAACCTCCGCCCCAAACCGGACCGTACCAATTGGGTCCCCAACCATTCGAATATCCTACATTCCATCCTCCAAAATGGGAGTATCCCACCCAAAATCTGTTTCTTGGATACGGATTATAAAACCCGCCATATCCATAATTAAACGGATAACTATTGTAATAAGGGTTATAATAACCAGAGCCATAACCATAGTTGTCATAAGTTGCGTCATTATACCCGTTGGCATATCCTCTGTTATAACTCCTGTTTCCTCTCAGTCGATTGAAACGATCCTCATATGATGATCTATCATTTGAGTATCCATCGTTATAAGCATCTTGGTCATTTGTGCCATTATCTGAAGGAACATTTTCTCCATTGTTCATTTCTGTTCCATTTTCCTGATAGTTTTGACTGACATTTTCCTCCGGCTGATTTTCCCGATAAACGGATTCTTGCTTTTTTGGTTTAGCCGCTACAATGGCTGCCGGCTTTTCTTCTGAAGGGTAATAATAAATGTCATCATAATTGGCAGAGTCTCCCAAAGAACTTCTCATAGACGAGCATGCCGTCATAAGAAATAAGGTCATCGATAAAATTGTCAGGCTTTTCATAGACTTATTGTTTTAATACGCATTAGCAACCGAAATCCTATTTTTGAAGTTTCAATCAAAATTACAAATAATATTCCAAACTGCAAACACATCATGGCTTTCGAAAAGGTAAAACGATCAGAAGATTATTCACAATGGTACAACAACATCGTCAACAACGCTGATTTAGCGGAACATTCAGCAGTTAGAGGATGTATGGTTATTAAACCTTATGGTTATGCTATTTGGGAAAAAATGCAACAGGAATTAGACAGAAAGTTTAAGGAAACTGGACACTCTAATGCCTACTTTCCATTGTTCGTTCCTAAGAGTCTGTTTGAAGCAGAGGAGACAAATGCGGAAGGATTTGCCAAAGAATGTGCTGTAGTGACACACTATCGTTTGATAAACGACCCAAAGAACAAAGGGAAACTAATCATCGACCCGGATGCCAGGTTGGAAGAAGAACTCATTGTCCGACCCACAAGTGAAGCCATAATTTGGAGTACATATAAAAATTGGATACAGAGCTATCGCGACTTGCCGATTTTGATAAATCAATGGGCAAATGTGGTCAGGTGGGAAATGAGAACAAGATTGTTCTTAAGAACAACGGAGTTCCTTTGGCAAGAGGGGCATACAGCTCATTCTACTGAGCAGGAGGCAATTGAAGAGACTCTTCAAATGCTGGATGTGTACGCAAATTTTGCACAGAACTTTATGGCTATTCCTGTCATAAAAGGAGTTAAAACGGCCAATGAAAGATTCGCCGGTGCAATAGATACATATTGTATTGAAGGCATGATGCAGGATGGCAAAGCACTTCAAATGGGAACATCCCATTTTCTGGGACAAAACTTTGCAAAAGCGTTTGATGTCAAATTTGCAAATAAACTAGGCAATCAAGAGTTGGTTTGGGCAACAAGCTGGGGTGTTTCTACCCGTTTGATGGGAGCTTTAATTATGGCCCACAGTGACGATGATGGTCTAGTGCTTCCACCAAAACTGGCACCAATTCATGTTGTCATTATTCCTATATATCGCAACGAAGAAGAATTTAATAAGGTTACCGAAATAGCTTTGAAGGTGAAGCTTGAATTGGAAGGAAAGAGTCTTTCCGTAAAATTTGACAACAGGGATACTCATAAGCCGGGATTTAAATTTGCCGAATGGGAATTGAAAGGGGTTCCTGTGCGAATTGCCATCGGGCCAAGGGACGTTGAAAATGGTTCTGTAGAAGTGGTCAGGAGGGATAACAAAGAAAAACAAATAATGAATATGGCTGACTTGGCCAATAAAATTAATCATCTTCTGGAGGCGATACAAGACAATATCTACCTTAAAGCCAATACTTTTTTAGACAATAATATCAGACCGGCAGATACCTGGGAAGAATTTATTGAACTGCTGGATGCGAAGGGCGGGTTTGTTTCAGCCCACTGGGACGGCACAAGTGAGACCGAAGAATTAATCAAGGAGCAAACAAAGGCCACCATAAGATGTGTTCCCCTTCAAAACAAATTGGAAGAGGGCTCATGTATTTTTTCGGGAAAACCATCGGTACAAAGGGTTTTGTTTGCCAGATCTTATTAAAAAAAGGCGAGGTAGTTCTATTGCCCCTTTTTGTAATTTTTTGGTCAACCTGTTTTACTGTTATAGCTGCTTTAAAAGCATTCAGAATGCTTGTCCTATCTTGAGTTATAATTACCACCACCCCGCCATGCTCCATTAAAACACTTCCACGGCCCATAGGTATCAAAACTCCGAAATAATTATCAGGTCCAAAATATTTATAGGTCTTTTTGAATTCCACTGCATTGACGGGTTTTTCAACAGGAAAAACTTCGCCCCTTTGACTGGTCAATAATTGTTTGAGTTCATTGTTTTTCTCATTATCAACAGTTTACAGATTTTAAAAAATACCAACTTTGGTTTTTCACATGCCTTCAAATTCTATATTCTTATAAACTCAAAAGATTCTTGAATTCTATTTTTGTATTGAAGATGTCATTTTTAATGCGTGCTTCCTTGAAAAGCAAATCCCGATACTAAATTATCCCAAAGATTAATTCCAAATGTTTTGTTCGTTTCCCGATGAAATTGTCAGTAATTTGACATTGGCCGACCGGCAGTGGCCAATAATCACAGCTTCTATCCCCATATTTTTCGCTTTGTTAATCAATTCACCGGAATATTTCTCCGGCAAATAAAATTCCATTCTATGTCCCATGTTAAAAACCTCGTACATTTCTTTAAGGCCAATCCCCGAATGTTGCTTGATCAACTGGAACAAAGGAGGTACCACCATCAGATTGTCTTTAATAATATGTATCCCTTCTACGAACTTAAGCACCTTGGTTTGTCCGCCTCCGGTGCAGTGAATAATTCCATGAACCGAATCTAAAACTTCGGCACCCAAAGACTTAAAGAATGGAGCATAAGTTCTGGTTGGTGAAAGAATAGCCTTTCCAATGTTAACCGGCATTTGCTGCACATAGTCTGTCACTTTATACGGGCCAGTATAAATGTACTCTTTGTCTGTATTAAGATCAAATGATTCTGGATATTTGGCCGCATACGCATTATTCAACAAGTCGTGTCTCGCCGAAGTGAGTCCGTTGCTGCCAATGCCGGCATTATATTCTTGTTCATATATGGTTTGTCCATAAGATGACAAGCCAACTATTACATCACCGGGCTGAATGTTTATTTCTTTGACACTGCTCCGTTTTACTCTGGCAGTAAATGTCGAATCAATTAGAACAGTTTTAACAATGTCTCCTACGTCTGCAGTCTCGCCTCCGGTAGGATATATTTCTATGCCATAATTAGCCATGTTTGCACAAAAGGTTTCCATTCCTTCAATAATGGCGGCAATAACTTCACCCGGAATAAGATGTTTGTTTCGGCCAATAGTATTACTCATAAGAAATGGACCGGTTATTCCGAGACATAACATATCGTCCAGATTCATTACCAGGGCATCTTGAGCAATTCCTTTCCATACGTTCAAATCACCTGTCTCTTTCCAATACAAATAAGCCAACGATGATTTCGTGCCAGCTCCATCAGCATGAACGATATTACACCAATCCGGATCACCACCCAATATATCAGGAACCACTTTGCAAAATGCCTTTGGAAAGATTCCTTTATCAATATGATGTATAGCCTTATGAACATCTTCCTTTTGAGAAGAAACCCCACGCATCAAATATCTGTCTTTATCGGTTTTCATCTTTATAAGATGCAAATATTCAGATATAAAATCAATCTTTCTATTGGGCTGGGTCGAAAAATGAACAAAAAAAAGGTGAAGCTGATTAATTGCTTCACCCTGTGGCTTTATTTTAACACCGGTTAGTTCTTTTTCTTCTTAAGAAGGAGCATGTTATCCTTTATCTCAACCGACTCATAGTCTGAGAACATGCTTGGACTCAAAGTAGGTTTTTGGTCGTCATCCCCCATCTTGCAACGAACATTGTCAAACGTATTATCCCCAATTTTTAAAGTCTTTATTTTAAAATTTCGGCTTGTCACTTTAGTTCCGTCAGAAAACTTAATTTTCTCCTTACCGGGGGCAAAGTCATCTGCTGATATACTTCCTGCACCCAATAGTTGCTCAACCACATTTTGGGGTATTTCTGTTCTGAGTGCTTCAGGATCGTAATAGAATTTTATTTTCTTTTTATCCACCATTGCATCAATCAGGTATTTATCCTTTTGCTTGGTCAGATTAATAATATCAAATGCCTCTGCCATTTTTATCCTTTCTAATTCATCTCTTTTCTTTTTATCTTCTTTTTCAATTTCCTGAACAATTTTATCAATGCTGTCTTTATTGGCCAAAATATACTCCTTACGCTTCATCATTAGGAACGGGCTGTATATTGGCCCGCCGATCGGGTTCAATGCAGCTTCATTCATGCTGTCAGGAGTGTTTGGCGTTTTATACTCATAGTTGCAATTGATAACCTGAACAGTGGCTCTCCGGTTTTCCTGATGCTCTGCTTCGGTGCAAGGTACAATTTTGGTACCCTCACATTCGCATTTATTTGTCAATTGCGATTCTCCAAACCCTCTTGCTTCTAACCGGAAAGGATTGACACCTCTCAGGATTATATGTGCCACTGCTGAGTCTGCCCGACGTTGAGATAAAGCACGATTGTATTCGAAGGTCTCACGGCAGTCTGTATGTGTACCCAATTCCACTTTCATTTTAGGGTATTTATTGAGGGTTTCTACCAATTCATCCAAAATACGAATGGACTCAGGACGAAGATCGGCTGAATCAAGGCCATAATATATCGGCAGAACAAAAATATCATCACACTGATTTTTCAAACAAAAATCTTTGATATACTCTGCCGATTGTTCAACCCCAATTGTGCTAACATATTTGGGCTTGCTGTCATAAAAATAATCTTCCCTTTTAGAAACGTTAATTTCATAATTGACGCCACTGCAATTCAATTGTACCTCATAAAAACCCCTTCTGTCCGTGTAAACCATCATTTTAGAAGTATCTTTATCATTGGAAATCACTACCAGAGCATTCTCTAAAGGTGATTTTTTATCACAATCTGTTACAGTACCTTTAAGAATACAAACCATAGGCGTCATAGAGAATTCGTAAATATCGTCATTACCCTTTGCTCTGTCAGATGAGAAAAATCCATATTCCTTTGTCTCGTCCAGAATAATTCCAAAATCATCACCTTTTGAATTAACCGGACAACCCATATTTGTTGGTACCGCCCATTCTTCGCCTGTACCGGTTGTGAAAAATATATCAAGTCCCCCTAATCCAGCGTGTCCGTCAGATGCGAAATATAGTGTCCCATCAGAGTTCACAAATGGAAACCTTTCATTACCAGTTGTGTTGACAGTTGGTCCTAAATTAATTGGCGGCCCCCAAGTTTTCCCCCGACTTGCGTAATTCACCACATAAATATCCTGAGTTCTCTCAAGAGGGTTCAAGAGTGGATCCTGATAACTGCCGGGCATATCAGAAACAAAGTATAATTTCTTCCCATCAGGGCTTAAAGCCGGGTTGGCACAATCATAGGTGGCAGAAGGACCACAAAAAGGAAGTGGTTCCGGACTCACATCCCACGCTTTTCCTCTTCTTCTGGCTTCATAAATTCTACAGAGAGAGTCTTTACCAAGACCTTTTTCTTTATAACTATTGCAGGAAGTAAAATACATCACTGAATATTTTGCATCAAAGGTTACCGTACCATCACTGTATTTTGCATTCAAGCCTTCAACAAGGGAAGGGGGCCCCCAACGCTCACTACCTTTACGACCTTTTCTTTCTACAATCCAGACATCATGAAAAGCACGGCCGGTCCATTTATGCTGATCTTTACTGACACCTTCGGGTCTGTCCGAAGTAAACATGATGGATGAATGTTTTTTATCTGCCCAAACCGGTGAAAAATCATCAGATTTGGAATCGTTTGTTACTTTGAAACTCTCAATGATATACCGGGATTTTTTATCCTTGCATGTTAAGGCTATTTCACAACCTTTGATCATGCCAACTGATCTGGTGTCATTAGGTGTCATCTTCTGATATTTCTGAAACTCAACTATGGCTTCTGTGTATTGGCCTTCTTTCATCAGCATTTCTGCCTTCCTGTATAAAACTTCAGGAGTTTTCATTCCGGCCCGAATTGCATTTGAGTACCATTTCAGGGCTTCGCGGCTGTCATGATTGAGCCTATAGCTCTCACCAATATTATAGGCACACTTTATTTTATCTTCCTTTGTGGTCTTTTTTTCCTTATAGACCTTTTTGTACATGTCGGCTGCAACGGCATATTGATGAAGTTCGTAGAGATTTTTATCTGCTGTTTCTATAGACGACTTGCAACCTTGCAATAGAAGACCTGATGCTGATATCATTATAATAATGAGTAAACTTCCTATTCTCATATGCTTTCGTGAAATGTGATACTTATAAACGCCAAAAATCAAGA
>JAGVMN010000076.1 GCA_020053795.1 Bacteroidia bacterium | reverse complement strand
AGTTTTTAAGTGAATTTTTAGTTTGTTTAAGACCCTGAACATGTTGTCCAGGGTTTCGCTCATTCAGAGCTCATCAGTTAAACTTTAGAAGGCTGAGACCAGGGCAAAGGCTTCGTTGTCAATTTCAAGTCCTGAGCCTGTTATTTTGCTTTCGAGGCGACCATTGTCGCGGTTTGGTGCGGGTATTGTGTGCGTGGTGTAATTGGTTACACCTGAGAACAAACCCCATTTTGTGAGGCCCTTTTGTTGGGTTTCTTTGCTGATAGCGTTTAACAGGTCGTTTGCCCTGTTAAGTGCATATACGCTAACGTCCTTGGCTTCTGAGCGTTTTTGCGTGACATTTACTTTTGTGATTGTTTGCACCACTTTTACAATTTGTTCGCGGGTCACAGGGATTTCGGCCCACTGAAAAAACGTGTCGAAAATGGCCTTTTCCTGTTCCTGAATGCTGTTTAGTTCCCTTAGAGACTGTTCAACCCTGGCATGAATGCTTTCTGTATGCCTGGCTTTGTTTGTGAGTTGTTTTGATGCTGCAAAAAACGTGTTGCGGCAGCAAATAGTGATGTTTGAATGGCCCCAACGAAGTGAGGTTGAACCGTCGTGAGAATTCAGAGCGGTTGCAAAACCGTTTACAGTGGTTTTGTTTTCGCCTAATCCTGTGAGTTTGCCGGTTTTCAATTGCATGTAAACTTTTGCACCTTCGTTGAGATTTCCGCCTGAATGAATTTCAATGCCTGCTTTTTCGGCAATGCGTGAAACGAGTTCGAACAGTTCGGAATTTTGAAATGGCACATAAGAATCTTTGCAGGTTGAGAATGTTTTTCGGGTGTCGTTTCTGACAATACCATAAAATCCGGTTTCTTTGCCATCTGGCAATAAAAGATGCTCTTTTGATACTTTCCAATTGAGATTGTACTTGTCTAAAATCTCATTTGAGGTGTCAATTTTGATTGCCTGGGAAATGTTATTCAATAACGTTTCGGCAAAATTTGTGTTGTCATTTTCTTGTAAATACATTTGCTAAGTTTTTATAATTAAATTGATTTGTTTTTAAATACAGCACAAAGGTAATGTAATTAATGTGAGTACTCAAAATAAAAAGAGCAAAAAGATTTGAGAAATAATGTAAGTGATTGAAAACTAAGTAGAATAATTTTTGAGGTTGATAAAAAAACGAACTTGATTAATTATTTTTGGATTTTTCGATTTATAAAGATGTATTTTTCGATTTTGAAATTATAAATGACACATTTTCGTAAATGGAGAAATATTTCGTGAAAGTGTATTTTTCGAATGGGGGGCTTTTTCTAGTTTCATTGGCGAAAAAAGTGAATTTTATATCAGGGTGATTTTTTATGAAACGTTGCAAAAGGCTGATGATTCGACGATCCGATTTGTAGGTGAAATAGTTAATTGCAATAGATTTAAGTTCATTCTTATCCTGATTTGTACCATATCTGGAGAGGTATGCATTTGCAATGTCACCAGCGTTGACAATATCAGATTTAGCTTCGAATGATTCTATTATGTTTTTGGAATGGGAGTCTCTTGTCAAAATTTTGGACGTGGAGTTAATAATATTCTTAATCTTCCTTCTATGAAACCAATTTGCATTTATTACTTCTTTTTCGGCTCCTACGAATTGCATCTCAAAACACCTACCTTCTAACTTTATTTTCTTTATATGTTTGTTGATATATCTTATAAGCCATGCCCCGGCAGTGATTTGAAATGGAGTATCACCCATGCCAATTATTTTATCATACGTTTTGAAATTGGCAGGCCTTTTTTTAAGCCAATTAATTTCAGGGAATCTTAATCTTTGAGAGGCTACGTTGTACGGTGTAAATGCATCAATATTATATTTGTCACCAAACAGTACTAAATAGCCCGCAAGCATCAAATCGTCTCCGATATTGCCAGCCCCATAGAAATTGAAGAGAAAATATATATTTTTTTTCAAGATGAATTGGAATTAGTCAACAGTTTTTTTGATAAATATTAACGTAAGCAAATTTAATTGAATTGGCCCGTTAATTTTAAAATGTTTAAACGAACGAGTATGAAAGATCAACAAGAAAATAAGCTCTTAATGAATGAATTTGGCTACTTGATTGACAAAATAAGGTCAGCGAGTTTTATCGAAGAACCTTTTCATTTCTTAGTGATTGAAAATTTTCTCAATCAAGATCATTTTGGCCAGGTAGTAAGTGCTGATGAAGTTACTAGACCTGAGTTCTCAACTACCGAGAAAATGATCAGAGATTTGAAAGAAACAGGGTATGAAGTTCAGCTATTCCCGGGTTGTACAACTTCAATAAAGGAATATCTGAAATGCTACAATTCAAAGAAATGGCCGGTAGATAAAGGAATCCTTGAAGGGTTTGGTTTAACATTTAGACTAAAAACCTATAAAACACCTTTATTGTCGAGGCTAGTATTATTCCTGAATACACCACAATTTAAAGCTGCATTGGAAGAGAAATTTGGTATTACCTCACCCAATTATGTGGAGACTGCCATTCAAAAATATCTGCACGGCTACGAAATCAGTCCGCATCCCGATATCAGGAAAAAGGCATTGACCTACATGCTGAATATTAATAGTACTGCTGAATCTGAGCAAACGGCCATTCACACACATCTGCTGAGATTCAAAAATGAAAGAAGGTATATTTATGAATTTTGGAAATACAATCAAGATATTGAACGATGCTGGGTTCCATGGGATTGGTGTGAGAGTGTGCGGGAAACAAATTTGAATAATAGTATAACCATCTTCTCACCTTCGAATGACACCCTTCACGCCGTAAAATTGAAATATGACCATCTGAAGTTTCAAAGGACACAGGTTTACGGAAACTTGTGGTATGATACGAGCGTTGCGGAGTACGATATGGAATACAGACATATTGATTTGCTTGGACGAAAAACAAATTTAAGAAGGAGAATGATAAAATCAATTCCTGAACCTGTGAAGAAGGTTTTAAAGAAATATCCGTCACTGACCAGAGTTTTTAGTCAATGGTGTGAGACAAGTTTTACAACATTGAAGTGTTAAAAAAAAAGGTTGTAGCTCGAGCTTCCGTCATATAAATTGGATAATATAAAAGAGATGAATTCTGTTCTAAGGTATTTTGTTCGAACTGTGTTTGGTCATTTACTTCCAAAGGTTGCTTATCCGGTAATTAGGGGTCCATTAAAGGGTATTAAGATCATACTTGGCTCTCTTGCAGGCGAAGGTGGAGGAGTTTCTGTCTATCTTGATTTGGTTGAAAAAGAGCAAACAGAAGCTTTTTTGAAGACTTTAAAAGCAGGTCAGGTTTGTTTTGATATTGGAGCCAATGTTGGGTATTATACCCTACTGAGTTCGCGTATTGTTGGCAAGCGTGGAAGAGTTTTTTCGTTTGAGCCTTCCATTAGGAATTTGACATTTCTATACAGGCATACCATTCTGAATGACATCAGAAACGTTACAATAATTGCGGCTGCATGTTCTGATACAATGTCAATATCGGATTTCAACTCAGGATTTAATCATGCCACAGGACATCTGGATTACTCTAATGAATCTAAAGGGATATCGAATTTGGTTCCTACAGTGACAGTAGATTTCCTGGTAGAGCAATTCAGTATTCAACCAGATGTTATAAAGATTGATGTTGAAGGGGCAGAACTATTTGTGTTGCAAGGTGCGTTGAAAACATTGAAGACCTTAAAACCAAAGATATTCCTCTCAACGCATTCTGATAGTCTTAAGACAGATTGCCTGTCTTTCTTAAAGTCGTTGGACTATAAAATAGAGCCGCTTGATAAAAACACGGATCACGCAATGGAATTTTTGGCGTCATAGCAACGCCAATATCTCCTATGAGTAGAGCAGATGAAAAGCGACCAGATAGCCAACAAGGTTCCAGTTGGGCTGCGTTGTTGGGGAATGAAGCTGATCATATTTAAATTAAGAACTGCCTTTATCATTGACCGGCATAAAGCCAAATAAACTTATTTTTTCCTGATAGATTGTAAAAGCGTTGATTGTTGTATTCTAAGATGGTATCGTTAACTGTTGTGGCGACGATATACTCCAATTTTTTCATTTGAGAAGGACAGCTTTTTGTGAAATTGGTAACCTTGATGTGTATTGGGTTAATCTCTTTATTGTAAGATTGGCAGAACAATGGATATTCCCATTGATCACCACCTAACATAAGGCCGATATTAAGGTTTTCTGTTGAACCCAATTTCTTTCGAATCCAATTATATTCATTGTAAAGATAAATGCGATAGGCGAAATACTTTTTGTATCTGTTATCGAGAATCGAAATTTTAGTTGTCAAAGGTGTTGAAATAAAGGGTCTCGCTGTGTTTAAAAGAACCACCGTGAAAGCATAAACAATTGCAACAGGAATAATCACTTTAACCCCTTTATAGAATGTTTCGGAAAGGCTTGCTGCATAACATATTATTGGTATGGACAACAGGAATAAAGAGGTATGGAGCCTGGTGTGCCAGGGTTGCCATCGCAAGAAAAGGCAAAAAAGAAATACCTGAAACATGATCAAAATTAGATGGGTGACTGGTTTTTTGATTTGAACTTTACCTTTGAAAAGTTGGGTGCCAATAACAAGACTGGAAAGTATCGCTAAAAAAAAATGAATGGGGTTAGGTGCCGTGTCTTCTCCAACCGGGTTTGTAGAACCTTGATACTTTCGATTCTTGTAATTCGTTCCAGCGAAGTTAATGTCAACATCAGCCATTTGATGCAGTTTAACTATTATCTTATCAGTTATAATATTGATCGGGAAAGGTGCAATTTGTAACCCAACATTTTTGGCCAGGTTTGACAGCCAAAGAGCAGGTGAAGTGCTTTCATTTGTATATTTTTTTGATTCGGCAACATCAGTACCTAAGAAGGTTTTGTTGAATTGATAATTGCGGGTGTAATGACCTGAGTTGATACAGAGAAACAAACTCGCAGCAATAATTGAGTACTTGAAAAAGATCAATTTTTTTGTAGCAACGAAACGAATAATAATTGCCATGCCAAACCAAACAATGAGCGGGGTCAGGTAAATGTAGGCAGTTGCTTTGGTAAGAACACCTAACCCAATTGACAACCCAAAATATATAAAGTTTTCAGGAATTGGTTCTTTAACAGCTTTAAAGGCAAAATAGAATGACGAAAGCGTGAAGAAAGAAAGTACTACGTCGTTTTGGGTGCTGGAAGATTGTAAAAGAACTTCTGGAATTGTAAGAGCTAACAAAACTGAAAGAAACCTGAATTCCTTAGGTAATCCAAATGACGCAACAATCAATAATATGACATAAGAAGATGCCATAAGGAACAGTAAAGAAATTGAATTTGAAAAGTAATCCCCAACACTTAATACATTGCAGTGCATGATAAGGAATTCGGAAAAAGGTGGCTGATAGATTTGTCTGGGAATATGTGTTGGGTAATGAGAAACGGAATGATGACTGATCCAATTGGTTATTCGTGGTAAATGATAGGTCATCGAGTCCCAATTGTTTGGGGGATAAACCAAGCCCTGAATAAAAACAAGCATCAGGAGGATTAATAACAATCCGGAAAAAATCTTTTCCGTTCTATTCAATGAACTCAACTGATCTTTAAATAACCTCCATTGTATCCCAATTGTCCCTAATAAATCTCCATTTGTGGTTATGATCAGTATTAAGGTGAAAGCAAAGACAACAATCCAACTTAAAAGAAGCGTGTTGTAATAAAGCTGGCCAAACGCACTTAGAACTTCGGTAATAAAAACCAGCGTCGTGGAAAAAAGCAGGATGTTTTTTATGACAATCTCCTTAATATTTGACGCCGATCCATTAATGGTTAAAAGGGTCAGAAAAATGGATGCAAAACTGAGGAATAAGACTATTAGTGCCAAAACTTGATCCGAAATTGATATTGCCTGAGATATAGTTTCTGCAATTTTAGGCAATTGGAGATATAATACCCTTTTTACTTTTTACACTCAATGGCCGCCGCATTTGCGAGTCTCTTTTCTTCTTCCAGCAAGCGAAACAATTGGTCTTATTATCTCCGGCATCGTCTCCCATCGGGAACGTTGTCGTTAGCTGTTCCCTCGTTTCCTCAACATCCCGTTCAAGAGACATTATGAGGGATATAAAATCCATATCAGTTGGCTTCCTGGTTGCAATCATAGGAGCTATCGGATCGGGAAGAGCGGAAGATTTATATTTAGGATTTTGCCGTTAAATTATTTTAGTCTCGCCAGACGGTAATTAGTCCAAAGTTGCAGCAGTCCCATTAAGATCATGGCAAAACCCAACCATTGTAGTATGGGTATGGCTCCTTCGTATTTATATCCGTATAAAATATGAATAAAAAATCCGGGCAGGAGAAAAAAGACCAGGGCCATGCCCGTTGAAGCCAACAATACCAGAAGTGCCGCCCGTCGGAATATTTTCTTTTTTTTATGGTGGTCTTTCTCACCGGATATCTCGGGGAACATGACTGTGGAAATGGCAATGGTCACAAACAGTGACAAGCGGGCTATATTGAGGGCGGCTGTCCAATAACCGGTGAAGGTGCTGGAGTAAAAATGTTTGATGAAAATGGAGGGCAGGTTGATAATAGACTGAACCACCAGATTGACCAGAAATACAGTTAGAATAAATTGAAAGATAGGTTTGATCTCAATCTTCTCATCCAAGGAGTTTGCAGAAACGGTTTCCTTAATAAACGGGAAAATGATGAAAAAGGCCAACAAATAAGCTAATCCATAGGCCATGACTGCCCCGCTCACTCCAAAACCAAGATACAGCAGCAAGAGTAAGAGCAGCAGTCGCGTTAAAGATTCGAGAATATTGTTCCAACTAAGCACATAGTATTTCTTCATGCCACTGAGCATGGCCCGATTAATAGGTAGTATCAGTGCCAGCACCAGGGTGATGCCAATCAGATTTACAGGAGTGGTGGAAGATATATGGAGGTACGCCGCTATGGGTTTTGACAGAAAAAATATAAGAGTCAAAAGCAAGGCACCGAAAAGGAGTGCGGTATGCAGTCCTTTTTTTCTGAGAAGAGCAATCTTTCCGTATTCTTTATCCGTATAAAAACGGGAAGTAAATTTAGTAATAGCAGCACCCAGCGATGATGATGGCAGCGAAATAAGGAGAAACATGGCCATGAGGGCTCCAAGTTCACCGTAGTCTTTGGGTCCCAGAAGCCTTCCGGCAACAAAATGGAATATATATGCCAGGCCATTGGATACCACAACGCCAATCATAACTATGGAACTGTTTTTCAGCAGGCTCAATTTTTCGTCAAGTGTTTGTAAAACGGCAAATATAGTTGTGGGACAATCTTGGGAAGCAATGAGTTATAATCATTCCACATGTCTGAATCGCTGATAAATGGGGCCTTCCTACCACAAGGCAGGTTAAATGATTTATCCCCCTTAACGTCTCCTGAAAGGGACGTTGAGGGCTTGATAACAAGTATCGCAACGCCAACGTCCCCGTTGGGAGACCATAGCGGGGGTGCAAACTCAGAAGAGCAAGTTTCCCCACCTGTAAACCAAGAGACAAGAATTGTTTTTATAAATTGCCCCGAATTATATACAAGCGAAATATGCTGCAGGTTTTCCCTTCCTTGTCCATATCTATCTCATGTCGCGATTGCGAAAACGAAAAAGTGGATGTCGCTGAAATCAAACTCATCGGCATACATTTTCTGGCCGATTGTCACTGCCCCCGATGCGGATTGGATTTCTATCATGCATTGCCCGTTGGCCATACCCTTTTGCATCCCATCAGTGTAAAAAAGAATGTCAGGCAAAAATTTTCACTGATGAAACCCGGAGGTTGGTTGATTTCCCCTCTGTTGAAAGCCATTGAAAAACCCAATTCCGAAGACCTGGGCATTGAAATAAAAGATTATTTCAAGAGGGACGAGGCCATATTCCTGAATTGCCTGGATTATCTTTATGGACATGTTGTGCTGAAATTACTAAATGCAACCCATTATATAAATCATTGTAACGACAAGGGTTTGATCGTCATTATTCCCAAAAAATTTGAATGGTTGGTTCCGGAAGGGGTGGCCCAGGTTTGGCTGGTGGACCTTCCTTTGTCAAAAACGCAACAATGGTTCAAAGAACTGGAGACCCTGTTTGCTGAAGAAGTGAAGAAATACCGTAATGCCTTTGTCAGCCTTGCCTATTCTCATCCCGATCCGGATACATTTGATATTGAAGATTTCGCCCGTGTTCCCAGGTTCGATAGGAACGGACTTAAAACTAATAAACCAGTGCTGACGTTCATTTACAGGGAAGACCGCCCCTGGCTTTCTTCCTGGGCTTTGAGGAGATTAGCGGTCTATTCCCAATATTTGAAGATCACTCCATTGAATAAAATTCTTTCTCTGTTGCAGAAGTACAAAGTTGCCCGGTTTTTCAGATTGCTGAAAAAGAAATTACCGAATGCAACTTTCAATATCGTGGGACTCGAAAAAAAAGGAGGGATGCCTTCTTTTGTGCACGATCTCAGAGTTGGAAAAACGTATGCGGAACTGGAGAGAATCTGGTGCGAATTATACGCTTCCTCCCATTTGGTCATTGGTATTCACGGGTCGAATATGCTGTTGCCAACAGCATTGGCCGGGGGTTTTCTGGAGATCATGCCTTCAGAAAGGATCGCCAATTTTATGCAGGATGTTTTGAGAATCGGAGGAGGACGTGATTCGCATTTTCATGGGAGGTTCATCCCTGCTTCCACTTCGGTAAAAGAAGTGGTATTGACAGCGGCATTGATGATCAACAAATATGATTCATTCAAAAGAACCATGACGGCGGAATATCTTCAGCACGGGGTCTTTTCTGATGTCGGCAAATGGCGAGATGCTAATTTATACTAAAGGTTTATCTCCCCCTCAACGTGTCCTGAAAGGGTGGAGGGTTTCAATCTACTATGTGGTTGAGATGCTTTTCAGAAATAAATCCTACTGGTGACAGAGCGGTGGTTCCAGAGCTTGTCGAAGGAAGTCGAAGTTAGCTATCGGATCGGGACAGGCTCTTTGTCGGCATGACACAACCACCGGACAAAGTTGCTATGGGAATACCCTATAAATGTCCTTTCGGTGAACGATTCTGGCAAACTCAACCTTCGAATCTTCAATAAATAATCCGATCCTGTAATCTCCAATTTTAATCCGGTAGGCAGATTTATAGCCGGTCAATTTTTACTCCTGTGGTTGGTGTTTTTTTCCACCAACCACTTATTCCACCACCTTATGCTACGTCACAAACCGACAGGCTGTTAAAAATATCTCTACTGGT
>JAGVMN010000052.1 GCA_020053795.1 Bacteroidia bacterium | reverse complement strand
GATCATCACCGATGCCAACGGATGCAAGGCATATGATACGACGATCATTGACCAGCCAACGAAACTAACCGCTACGCATGTTATTACGAATGTAAAATGCAAGAACGGCAACGACGGAGCGATCAATCTGAGTGTAAGCGGCGGAACCACTGCCTACAGTTATTTATGGAATCCGGGCTCTGCCACCACAGAAGACCTGACGAGTCTGACGGCCGGAACCTATGTTGTAACGATAACAGATGGAAATCTTTGTGTTTTGAAAGACACATCAGTAGTCACCGAGCCAACCTTGTTGACGGTAAGTCATAGCAGTCAGAATGTAAAATGCTTCGGCGGCAACGATGGAAGTATCACCCTGACCGTAGGGGGCGGAACGACTAATTACAGCTATTTGTGGAGTCCGGGATCAATCACCACCAAAGATTTGACAGGACTAACGATAGGCACTTACTCGGTGGTAGTAACCGATGCCAACGGATGTAAAGCATTTGATACGACAGTAATTACCCAGCCGACTCAGTTGACTGTGAGCCATACAATTGCTGATGTGAAATGCAAAAACGGCAATGATGGGTCAATTACGATTACTGTGGGAGGAGGCACAACTTCATATACCTACCTTTGGAGTAACAGTTCTTCTGCCAAAGATCAGACAGGATTGACAGCCGGCAAATACAGTGTTTTGATCACAGATGCAAATAATTGCACGCTCAGAGATACTTCCATAGTAGGGGAACCTACCCAACTATCAGTTGGTCATTTAATAAACCATGTGAAATGCTTTGCTGGATCAGATGGAGCTATCACTCTGACACCAGTTGGAGGAACAACGCCATACAGTTATTTGTGGAGTAATAGTGCTACGACTAAGGACATCACTGGTTTGACAATGGGGTCATATAACGTCAGGATTACTGATTCCAACAATTGCGTTATCAGAGATACCGCTTTAGTGACTCAGCCGAAGGTTTTAACGGCAAGTAATGTTGTTGGTAATGTGAAATGTTACAACGGTAGCGATGGGAACATCACCCTGACCCCGAGTGGGGGAACGGTTCCATATACATATTTATGGAGTAATACTTCCACCACAGGAAATCAAACCAATCTAACCGCAGGTACTTATTCCGTAACAATTTCAGATTCGAACAAATGTATATTCTCCGATAATATTGCTGTCAGTCAGCCGGCTGCACCACTTTCAACCTCAAAAACAGTAACTGCGGTTAAATGTTTCGGTGGAAGTGATGGGGTAGTCGATCTCAGCGTTACGGGTGGAACTGCTCCTTACACTTATGTTTGGTCGAACAGCAAAACCACACAGGACTTGGTTAATGAACCGTTGGGAACATATATTGTAGAGGTTTTAGACTTTAACAATTGCCAAATATCTGATACAGTTATAATAACCCAACCTGCCGCTTCTTTAGCTGGGGGACTCGTAGCTACGGCGGTGAAATGTTTTGGCGGTTCAGACGGAACTGTTGATTTTACCGTCAGTGGTGGAACCTTACCATATACATACATTTGGTCTAATGGAGAAGGAACACAAGATATCAGTGGATTAGTTTCTGGTAAATATGTGATAATAGTCAAAGATGCCAACAACTGTCTCTTTACAGATTCCATAATTGTAACTCAACCAGTGGCACCACTTTCATCCGTTCTCACACAAATTCCGGTTAAATGTTTCGCAGGTGTAGATGGGTCAATTTCAGCTTCGGTTTCAGGAGGAACAACTGCATATCAGTTCAGTTGGTCCAATGGTCAAACGACAAAAGACATTAGCGGATTATCAACTGGCTGGTATATTCTTACCATAACCGATGCCAACAACTGCGTTCGTAAAGACAGTGTATTGGTAACGCAACCTGTCGCACCATTAAACAGCAGTATTGTTGTAGATGATGTCGATTGTTATGCCTCCAATAACGGAAGCCTGACACTTACCATTAACGGAGGAACACCATCGTACACCTACTTATGGAGTAACGGACTTACCTCTCAAAATATAGGCGGACTTGCATCAGGTTGGTATATTGTCACTATTACTGATTTGAATAATTGTACCTTAGTTGATAGTGCATTTGTGCCTGAACCAAGTGACCTGACCATAGAAGCCACTGCCACTTCGGCCACACTGAAAGCTTCCAATGGAAAAGCATGGGTATTGGTACAGGGTGGAACCAAACCATACACCTATAAATGGACACCGGGAGACCTGAATACCGACACTATCAAAGATCAGGTAATAGGAATATACATAGTGCAGGTCACAGATGTAAAAGGATGCACCAAGTCAGACACTATTGAAGTTCTAAGAGCCCCAGATCCAGATCAAATCAAGGTATTTCCCAATCCAAACAAAGGTTTAATTAATATTGTAAATTTGGCCAGCCTCGGTTTGGATGAGACCATAACCATAGACCTGATAGAACGATCAGGCAAAGTATTGGGTACATGGCAAGTAATTGGATCTGATACCGCTCAGATCAGACTTGATGAGGCTGTTGTAGCTGGTATATATTTCATACGGATATACAATAGCCGGGGTAATGAATCTCGTCGTCTGGCACTTATAAGATGAAGATGAGAAAAAGGGCTTACAATAAAGCCCTTTTTTTTTGGATTGGCAATGGATTGCATAAACTTGCAGACTCAATCAATATTATAATTTTTTTTATCGAAAGTGTCATGGCGAACCCATGTGGTATTTTAGCTTTGCCCGATTCGAATTATAATGAATAAGATGATCTTAAAAAAGTGGTTTCTCATACTCTTGTTTATTGATGGAGTTGCATTAGGTCAAACCCCAATCTATGATTTGCAACAATGTATAGAAATGGCGAGAACCAAAAATCCCACGGTGTTGCAAGCACGACTGGGACTACAAATTAATCAGATTCAACTCGATCAAAGCAAGGCGAACAGGAATCCGGTCGTCAACAGTTCAGCAAATCACAATTATAATTTTGGAAGGAGTATTGATGTTGGAACAAATCAATTTGTAACAAGAAAAATTCAATCAAATAATTTCTCTATAACAAGTGCGGTAACTCTTTTTAATGGCTATCAGTTACAGAACCTTGTCAAACAAAATAATGTTCAATTGGCTGTTGGCAAAAAGGATCTCGAAGTAATAAATAATAACATTTCACTTGCCGTGGCAAACGCCTACCTGCAAATATTGTTGGCCGAAGAACAATTACAAACAACAATAAAACAAAAAGAAATTACGGAGGCTCAATTGCTCAGGGCTAAACTATTGTATGAAGCCGGCAAAATGAGCCGTTCATCAGTGGTAAACATAGAGGCTCAATTGGCAGGGGATGATTTAGCAATAGTACTTTCTCAAAACAATGTCAGAAGTGGTTATGCTCAATTGACAACTCTCATTCAGGCAGAGAATTACTCAAGTTTTCTGATAGACAAGCCAAATATTAATGCAGAGAGATCACTAACGGTATCTGAAATTACCGAAGTTTTAGAAAAAGCACAAAGCCAAATGCCTGAAGTAGAAAGAGAAAAATTAAAAATGCAAACGGCAATGCTGGGCATGAAAATATCAAAAGGGGCCTATTACCCGAAACTCAGCCTCATTGCGGGGTTAAATACGGTTTACTCAGAAAGCAGAATTGAATACGTTAACCAAAGACTTAATGAAAAAAGGGTGGGATACACTGAAGTTAGTAGAGAATATGTCCTTGCACCGTTTTATGAATATGACACCAAGGTTTCTCCTTTTGGAACGCAATTAAAGGATAATTTCGGTCAGAATATTTCATTAAGTCTTTCCGTTCCCATATATAACAACAGCAGGGTTAAAAATAATGTGAAAATATCAACTATGAATTATGAGATTTCAAAAATGCTTCTTGATAACACTTTATCTCAGTTAAAAAATGACGTGATTCAGGCTTATGCCAATTGGGAAAGTGCCAAGGCAAGATTCACCTCTTCACTTCAAAATGAAAAAGCACAGAAATTGAATTTTGATTTTACAAAGGAGCGTTTTGATGCGGGCTTGCTCAATAGTGTAGAACTTTTAAATGCCAAGAACTTATGGTCGACAGCTCAGGGAAACACAATACAAGCCAGATATGAATTGGTTTTCAGGCGTGTGATTCTCGATTTTTATAAAGGAATTCCACTGAGCCTTCAATAAACAATTTTTAAATTACATCTGTTGAAAAAAAATCCTGTAAAAGTTGCCGTTCTTGGGGGTGGAAGTTGGGCAACAGCATTAGTTAAGATTTTAACTGATAACCAACAGCCCAAGCAAATAAGCTGGTGGCTTAGATCGGAACAATCCGTTAATCATGTCAGAAGTTTTAGACATAATCCGAATTACCTTAGTTCTGTAGAGATACACCCTGAAATAGTTTCCACTTCTCATTTAATAGAAAATGTTATTAGTGCTGCCGAAGTTGTACTTCTGGTTATTCCATCAGCGTTTATTCAACAAAGCCTTGAACACCTGAGAAAGGATTTGTTTAGAAACAAAGTTGTCGTTTCTGCCGTTAAAGGTTTGATCCCACAAACAGGTCATATTCTGGGTGAATATATGCAGGAGCAATGGGGTTGTACCAAAATGGAAGTTGGGGTTATAACAGGGCCTTGTCATGCAGAGGAAGTGGCACTTGAGAGGCTCTCCTTTCTGACAATAGCATCCGAAAATAATCAATTGGCAACAACTGTTGCCGAACTTTTAAATGGAAGATACATCAAAACAACTTTGAGTGATGACATTTATGGTACGGAATACGCCGCCGTATTAAAAAATATTTATGCCATTACGGGTGGAATTTGTCATGGCATTGGTTATGGCGACAATTTTCAGGCGGTATTAATGAGCAATGCCATTCGGGAAATGAAGCGGTTTATAAATGCTGTTCATCCGATAAACAGGGATATTGATGATTCAGCCTATTTGGGCGATTTATTGGTAACCGGGTATTCTCAGTTCAGTAGAAACCGAACTTTTGGAAACATGCTCGGCAAAGGATACTCGGTTGTTTCAGCTCATCTGGAAATGAATATGATTGCAGAAGGCTATTATGCCACCAACTTGATATATGAAATGAACAAGGGATTAAATGTTGCTATGCCCATTCTTGACTTTACTTATAATGTGATCTATAACCAGTTACATCCTAAATTAGTTTTGGATGATTTGTTAAATAAACTAAACTAATGAAGAAACAATACCATGGATTAAATTTCTAACGACCTGTCAATTCACTTCCTATTTGAGAATTTTAGATTGAGGTTGTGTTTGGTAGGAGTACCTGGAGTGGCAATGTTCGTTCCTTCAAAAGAAACTTGTAAGGTGGAATCTGTTAGTTCTTGTATGGTCATTGGGCCAGCCTGAATGAGGTCAAAGTTGGAATTGCCCTTAACCTCAAGTTTGGTTTCATTTTCTACAAACATCCAAGTGCCTCCGGGTGTTTGCTGAGGATCAGTGCCATTACATTTTGTGGGTCCTTCATCATTTACAACAGTACTATCCTTTAAAAACCAGAGTTGATTGTCTTTGTAACAATCCTGCCCCTGACCAAGGCTTGCCAAAAGTTCAAAATAATCTGAAATAGTATCTATCAAGCCAATTGCCGGAATATCTATGATTATGTCAGGAGAGATGGTGCCTTCAACAATCATCCAATGGCCTTCCGTCAACAGTTGTGTTTTTGTTTTTGGGGCAGTATTCTTTACATTATTTTTAACTTCCTCCTCATCTTTACAAGAAGAAATAAGAAATGCCAAAACGCCAATGGTCAATAAAATTAAAAATGGCTTCATGTGAGTCTCTATATATTTGTCAAATATAAGAAATTTGAATTGGGAATTATCGAAAAGTCTGGAACAGGTATTTGTCATTTTTTTGCTTTCACTCACCGGAACGAGAATATTGAGCCATGTGCAAAGTTTTATTCGTATTCATAATCAATGGATTACAAGTAATTTTAAAAAATATTCTGAATAAAGATTTTTTTTTGATATGTTTGAAGTGCTTTCAAATACTTCTTATTTTTAATTACAAAAACAGTTGTTTATGGTTTAAACTTTTACTTTTTGGGGGGTCGGTTCACCGGCCCCTTTTTCTTTTGTCTGCAACCTTCTCAACAAACAGTATTGTCGCCGCTTTCAATTCTATGTAAGTTTCATTTAATAATCCATTTACCATTTGTCAATCAGGGCTTCTTCTGTTTTTGCCTTAAGCTGTCAAAAATTCAATATTTTACTTACCTAAAATTTTATCTTTGCAGGCCTTAAAAAAAAAGATGCTACCAGAAATCCTTAAACAAGAGAAATTCAGTAAAAGACACAACAGCCCGACAGATTCCAACAGACAGGAAATGCTTAAGGCTATCGGTGTTAAGTCAATTAATGAGTTGGTTGAAAAAACCATCCCGGCCAATATCAGGATCAACCGTGCCCTTAAAATTTCTGAAGCCGTAAGTGAAGAACAATATTTAATCAATGTCAGAAAGATTGCTTCTAAAAATAAGGTTTTCAGATCGTTTATAGGCATGGGTTATTACAATACCTTTACGCCGGGTGTTATTTTGAGAAATATTATGGAAAACCCGGGTTGGTACACGCAGTACACCCCATATCAGGCCGAAATATCTCAAGGTCGGCTTGAGGCACTTTTGAATTACCAGACAATGATAATTGACCTCACGGGACTTCCTATTGCCAATGCATCTTTGCTGGACGAGGGTACTGCGGCAGCGGAGGCCATGACGATGTTCTTCAATCTCAAAAAGAAGGAACAGGGAAATAAGTTTTTTATAGCTGAAGGGGTTTTTCCTCAAACACTGGATATTTTGATGACAAGAGCCGAACCTCTTGACATTGAATTGGTAGTTGGGAATCCACATGTCGTAACCTTTAGCAATGAGTTCTTCGGAGCATTGATACAGTATCCCGACAATGATGGCAAAGTTGAAGACTGGAGCCAATTTATTGCGAAAGCACATGAAAAAAATGTGTTGGTGGCAATGGCAACAGATTTAATGGCCTTAACACTACTGACCTCACCTGGAGAAATGGGTGCCGATGCGGCCATTGGAAACTCTCAGCGTTTTGGGGTTCCTTTGGGTTTTGGAGGTCCGCACGCAGCATTCTTTTCAACCAAGGATGACTTCAAAAGACAAATTCCCGGTAGAATAATTGGTGTCTCAGTTGATGCACAGGGCAACCGTGCACTGCGTATGGCATTACAAACTCGAGAACAACACATCAAAAGAGATAAGGCAACCTCCAATATTTGTACTGCACAGGTGCTGTTGGCCATTATGGCCGGAATGTATGGTGCATATCATGGCCCTGAAGGGTTAAAGAATATTGCCCGGCGAATACATGGATATACCATGGTTTTGACCAATTGCCTGAATGCAATGGGCATCAGACAAACCAATTGTCATTTTTTCGATACTCTCTTTATTCCAATGGCTATTGAGAAAAAAGAAGTTTTGAAAAAAGCGGCAATTTCCAGAGAATTGAATTTCAGATATACGAAAAATGGTGTGGGCATTTCACTTGATGAAACCACGCGGATGGCAGACGTGCAGGACATAGTTAATGTACTTGCCGAAGCAATGGGATCGGTCATGGTAGTGGCCACTTCCCAGATACAAAACATTGATGCTGAATACACGGATTCCCTATGTCGTAAAAGTAATTTTCTAACCCATCCGGTTTTTAACAGCTACCACAGCGAACATGAAATGTTGCGGTATATTAAATTATTGGAAAGCAAAGACCTGTCGCTCTGTCAAAGCATGATTTCTCTTGGAAGTTGCACCATGAAATTGAACGCGACCTCTGAGATGATTCCGGTTACCTGGCCTGAATTTAATGCTATTCACCCATTTGTCCCTGAAGATCAGGTGCAAGGTTATCTCGAGATAATTAATGAATTATCAAAAGACCTTTGTGAGATAACAGGTTTTGCTGCTATGAGCCTGCAACCCAATGCAGGGTCACAAGGAGAGTATGCAGGCTTGATGGTGATCAGAGAATATTTTAAAGATAGGGGAGAGGGGCATAGAAATGTTGCTTTGATTCCGGAGAGTGCACATGGAACAAATCCCGCCAGTGCGGTGATGGCTGGCATGAAAGTATTGGTTGTCAAGTGTCATGAAAACGGGTATATAGATGTACGCGATTTAAAAGAAAAAGCTGAACTTCATAAGAACGATTTGGCCTGTTTGATGGTGACCTACCCGTCAACTAATGGTGTCTTTGAAGAGACTATTATGGAAATGTCGGCGATAGTTCATAAAAACGGCGGACAGGTTTATATGGATGGAGCCAACATGAATGCTCAGGTTGGTCTCACAAATCCGGGTATGATTGGGGCCGATGTGTGCCATCTGAATTTACATAAAACATTTTGTATCCCTCATGGCGGCGGCGGACCAGGTATGGGACCTATTGGCGTTGCTGCTCATTTAGCTTCTTATTTGCCCGGTCATACCGTGGTGAAAACCGGCGGTACAAAAGGAATGCATGCTGTTTCGGCTGCCCCCTATGGCAGTTCCAGTATATTGCTGATTTCCTATGCATATATAAAAATGATGGGGCCAGACGGGTTGAAAGAGGCTACAGAAACCGCAATAATGAATGCCAACTACCTTCGCCACAAACTGAAGGAACATTACCCTGTTCTTTTCAGTGGGACTCATGGTACCGTGGCCCATGAAATGATCTTGGATACGAGGGTCTTCAAAGCCAGCAGCGGGGTTCAGGTTGAAGATATAGCGAAAAGACTAATGGATTACGGATTTCACGCCCCTACGATGAGTTTCCCCGTTGCCGGGACGATGATGATAGAACCCACAGAAAGTGAAAGCAAAGAGGAATTGGATCGTTTTTGTGATGCGTTGGATGCTATCCGCGAAGAAATAAGGGATATAGAAACCGGCAAAGCTGACCTCGAAGACAATCTTTTGAAAAATGCTCCGCACACTTCTGCAGTTTTACTTGCAAACCAATGGAACCATTCATATTCCAGAGAACAGGCAGCCTTTCCATTGCCAAAGTTCAGAGAACGGAAATTTTGGCCTAGCGTTTCAAGGGTTGATAATACCTATGGTGACAGAAATTTGGTTTGTGCCTGCCTGCCACTTGAATCTTATATGGAAGTGTAAAAACCCCGGTTTATCAGCGAATAATCTCACATTTTATTCACATTGTATTCCCGAAAACTGGCTTAATTTCCAGCGATTGCGTTGTTTTCCAAAATAAAGATTGGAATCTCGACTTATTTTTTTTTAATTCGTTGCGGGTTTAGTAGGCCTTTAGATATAAGCAGTCTAATTTATTATTTTATTTTGTTGTTGTATTGACAAAAAAGGTGTCTCGAAGTTGATTTTCTGTTTACCATATAACAGTTTGAATACTCGATTCAATGTTAATAGTTTAAAAGGTTTAAAAACAGTAGAATAGTATGAATCTCAAAGATTACAACAAAAATGGTTTTTTGATTGCCCGGCAGGCAATGCCGGTTGAACATATCAGGACGTTGCAATCAGAAGTCAGAAGAGTATTTGAATTACAGCTTGAAAAGACCGTTTCCGATAAAGACATTTTTGAACTTTATGAGAGAGACTTCACAACTTATATGGCTTGCACCAAAGCCTGTAATAATCTTTTTTCACTTTACGCTTTGTGCACTCATCCGGTTATACATGAACTGCTCAGGCAAATAGGATATCAAATTCCCTCGATCAGTGCTAAGCCCTATTTGCATTTTAGCTCAAGACATTTGGCGGCCACGCATAATTTTTACTGGAAAACAAATCCCCATCAAGATTGGGCCGCACAACGGGGCAGTCTCGATTCAGTAGTCGTTTGGTTTCCTGTTTGTCCTTTTGGCAAAGACATGGGATATTTAGAGGTTGCTCCGGGCAGCCATAAAAAGGGCCTTAGAAACCATGTTGAAACTGGCCCTACTTTCGAATTGGATCATTGCGATGAAGAGTTCATTTCTGTTCCTATGCAAATGGGTGATGTTTTGATTTTTTCTTCTTTATTGGTGCATAGATCAGGAAATAACACAAGTGAAAAAATTCGTTTTGCGGCAAATTTTCGTTATGACAACGTTGCCGAGCCAACCTTTGTTGAACGTCAGTTTCCGCAGCCATTCTGTTATGTGCGAACCGTCCCTGAGATTGAAAATGGTTTTCCATCAGTCAAATTGATTGAGAAGGTATTTAAGGAAGATGAACATTTGGTAGAAATGTTTGAGTAGATTCAAATTCATCTTTGTTGTTTTCTTTTATCAGATTATTTTCATAAATAGTCTGACCAGTTAATGCTACATTATCTTATTTATATCGGGTAGAATTCAAAGTGCTTTAACCCATTTGGAATTTGGCAATAGTTTGAAAATCAATCATTAATTTATGTTTCCGACAAATGGAGTTACATTAAAATGACTCTGGCTTTTTCTTTGGCAATTGATGGAAAACAACGTATATATGAAAAGCAAGACTTTACTTTTAGCACTTGGAGTGATGATGACCGTTTCTTCCTGTATTCGTGAAGAGGTCATTATTGTCGAACCCGTCAGACAAACAGCAGACATCAATTTCAGTTTTCACTCCTCGCGAAATTTCGTCGTGATTGAAGGGGATATTATCAATACCGGCAATACATATATGAGGGGGGCAGAAATCAGATTTCAACTATATGACAACTACGGTTATTTGATGGCCACCTATTTTAAGCGTTTTGATTTGGGCGTTTCACCCGGTGACGGCAGGTATTTTTACATGGATATTCCCGAGCGTTATATTAACGATGTCAGGTCAGATGTTTGGAGTATTTGGTAAAAAGAAATGAAAATTGAAGGCTGCCTATTTGTTGCCTTGCCAAAAATCGTGTTTTAATCACCCTTTTCCATGAATGAAGATCAATGAGAGATTTGCTGAGGCAAGCATGATGGACGGTAAAGCCGCAAAAGATGCCAATGCATCTCAAGAAACGACTGAAAAGAATCCATTAAGTTAAGACATCCCTACTTTTGATAAATATAGACAATGGCTTTCTGTTGGAACAGTTTTATGGGGTGAATGCGTTAGAAACCGGATTATGACAAAAACAAATAATGCGTATCCACCATTGAAGATTATATGTCTTTTTTATCAAGAGATTATGGATATATTGAGATGTGTTACTTAGTTTTAAAAGGAATTACAACCGGACGTTCAGTTGACAAAGAATAAACCGGATGTTTTAAAACAGACTGGAAAAGTAGATAATAGGGGTAAACTCCAAGCAAACGTTATGGATTTTTTTCATAACATTGTTAATGAAAATCCAATATATCAATGATTAATAAAATTGAATTATTGGTTTTAGTACCACAGAGCAATATTACGAACATCTTGCTGATTTCATGGATGATGCGAATGAGTTTGGCTTAGAACAAATCACTGAAGACGGAAGTATCGCGATATGCAAAGCAAATAGAATAAACAGCCGGATGCAAACATTACCGCTAAAGCTATTTTGTTAACACCCTTACCCTGATTCATTTAACACTAAAGATTTCAATAAAATTGTCGGGTTGAAAATTGTTAACCCGCATAGATATAGCAAACATTATTGGATCGAATATGCTTGATTCACCATTACTAATCCCTAATTTATCCAGAATGGATGTAGCTGAAAATCCTATTGCTATGTTGAATTATAGTCTTGTCGGGATGGAATACCATTCTGCAGGGATTGGTTACTTTTGCCCTGTGAACGATTTTACATCTAATGAGGGTGTGTGGCTGATTGACAAGCCTCTTGGGTGGACTTCTTTTGATGTGGTCAGAAAAATGCGAAACATTCTGGGAATTAAGAAAATAGGTCATGCCGGAACCTTAGACCCTTTGGCCACCGGACTCTTGATCGTTTGTTCGGGTTCGTTTACCAAGCAAATAGGTTTTTATATGGGCATGGAAAAAGAATACACCGGTACTTTTTTTATCGGGCAAACCACACCCTCTTTCGATTTGGAAACCGAACCCGAAGGAACTTTCGAAACATCTCATATTTCAGATTTATGGTTGAATATTAAGGCTAAAGAAATAATCGGAACTCAAATGCAGACGCCCCCTGTTTTCTCGGCAATAAAGATGGATGGCAAAAGAGCATATACCCTTGCCAGAAAAGGAACTGAGGTGAAAATGAAACCCAGAGAAATTACGATTTACGATTTTGGTATTACGATGTACGATTTACCATATCTATCTTTTAAGATCACATGCAGTAAAGGCACTTATATCAGATCAGTCGCCAACGATTTCGGCAAAATGATCGGCAGCGGGGCCTATCTTTTTTCGTTGCGGAGAACGGCAATTGGGGCTTTTAGGGATGAAGATGCGTTGACCATCGAAGATTTGACAAAAGGATTCTTAAATGTGAGAGAGAGCCAATCAAAAATTTATTGATCGCCCGGCTTCAGTGTCCTATTTGTTTTCTGCGTCCACATCTGAGATAAACTGTGCGGAGAGGGAGAATGAAATGTGCGAACTATCTTTTTTTTGCTGAATTGCGGTTGGTCTTGCCTGGAAAAAAAAGGTCAGGTTTCGTTCTTGATTATTTGTTTTGTTTTTTCATCAAGTTCCCGATATTTAGAAAATGTGAATCAGCCAAAGAAAGAAATTTCTTTCTTAAGATAGGGGAAAATGAAAGAACAATTTAGCCAAAAGAAACCCTTTGATTTCAGAAATCAGGCCAGCCAAATCTGTTCAACCAAATCAGGTAATCATAAGAATTCATTTTAGACGAAATAAGTCACCCTACCCATTAACTTATCGAGTCATTTTCCGGTATTTACCATCAAGTTTTATATTTGCACCCCCTTTAAAAAATGAAGATACACAGAGGTCTGCAAGAGTTCACTCCATTGCCCCATGCGGTAGTCACTCAGGGAACTTTTGACGGTGTACATCTGGGGCATCGGGAAATACTGAAAAAGGTGGTGGAGATGGCCCGACACAGGAATGCCGAAAGTGTCATGGTAACTTTTTTCCCCCATCCCCGTTTGGTGCTTTACCCGGATGACAACACACTGAAACTGATTACTTCGCTTGAAGAAAAAGCCAGGATGATAGAAGCATGCGGAATCGATCATATTATCGTGTTGCCATTCACCCGCGAGTTTTCAAGGTTTTCCGCATTGGAGTTTATTCGCGATGTGTTGGTTGAGGCCATCGGGATGAAAACACTTGTTATTGGCTACGACCATCGTTTCGGAAAGAACCGTGAAGGCGGAATTGAAGATGCCAAATACCTCGCTAAGGTTTATGATTATGAGGTGATAGAAATTCCGGCACAGGACATAGAACACAGCATCATCAGTTCTACCAAAATAAGAAAAGCACTTTTGGAAGGTGACATTGAAACGGCCAATAAGTTTTTGGGCTATCCTTTTATAATGAAAGGCAGGGTTATTCATGGACGCGGCCAAGGTAAAACATTAGGGTATCCAACAGCAAACCTGATGATAGAAGACCCGTATAAACTGATACCCGGAAACGGCATATATATCGCTTTAGTCAAAGTTTTTGGTCGGTGGAACCCGGCCATGATGAGCATTGGCAACAACCCCACCTTTAAAGACGTTAGCTGGTCAGTAGAAGTAAATGTGCTTGATTTTGAGGAAGACCTTTATGATGAGGTTTTGAATATCAAAATGCTGAAAAGGATAAGAAATGAAATAAAATTCGATAGTATTGAAGCATTGAAAGCACAGTTGTCGGCAGATTCTGCTGAAACATTACAATATTTTAAACGATTAGGGGAGGCACAGAATGACGGGATTTGAACTAATAACATTTGGGATTTTGAGTTTTTTTGGAGGCGGTTCTATGGATCAGTTCATAAATACTGATACCATTCGTGTGCAACAACCGATGGCTGCGTTTTTAAGTCAATACGATTCGACTTTTATCCCGTGTTTCGATCTTTACGAGGCAGTTTGGGACCAGGAAAAGGTGGCAGTTCCGGGTTTTGATGCAACCCAATTGGAAGAAGGGGTATGGCTATGCCTGCGAGATAAATTTGACTGTCAGTATTACCACCCCAAGGAAGGCGTTATAAATTCCGAATTTGGGTGGCGTTGGTCAAAAATGCATAACGGGGTTGATGTAGAGTTGAACGTTGGCGATGCCATATATGCGGCATTTGACGGGGTAGTTAGAATGGCGAAGATGGACCCGTATGGATATGGTTTGTATGTAGTAATCAGGCATTATAATGGACTGGAAACGCTCTATGGCCATTTAAACGAAAGAACGGTAGAAGTGAATCAACCCGTGAGAGCGGGAGACGTTATAGGTTTTGGGGGGAACTCAGGTCGGTCAACCGGGCCACATCTTCATTTTGAAGTACGATATAAAGGCCGGCCCATGGATCCGCAAAAACTGATTAATTTTGAAACTGCCGAATTAAAAATGGACACCCTTACCCTTGATAAGAGTTATTTTCATTACTCGACTACTACCAGAAAAACACCGGTTAAGCTAAAATACTACAAGGTGAAATCTGGAGACAACTTGTACAGAATTGCAAAAAGAAATGGAATCTCGGTAGAGAAAATCTGTAAACTGAATCGAATGAAGGAGAATTCCATTTTGCCGGTTGGCAAAACGCTCAAACTGCGTTAATCTTTGAATCGAAGGGTTTGGATCATTCTGAAAACGTCCTCTTTAACAAAATCAATGATCGGGGCAACACTGTCTCTGCTTGTATGATTATTGAAATAAAATGCTCCCCGGAAAAAATGATGCTTTTTGTCTGTTAAAAAGAAACTAAAAGGTGTGGCAGTATTTCCGTAAAGATCATAAAACATTCCCTGAAGGCCTGAACTGTCATGAATTTTCCTTTCTTCAATATCCTCCGCCTTCACTGTGTGTTTCATCACAAGGTTATATGAATCTTCCATCATCGAATCCACCTGTTCGGGTTGGGTGAAGTGCTTGTAACTCATGTGCAGTGTGGCATCAAAGTCCGGAATAATCATGTTGTACCAGCAAGGCTCGGAGAAAGAGTTTGTGTCCGTCACCATCAAGGCATAAGTCGGCTTCTCGAAAATGAAGGGGCATGAGCTTTCAAATATATCATAAACACGGTCGGGGAATTCTATTCTTGGATATCCATTTGGTTTTGGCGTATAATGCCTGTTACAAGAGGGCAGAAAAACAACAGTAGCGAAGAAAAGAGTAACAGATTTAATCAACATTGCCGTCTTCATTTTGCTCGCGATTATAAAACACTTTTGCCCTTTTAATCATCCGTTTATCTGCTGTCTCCACCGTAAAGGTAAAGTTCCCGTAACTAACGGCGTGTCCCCTAGGCGGTATCCGTTCGGCAAGTTCCAGTATCAGCCCGGCAAGAGTGTCAGTTTCGCCTTTAATTTCATCAAACCAGTCAGAGTCAACCCCAAAGATCTTACACATATCATTCAGCGATATTTTTCCCTCAAACACGAACGTGTCTTCATCCAATTTGGAGTAAGATGGTTCTTCATCATCAAATTCATCTTTTATCTCACCGAATATTTCTTCCAATACATCTTCCATGGTAACAATCCCTGAAGTGCCACCGTATTCGTCCACAACTACAGCCAAATGAATTCTTTTTTCCTGAAATTCCTTCAATAAGTCGTCAATTTTCTTAAATTCGGGAACAAAAAATGGAGGCCTAATCAATTGTTGCCAGCCAAAATTATCAGGATGATTCAGATGAGGAACCAAATCTTTAATGTACAAGATTCCTTTGATGTTGTCAAAAGAATTCTCGTAAACAGGTACGCGACTGTAGCCCCATTCTTCAACATTCTTCAATAAAGTATTGAAAGCTGCATCGGTTTCTACAGCAACAACATCCAGTCTGGATTTCATTATCTGTTTTACACTAATGTTTCCGTAATTCACCAAACCCTTAAGGATATTTTTTTCATCCGGATCATTTTGAACACCAGCTATATCAATGGCGTGATTTAGGTCTTCAACCGAAACCCTATGGGTTCGGCTTTCAATGTATCTGTCGAATGGTGTCGTGGTTCTGGTCAAAACCCATACAAGCGGACTGAATATTTTCTTGATCCAGTATATGGGGATGGAGAGTGCCTTGGCTATTTTGAGGTTGTTTTGTGTCGCGTATATTTTCGGAATTATTTCTCCAAAAAGCACCAGCATAAAGGTTATACCTATCACCTCAACCAGAATAGCGAATATCGGATGATCCTTTAGGTCAATCATTTCGTTGAGTGCCAGTGAACTCAATATGACAATCGTGATATTCACGAAATTGTTCAATAAAAGAATGGTAGCCAAAAGATTTCTGGCTGCATTCTGCCTGTCTGGTTCGTTCAGCAATTTCAGGGTTGTTTTGGCCCATGATGCATTTGTTCCATTGAGTTCAACCAATTCGTTCGGCCCAATACTGAAAAAAGCATTTTCAGAAGCTGAAAACGCAGCCGACAAAAGCAGTAAAATAATTATCGTGATGGTTGTACTCAACAAAAATGCCGAGTTTAAATACCAGCCATCTTTAACAATGACATTGATAATATTTAAGAAAGTTGAAATCTGTTCCGGTTCGGGGTCCAATTTTGCAGGTATCTAGTTAGAAAGGCAGACCGTCTGCATTTTGGTTATCAGTTTCCTCTTTGGAGGTGGTTGTATGGGTTTCATTTTTTGCTTCTGCATGAGGCGTGTTTTCTCTTTTATCTTGCACAGAACCCAACATCTTGAAGTCAGAAACCCTGATTCTGGTCGAATAACGTGTATTGTCGTCCTTGTCCTTCCAAGTATCGGTTTTAATGCTTCCTTCAACATAAATCTCTTTACCCTTCTTCAGGTATTGTTCTGCAATTTTTGCCAGACCATCCCACATTTCAAGTCTGTGCCATTCTGTTTGGGTTACTTTATTGCCCTCTTTGTCTTTGTAAGTTTCGTTTGTGGCCAGGTTCACATTGGCAACAACCCTGTTTTCGTTGAGGTATTTAACTTCAGGATCGGAACCCAAATGCCCAACCAGAATTACTTTATTAACTGACATGTTCGTGAAAATTATAGGTCACCAAAAAATTTTCAATAGGTTTTGGTAATGCAAATGTATGATTGATTTTGTCAATTTCAACAGGAAAGGCCAAGTTAAGCTTTGCGGGTAAGGTTTTTACCCGTAAAACCCAAAAATAAATTTCCAGAATCCGATGCGTAAGTTTATGGCTTATTTTGCTGGTATCGGTCAGAATCATGTTTTTCCCAAATGATTTGGTAATGGTTCGAAACTCCTGATTCTCACATAAAGAACTAAAATCTGCAACAGTCTGATTGGTTTCAATAAGCACAAATTCAAATAAACCCTTCCAGATGTCTTTTTTCATTCTCTGCTGCATGAGTGCACAGTTTCCATCGGTAATAATTAAATAATTCAGATGTCTTGTTTTAACAGGTTGAGCCAATATTTTAACAGGTAACTCATTCCAATTCTTCTTATGAAATGCATCGCACGAACCTTGAAGCGGACATTCATTGCAACGGGGTTCAGCCGGAGTGCAAATCAAAGCCCCTAATTCCATGATGGCCTGATTGTGTTCGGCTGAATGTTCTGGGTCGAAAAGCTCTAAGGCTGTGGTTAAAAATATTTTTCTTGAAGCAGGCTTGTTTATCGGTGCGGTATTACCCGTGTATCGCGACAAAATCCTATAAACATTTCCATCCAACACAGGGTGTGCCAAGTCAAAGGCAAAGGAACCAACAGCCGCCGCAGTGTATTCACCTATTCCTTTAAGCGACAGAATGTTTTCATATTGTTCCGGAAACTGGCTATGGAATTTGTCTCGTATTGTTTTTGCAGCATGATGAATATTTCGAGCACGGGAATAGTACCCCAATCCCTGCCACATTTTCAGAACTTCATCTTCAGATGCATCGGCCAAAGTTTCGATGTCAGGAAACCTGATTACAAACCTTTCATAGTAAGGCAACCCCTGATCAACCCTTGTTTGTTGCAGCATTATCTCGCTTATCCAAATTAAATACGGATCTTTAGTTTCCCGCCAGGGAAGCTTTCGAAAATTTTTACTATACCAGCTTCTTATTAAAGCAGAAAATTGCTTATTCACGGGGAAAAATGGGATTGTGTTTGCAAAGTTCTGATTTTTTGAATTTTAGTATTCGTTTTTCTCAAAAACGTTTTATAATTGCAATGCGGTTGAAAGATCGTAATTTAATATTAACCGGATATGACAAAGGCAGAAGTTGTAAATGAAATTGTAGAAAAAACAGGAATCGAACGTGCCATGGTGGCTGAAACCGTTGAATCATTTTTCAAGGTAGTTAAATCTGCCCTGACAGATGGAGACAACGTTTATTTCAGGGGTTTCGGAAGTTTTGCACTAAAAAAACGTGCTAAAAAGGTAGCAAGAAACATTTCGAAAAACACTCAAATTACCATTCCTGAACATTTTATTCCAAAATTTAAACCTGCAAAGACATTTGTAGAAAAAATCAAGAAAAGTGAAAAGGTGAAGAAATTGCTTTAAAAAAGCATGTCAGAGCAGGGGTGAGTAGAAAAGCACAGCAAATCGGATTATTGGTCGTTGGTCTGTTACTGGCGGGTTATTTTTTTTATAATGGTCAGATTCGATCAAACAATAAAAATAGTATGGCTGCCTTGGCAAGTGTTGAGATGGATTTATCAGCAAACCCGGATGATTCGTTAGGATTGAAAATAATCAACGATGAGTTATTAAATAATGGTTTGACAGGTATCAATGATTCTAGAGACGCATTGGCAAAAGCTAACAAAACAGGAGACAGTTACTTGTACGCTTTGGCTATTTCTAAAAGGGCATTTCAGGACAATGATGTTCAAATGCTCGTTAAAACTGCCATTGAAATAGATTCGTTTAGAATTGTTTTGGAACAAGATGCAAGAACAGCCCGACTGGAAAAAATCACTGAGTTATTGTTGATAAGGGCGTTGAAAATTGACTCAGTGAACATTGAAGCATTAAATACGCTGGCACTCATTAAAATTTACAGACAGGATAAAATTATGGAAGGTGTTCAAACACTTTTAAAGATAGTTAAGTTAGATTCAACAAACGAGGATGCAAATTACCAACTTGGGCTTCTGGCCGTCAAAAGTGGCCAAACAGATAAAGGCATTGAAAGATTCAGAAAATTAGTATCTTTGCAGCCCTTAAAAAAGGAGTATCATCGGCAACTTGCCATTTTGTATGGCCAAAAAGGCGATACGAAAAATGCTGAAAAACACGCTGTATTGGCCAGATAGTGCCACTTGGCGTAATAGATAAAACATTTTAAAATTTGATCATGCCAAGCGGAAAGAAAAGAAAAAGACACAAGATTGCTACGCATAAGCGTAAGAAAAGACTTAGAAAGAACAGACATAAGAAAAAATAATTACCTAAATAACCCGAATAGTGTCTAACGAATTAATAATTGAAGTTAGCTCGACGGGTGAGAGGGTTGCCCTGTTAAAGGACAAAAAGCTTGTAGAACTTCATCATGAAGGTACATCTCAGGAATTTCTTGTTGGAGAACTATATCTTGGAGTTGTAAAAAAAATAAAACCCGAACTTAATGCCGCGTTCGTGGATGTTGGTTATGAGAAAGACGCTTTTCTTCATTACCATGATCTGGGTCCCAATATTCGTTCACAAATCAAGCTGACACGAATGGGCCTCCAAGGTGGCACTAATAACGGAGACCTGTCTGAATTTGTATTAGAGCCGGAAACTTTAAAAACCGGTAAGATATCAGATGTAATAAAGAAAGGTCAACAAGTCCTTGTACAGATCATCAAAGAACCCATTTCATCCAAAGGGCCCCGGCTTAGCATGGAGCTAACGCTTGCCGGAAAGTATTTTATATTGGTTCCGTTTATAAACCATGTTTCCGTATCGAAAAAGATTGATGAGAAGGAAGAAAGGAAGAGACTAAAAACGCTTGTCACCAGTCTGAAACTACCAAATTTTGGTCTTATATGTCGAACTGCGGGTATAAATAAATCTGCCGCAGAACTTCACAGAGATTTACTCGACCTGTATCAACGCTTCAACATCGCAATTTCGAAATTGAAGGACGCCAAACAAGGTGCTTTGCTCATGTCCGAATCAAACAGGTCTCAATCTGTTATAAGGGATTTACTCAGCACTTCGTTTGACAATATAGCTGTAAATGATAAAAAGCTCTACGATGATTTAAAGACTTATTCAGCAACAGTTTCCCCTCAACTGGAGAAAGTGATCCGACATTTCAGACAAAAGGAAAATATTTTTACCCATTTTGGTGTTGACAAACAAATAAGAAATCTGTTTGGTAAGACTGTTGCTCTGCCAAGTGGTGCATATTTAGTTATTGAACATACCGAAGCCCTTCATGTTATTGATGTAAACTCTGGCGGCAGGCAGAACAGGGAGGTTTCGCAGGATCAATATGTACTTCAGGTGAACACAGAAGCAGCAGAGGAAATTGCCCGACAATTAAGGCTTCGGGACATGGGCGGAATTATTGTAATAGATTTTATAGACCTCAAGAATCCTGCCTATAAGCGACAACTGTCCGAAACACTTTATAAGGCCATGGAAGAAGACAGGGCCCGACATACCATACTTCCAATGAGCAAGTTCGGGTTGATTCAAATTACTCGTCAGAGGGTCAGACCTGAGACCAATATCGCAGTTACAGAACAATGCCCCATGTGCCATGGTACGGGGCAGGCAGATTCAAGTATGAAATTTGCCGACGAAATAGAAAACAAAATTGATTATGTTTTCAATTCATTAAAAATAAACAACTTTGAGCTTTGGTTACATCCATTTTTGTATGCCTATTTTACAAAGGGCATTATGTCAAAAAGGATGAAATGGTTTATAAAATACAAAAAATGGGTAACATTGAAGCCCGTAAGCGATTTTCATTTTGGCCAAATTGAATTTTATGATCAGAATGAAGATGAAATAAAATTTAACCAATAGTTCCATCCCATGAAAGTTTCAAAACTCATTTATCTTATTTTGGTTTTATTGGCGGCCTGTGTTCCTCAAAGAAAATTTGAGGAGCTAAACAACCGTCACAACAGTCTGGTGGCTGAGAAAGACAGCCTTGATTCAGCACTTAATAAAGCTGAATTGTCCAATAAAACCTTGATTCGGAAAAATGATAGTTTGTCCAGAGAGTTATTCAGGTTAAGAACAAACCTGGAGGAGACAGAGGCCATGTATGCCAAGGTGAAAAAAACCTATGAGCAATTGGAAGAAAATTATAAGAAGATTATTGAAGCATCCAGCGTCAGCCAGGCTGATCTGATGAATGAACTTAAAGAACTAGAAAGAAAACTTCAGAAAAAGGAAGACGAACTCAATCAGAAGGAAGCAGGATTGCTTCAAAAAGAGGTTGATTTCAAAAAGTTGGAAACCGAACTGAACAGACTTGACAATGAGTTGAAGTTGCGTGAACGTAAAGTCATTGAATTGCAGCGAATAATCAGGCAAAAAGATTCGGCCACCATTCGTCTGAAACGGACATTGACGGAATCATTATTGTCATATAAAGAAAGTGGGCTATCAGTAAGACAGGAAAACGGAAAGGTGTATGTGTCACTTGATGAGCGTTTGCTCTTTCAATCAGGACGAACAGATGTAGATAAAGGTGGAAAAGACGCTCTTCTAAAGCTCTGTGAAACCTTGAGGAAGGAAAAAGATTTTGATATTATGGTAGAGGGTCACACCGACGATGTGCCAATAAAAACAGCCAGGTTTGAAGACAATTGGGACTTAAGTGTGCTTAGAGCGACCTCGGTAGTTAGGATAATGACAGATGAAGGAGGAATAAACGCAGTAAGAATCATCCCATCGGGAAGAGGCCAGTATGTACCTGTTGATGAAGCGAAAACTAAGGAGGCCAGGGCAAAGAACCGGAGGATTGAAGTTATCATCTATCCGAACCTTGCCGAGTTGATGAAAATACTGGAAAAATAGGGTAATGTCAGTCATACTGATGGTCATAGGAAAGACTACATTTGATTGGGTTGATCACGGTTGTGAAGAATATATTAAAAGATTGCGAAAATATTTTTCCTTTGAGAAAATGGAACTGCCCAATGTTAAATCTCGGGGAAAGATGTCGGCAGAAATGCTGAAACTTGCCGAAGGTGAAATTGTTCTGAAAAACTTGAAACCCAATGACACCTTGATTTTGCTTGACGAGAACGGTCTAGAAATGAAATCTGAAAAGTTTGCACGATTGTTGCAAACGACGCTCGCAAACAAAAAAGGCCATTTGGTGTTTCTTATCGGAGGAATGTTTGGAGCGGGGGAGAAAATAAAAGATAGAGCAGATTTTACAATGTCTTTATCGCAAATGACGTTCTCTCACCAACAGATAAGGATTTTGTTTTTAGAACAGTTGTACAGGGCTTGCACCATTTTGAATGGCGAACCTTATCACAACGAATAGATTTTGTTAATAAGTTGATAATAATAAGTAAAAAATACCCTGTAGAAATCTCCATAACTTTAATACGTTTGTGAGCGAAGGGAAATGTCCATCTTAATAAAGATACGATTTTGAAAACAATGGATGAAAGAAGAAAGCAGGGAAGACCTGCTAGCAGGCCGGTTGAGAAAAGAAAAGCTTTCTACGTCAATGTGACAGTCAGAAACTCTCAAACCGGAATAGTTAGTCATGTGCTGATCAGTCGCGATTCGAAAGCTGAAATAAAACTTTTGCTTGCCAGAAGCAAACAGGTAATGGAATTTCTGGGCTATTGGAATGGTAAGGAATACGAAAAGGTTAATCTCAATAACTGACGGTCTCTGTCAATAGGAAAGCTCCTATATTTGTTTTTTTCGATGATTTCATTTGAAGCTTTGTTGCAATTGCATTATTCAACATAGAACAGTCCTTATGTCTCTGACGAAAAATTTTCAAAAGCGACCTTGTTTGTGTTTGCCTTTCATTGAATAATATAATCTTCATAAAATGACCACAATACCAATACATGGCAGTGTAAGGTCTTAGGTTTGTTGAAAAATATACCCATGAATCTACCAAATTTCATCAATGAGTTCCCAGACGGGCAAAACTGTTGGGAGCATTTCCGCAAATAAAGAGAGCATGAGGCATTAAGTGCAGCGATGCCAATCAACAAGACCTTAATGGCTGTGTCTTAATAAGCTGCATAAGAATGGAATATCGGCCAAAGAGTTGCGAAGGCAGCTTGGTCATAATCGCTACCAGAGTATCTGGACAATGATGCACAAAATATGAGAAGCCGTTTGACAGCGGGATGGTATATACAAGTTCGAAGGCATGGTAGAGTTTGATGAAGTCTATTTTGAGAAAGCCACATCCGAAAACGTGGTTCTCAAACGAGGCAAAGGCAGTCATAAACAAAGTAATGTCGCTGTCTTGGCTGAGTCAACTGCTTTGAAGGACATAGAAACAGGCACCCAAGCCGGCACTGCTGACATTTTAAAATGAAGGTTTTAGACAATCACCGGTCAGGTATAATTGGCAAAAGCCATCATCGAGAACCCTGATCAAACATGTATTGTTTTCAGCGACAGAAGCACCGGCTATATGGACATTGCAGAACCGGTTGAAGCACATATCATTTAAAAATCAACAGCCACAACCACTAAAACAACACAGCAATGGGTTCACATAGCCATCAGCAATGCCAAACGCTAACTGTTAGAGAGATATGCCACAAGATTAAAGGGTACTATCTAAAGTCTTATCTGAACGAATTCTGCTACAAACTCAGCCGCAGACACATCGGTAAATACCTCTTTGATCGCCTAACTCTGGCTCTTATTAAAACTTACTGGTAATTTTGTGGATATGCGGGATTCGTTTTGTCATTCTCTGATGATCCACCCATGTACAAAAATAGTCTCCAATTATTTTGAATCTCAACGGAACTTCTTCTTTGAAATCCTCCTTTTGTATGACACCCTTCAGGGTTCCGTTTTCCCTGTGAAGGTCCGTTAAACTGAGATGCTTTCTGAAGTCAAGGGCTCCAAAACCGTGATACTTAAACAACACTTCTTTGGCACTCCAAATCAGGTAACACGTTTCCATATCTTCCGGATTTCTCATGAATTGTCCTTCAGATTCATTCACAAATTTGTGGACTATTTTAAATATTCTGTCGCTTATCTTCTCAATGTCAACCCCTGTTTCTCCATTGTTGGAAATGATTGCGGCGGCGTAATGACCACTATGGCTCATCGAGATTGTTTTCGAACATGAGGACAAATAAGGTTTTCCTTCTTCGGTTTTAAGTATTTCAATTTCATGATCCAATCCCAGCATTTCCTGAATCAATTTTCGGCTGGCAAGCCATTGCAAATTTCTTGTACCTTTGGCAAAATTTTGAACAGATGAAGGGTTTAAATGTTGCCCGAGTTCCTCTATCGTTTCCCGGATTTCCCAAAGTGCCAGATGGTACTCCGGACATTGAATCAAAGTTTGAAGTGGCAATATCGTGAATTTACAGGTTACAAAAATAGGACATTTCAGCGGGCATGCCGACAGCATTTATGCTCTGGCAGTGCAGCAGGGTGATCAGCGATTTTATACCGGATCTGCTGATGGCATGGTGGTGCAATGGTATCATGTGGGGAAGGGAGATGGAATTCTTGTGATGAAAGCCTTGTCATCCGTTTATTCATTGTTGATTTTGGATAATGGAAAAAGGATTCTGGCCGGAACCAGCAAAGGGCAATTACATCTGGCAGATGTCGAATCTAAAACCGAGCTAAAACTAATTGATGCACATAATGGTGGTATTTATAACCTTCAGTCCATAGTGCCATTTGTGTACTCTTCTGGAGAAGATGGTGTGGTAGCCAAGTGGGATGCCGACATGAACCTCATCAGCCGATGGCAGGTCAGCCAAAAAAGTGTCAGGGTCATAAGGCCAGTTAGCGGTACAAACCGGCTGATTTGCGGTTGCAGCGATCACAGCATCAAAATACTGGATACTGATTCCGGTAAGATCAACCAAACACTTGATGCACACACCAACTCCGTTTTTGCTTTGTGTCTGAACTCAAAGTACCTTTTTAGCGGCGGCAGGGACGCCAATATCTGCCAATGGTTTCCAATCCCGATAGCTGACTTCGACTCCGCTCAGTCAACGACCGGGGCTATCGGATTACATACAATGGAATTGGTCAGACAAATTCCAGCCCATACCCTGCATGTCAATTATTTGGATTACAATGCCGAAAACAATTTTCTGCTTTCGTGCAGCATGGACAAGACTATCAAAATATGGGATGCCGAAACGATGGAATTGCTAAAAGTGATAGACCATCGCAGAAATGAAAGTCATGTGAACTGCGTGAATAAAGTTTTGTGGATTGACGCAAAACATTTTATTTCGTGCGGCGATGACCGGACGGCCATGAAGTTCGAAATTTCCATGTCCGAATAAGCTTTTTTTAACCAAAACATTAATGATTCTAAGTGATAGACTGATTTTAGAAGAGATTGAAAAGGGAACGATTCTGATAGAACCTTTCCGACGTAATTGCCTCGGCACAAACTCCTACGATGTACATCTGGGCAAACACCTGGCCACCTACCGCGACCGCATTTTGGACGCCCGTCAGCACAACAAGATTGATTATTTCGAAATTCCCATGGACGGTTATGTGTTGCATCCGGGAACCTTGTACCTTGGCGTGACGGAAGAATATACTGAAACCCATAAACATGTTCCTTTTCTGGAAGGCAAGTCCAGCACAGGACGACTGGGGATTGACATACACGCCACCGCAGGAAAGGGTGATGTGGGTTTTTGCAATACATGGACGCTGGAAATATCCGTTTCGCAACCGGTAAGGATATACAGGGGTATGCCGATAGGACAATTAATTTACTTTATGGCCGAAGGCGAAGTGGGTACCCCATACAATAAAAAGCAGGACGCCAAATACAGCAAACGCACCATCAAGCCCGTAGAAAGCATGATGTGGAAGAATAAGTTTTGAGGGATCAGATGGTGGAGGTTGTTTTTGGCATTTGTCATTTCGAAACAAGAGGTATCTCAAAAGCTTTGTTGGTAATTTACAATTGGTTTTCTAATTCCTACAACTTGAACAAAAAGGGCTAATTTTGTTTGAGCAATAGTATTAACATGACACCACGAAGCTTCTTCAACATCGTAATTAAAATTTTGGGTATTTATCTCTTAGTTGATATATCAGTCATATTGCCATCTCTGGTTTCATATCTTGACCTTTTGCAAATAGGTAATGGTATAGATAGTCAAACAAGTATGATATTGATGTTTTTTAGTTTCCTGACGTTCTTCATTTATGTGATTCTTTTGTTCTTATGCATTTTCAGGACATCCTGGATTATTGATAACTTGCAACTCACGAAGGGATTTGATAAAGAAATGTTCGAACTGAATATTCACCGTTCAACAGTTTTAAGTGTCGCCGTTATTGTCATCGGGGCAATTATTCTGGTTGACGCATTACCAAACTTATGTAAAGAAGTTTACTCATATATTGGTCAGCAGAACTACATGAAGGATTTTGGACAAAATCCTGTAGCCGGCTGGATGATTTTTTATTTCGTAAAAGCCCTTCTCGGATTCTTCATGCTCACCGGCAACCGACACATTGTTAACTTCATAGAACTAAAACGCCGAAAGAATAACCTCACGGTACCCGATTCAGATCAATAACTTATGACCCTGAATCTTAAATTTATTTGCGTCTTACTATTTAGGGTCTGCTGATTAAGTTCAAGAAATAGTTTTTATTTGGTAACCCTTTTTCAGCCAGATAAAAATATCAACAACTCTTTGACATTTATTACTG
>JAGVMN010000060.1 GCA_020053795.1 Bacteroidia bacterium | reverse complement strand
GCATTCAAATACAATGGTACAAGTTCAACTTTTCTCCTTATGCCACCAGCTTCGTTTTTAGTAATCAGGAAAAATTTGGAGCCTTGAATTATTGGATAGAAGTGACGAAACAACGACCCATCAGAAGAATACGACTTCACATAACAGTTAAGTAAAGCTCTGTCGCTAATTTTCGTTGTGGTATATCGCTCTCGTTCAATATCATCAGTAGTAATTGCTAGTAAATTGATTGTTACTAGAACGTAATGGCCATAACTTTTTGTGTTGAGGAGCAATGGCATTCTGCTTTCCCAGTTAACACTCTTTCCGTTGTATTTTCTGGTTCTAATATAAAACTCTCTTGTCTTAACAAATTCAGGGATTTTGACAGAATCGGGCCAGATATCACAAGAAATAAATCCTTTTTCAGAACACTGATAAGAGACAAGGTAACTCGAATCAATGTATTCTTCATAAATCAATTCCCCATTTCCGTTGAACTCTTTCTTATAATAATCTCTCGAATTAAATTTCAAGTAAAAATCAAAAATATTCAAAGGAAAGAGAACGAATTTGTTTGAGACCCCATAGTAGCGGACTAAATCCGGAACAGGGTAAAACGCCAAGAATATTAAATTGCCAATGGGGTCGAAGCGTTTGAGCTTTTCCATGAAAGTAATATAGTTGGTCTCAATTATTTCAACCACCTTGTTATCGGTATATCGAATTAATTTTTTGAAACATGATGTGCTTATATCCAATGGGAAAAGACTATCGCTGAAAGGCAACTCATGGATTTTAAAGACACAATTTCCACCCTTCCAATTATGCTCTTCTTCAACTAACGAATTATTTCTAAAGCCTTTGAAGATAATACTGTCCCGGTTTGAGGAGAGGAAGTACCAAGTCATAAGTTCGAGATCAGACATTGAGTCTTTTTTGCCATAGTATTTATGCATTGTACAAATGCCATTGTCGTAAATTCGTTCGTCTCTCGATGCAATGACGTCAATATACACCCCATGCCTGTAACATGGGGAACACAAGGGGTTGGTGCTATGAATGAATTCATGTGTTATCCAAAGGCCTGTCTTTATACCCTTCTTGTAATTCCCTTCAGTTATTGCAACAGCTATGTCTTTATCACCACAATGATAAATCGTGTCTAATACAGGCATTTTTTGTAGAAAGTTCATATCACGTATGACACAAAGTGATGTATCAATTGTCACCCACTTACCTTGTTTTCGGCCCTCGCTGTCATAAGAATTGATTTCCTGTGCAATACAGCGACAGGCTATAGAAGTGATGATTAATAAAAAAATCGTTCTCATTTGTGATGTATGTCTGTCCCTTCAAATCTAAGATTATCAAATCTACACACTTAACGGATTGAATCGGGCAATATTTTGAATTTGAAGACTAATTTTCGATGTCTGTTTTAAACTTGTAGGGATATAGGTGATATTTACAATATCCGTTTCATCAAACGGACTGCATCCAAATTTATTTTCTCAAACTCCTCTCTTGTATTAATGTTCTGAAACAAACGGTTGCTGAATAGTTCATTGTCGTCAACGTTCAGTTTCAATACATCGAAATGAGTCACCAATTCCTGAAGTTTCAAAAGCCCTTTTTCGATCAATGCTGACCACAAGGTCAGGCAATCTTTTGAATAAACACCGAACATCGGCTCCATTTGTCCCTTGGAAACAGGTACGATTATCTGCGACTCAATAGCCTTTTGAACCATAAATTTCACCGCCTCTGGGGTGATAAAAGGCATGTCGCAACTGACCATAAAATTGTAGTTTGTATCTGAATACTTCAGAGCAGTATAGATGCCACCGGCAGGGCCGATGTCTTTGATCAAATCCGGAATTACCTCTAACCCTAATTTTTCATATTCCGGATTGTTTGAAATGATGACCACTTTGTCAACTGCTGGTTTTAGTTGTTCGATAACATGCTCCACCATTGGTTTCCCGTTGAGCAGCATCATGCCTTTGTCGGTTCCCATTCGGGAGCTTATGCCACCGGCTAAAATGTAACCATTAATATTTTCTTTTGTGATCGACATTTTTAGGTTGTCAGTAGTTTGACAGACGCGATTAAAAGCACAAACGCCAATATTCTTCTCAAGACCAAAGTGTCAAACTTCTTAGCACCAAAATAAGAACCTGCCAACCCACCTGAGAAAGCAACAGCAATCAACCAGGCCGTTTCAGACTCGAATTCAAAACCACCTGAGAAAGTTCCGGTCAGTCCGGAGAGTGAGTTGACAAAAATAAAAAGAGCCGAGACTGCCGCCGTTTGTTTCATGTTGGCCCAGTGTAAAAGAAGAATGACCGGACTTAGGATGATGCCACCGCCAATGCCGATCATGCCTGAGAAAAGTCCGATAACCGCCCCTATTACCAGAGCAAAGCTAAGGTTCAAGTCTTTTTGTTTCTGGTCAGTCTTGAAATTCATTCCCACAAGCCGAATGACCGGAAAAAGCAACAATACCCCGAGGATTTTTTTATATATGTCCGCATCCAGCGTAATCATTCCGCCGACGAATGCCATTGGGATGGAGGCGAGTGCAAATGGCCAGAAGATGTTCCATCGAAAATAGCCCTTGCGGTAATACTGGACAAACGCAATCAGCGAAACAAAGATGTTTAGGATCAAAGCCGTTGATTTCATAGTTTCAGGCGAAAACGAAAAGAAAACCATTAGGGCCAGATAGCCGCTTGCCCCGCCATGACCGACAGATGCGTAGAGGAAGGCTACCAGAAATAAAAGACTGTAAAAGACGAAATCGGGTGGCATAACAAGGCAATATTAGGGATTAAACAATTACGCCTTAATTAATTCAAGGGAAGAAGTTGGGTCCAGCGGCGGTTGGGGCTTCATTTAATGAATGCGTTTGTACCCTGAGCGAAGTCGAAGGGTACTTTTGTTTCTATGAACCAATCTGCACATTTTCCTTCATTTCGGCTTCGCTCAATGAACGCGTTTGTACACTGAGCGAAGTCAAAGGGTACTTTTGTTTCTATGAACCAATCTGCACGTTTTCGTTCATTTCGGCTTCGCTCAATGAACGCGTTTGTACCCTGAGCGAAGTCGAAGGATACTTTTGTTTCTATGAACCAATCTGCACGTTTTCGTTCATTTCGGCTTCGCTCAATGAACGCGTTTGTACACTGTTCGAAGTCAAAGGGTACTTTTGT
>JAGVMN010000071.1 GCA_020053795.1 Bacteroidia bacterium | reverse complement strand
GGCCTGTAAAGAAGTAACCATTGACCTTGTCGGAATCCAAGAGGTTAATGCTTCTAAAATTCAGGTTTATCCTAACCCAAGCAATGGCAAGGTAACAGTCACCGTTGATAATGTTCAGGCTTCTGTTAAAATTATCGTTTTCAACGTGTTGGGAGAAGCAGTTTTCCAAATAGAACCCACCACAAGAAATGGTATTTACAACCTCGATCTGAGCAATTACTCAAATGGTGTGTATGTGGTTCAGGTTAAAAATGGGGAAACCGTTTCAAGCCAGAAGATTACCATCACCAAATAAATAAACTTCTTCACTAACTTTGAAGCCCTTCAAAAGAAGGGCTTCTTTGTTTTATACTGAATTGTATCAATTAAGGTTTCTATGTTTTAGGATTCTATTTACGTTACACCATCGGTATTAACAATTCTAAAGGACAAATTGTCCTTTGGGCAAATTTGACCTAAGTATTAGTATAATATGCAGTTCACACAATTTGAAATAAAAAGTCGGATAGGTTACATTACGATGAACCGTCCCGAAAAAAGAAACGCCATGAACCGGCAATTTGTTGATGAATTGAGACATACTTTCGAAACTGCTATTTCAGACAAAACTTGTAAAATAATTGTATTAAAAGCCAATAGCCCAGCCTTTTGCTCCGGGGCCGATTTGGAATATCTGAAGGAACTACAGCAATTCACTTACGAACAAAATCTGGAGGATAGTTCGAATTTGAAAGAATTGTTTTTACTGATTCATTCATGTCCGAAGGTTGTTATTGCCCAGATAGAAGGTCATGCTTTAGCAGGAGGGTGTGGTTTGGCAACAGTTTGCGATTTTGGTTTTGCCGTACCGGAAGCTAAATTTGGCTATACAGAAGTTAAAATAGGTTTCATTCCAGCTATAGTAATGGTTTTTCTTATCAGAAAGATTGGTGAAGGCAAAGCCAGAGAATTGCTACTGACTGGAAAAAGCATAGAGGCACAAAAAGCAGTGAATTTCGGACTTATCAATGGGATATTTACTAAGGAAACCATTGAGTCTGAAGTATTTTTATTCGCAGAGCAATTGGCCGGTTTGGCCTCTGGGCAAAGTCTTGCCAGAATCAAAGAAATGATTGGCAAGGTTCAGGACATGCCACTGAGCGAAGCACTAAGCTATGCTGCAGAACAAAACGCCAAAGCCCGTGCAACTGATGATTGCATCAAAGGAATTGAATATTTTCTCAACAAAAAAGATTTGAACTGGTGATGTGGACAGACACCCACGCCCATTTGTATGCCGAAGAATTTCTGCCCGATTTTAATCTGATTCTGGAAAGGGCTGTTGCAGCAGGCGTAACAAAGATTCTGCTACCCAATATTGACATCAGTACCGTTGATTCAATGAAAGAACTTTGTTTGGGTTACCCCAAGCTATGCTTACCCATGATGGGTCTGCACCCCTGCTCGGTAAAAGAAGATTTCAGAGAACAATTAGCCATACTAAAAGCTGAATTGGAAACAGGAAGTTATTGTGCTGTTGGAGAAATAGGGATAGACCTTTACTGGGATCAGTCAACCAGAGACTGGCAAATTGAGGCTTTTAGCGAACAATGTTCATGGGCGTTTGAGAAAGGTTTGCCCATTGCCATACACTCGAGGGAAGCGACTGGCTTATTAATAGATATTCTGGAACCAATGAGAGAAAGACCCAGTGGCGTTTTCCATTGCTTCAGTGGTAATTTAGAAGAAGCTGAACGAATTATTGCTATGGGTTATTATTTGGGAATTGGAGGCGTTCTGACTTTCAAGAATTCCGGTTTAAGAGAGGTACTTCAAACGATTGATTTGAAGCATTTACTCATGGAAACGGATTCACCCTACTTGGCACCGGTGCCTTTCAGAGGCAAGAGAAACGAATCAAGCTACATTCCAATAATAGGCAGCGAATTGGCGAAAGTTAAGAACCTGAGCGAAGAACAAGTGGCCGATGCAACTACCCAAAATGCCCGTGACTTATTTGGCTTTTAATTCTTAATTTTGCCGTCCTTCTTAAAGTTCTGGAGAGATGTCCGAGTGGCTTAAGGAGCACGCTTGGAAAGCGTGTGTACTTCAAAAGGGTACCGCGGGTTCGAATCCCGCTCTCTCCGCAGATGAATCAAATGAGCCCCGCCTTTTCGCGGGGTTTATTATTTATAGCGAGCAAGAAAAGCTTGCTTTTCGAAGGTCGTGAAAGAAATAATAAATACCTGAAAGGTCTCATTTGATTGTGACAATGGGATAAACGGGATCATTGCAAATAATTTAATCCGGAGGATTATTACATGAAAGAATTCAACGAAAAGGGAGAATTAACTTACGAAGAATACATTGATTCGAGTTACCTTGTCACTTATCAGTGTTCTGAAAAAGGATTTATTTCTTGTGATATCTGGCCTGATTCTGTCAAAATCCCTGAATTTGTTAAAACAAGAGAGTTTTACGTTGTAACCAGAAAATACAACGGAAAGAGTGTTAACTGGGAAAGCAGAATGCCATTTCTCCTCAACACAAAAAGTCATGGTCACTCTCTAGTAAGAATCAATTTACTCGCAATCACCACTGATGATATTGAACGAGAGCGATATACCATAACGAAAGGCAGCGACAGAGTTTTACTTAACTGTTATGTGAAGTCGTATTCTTCTGATGGGTCGTTGTTAAGTCACTCCTATCCAATAATTCAAGGCTCCAAATTTTTCCTGATTACTAAAAACGAAGCTGGTGGCATAAGGAGAAAAGTTGAACTTGTACCATTGTATTTGAATGC
>JAGVMN010000042.1 GCA_020053795.1 Bacteroidia bacterium | reverse complement strand
TCAGACCTGGCATAAAATGCCATTAAAGTCGTTTCGATTGACATCGTGAAAAGCTTGTTTTCAAACGATAAGAATATCGTACAAACGACTTGGCGAAGTCAGCCGAAAATCTGGACACGTTAGCCGAAGAAATTATTTTCTTGCGGAAAAATGGCGAATGGCTGCTAACAAGTTGATTGACACAATTAATTGAGCTTGCTAAAATTCGAATAAAATGAATTTTTAAATCACACGTTCAGAAATGTCTTAATATTGTAAGACTTTTCTGATTTAATTGAAATTTAAAATCGCATATTAATTTTGACATCAATTCAAAAAAAAATAATGAAAAAACTCACTTCCCTACTTTTACTGCTTTCTTCAGCCGCAATTTGTATTTCGCAAATTACTTTCAGTACAAGGCTTGAGGCGTATAATAATTTGACCGGAGCGAAAAACCATTCCGATACAGTGAAATGGGACGATCCTGATTTGGACTTACTTGTACCTATGGCCAAACTTGGCTTTTATTTTCAGGGAATGGGCATAAAAGGTGACTCTGTAATTATCGGGGAAGGTTGGGTTTATATACCAAGCATCAGCGGAATTGAAGGATTGTATGTAAAAGGAATTGGTGTAGATATTGTTGATCGCGGGTATAACACTTCAACGGCTTTGTCGCCGATAAGTTCCATTACCACCGGGGTGACCGGTGATCGGATTTTTAAAATTGAATTCAAAAATTTTGGTTTTTTTGGTGAATTTTCAGATGCAAACACTCTTAAGGATTTTGGTAATATGCAGATTTGGTTTTATGAAAAAGGCAATTTTATTGAACTTCATTATGGCCCTTTTTCTGTTGCCAAAAACACATCATACGGTGGTTTAAGCGGCCTGAATATATATGCAGGTTTACACAACCTCAAAAATAAAAGCCTGATAGGAATTGCACTTGATGGCGATCAGGCCAAACCTTTGATAAATAAAAATACTTATAATGGCATTCTTATTGGCCACCCCGAACTCGGCAGGGTTTACCGGTTTGAAATTCCTGCAAGTGCTTCAATCGAGACTCTGAATCAACTTAAGGTACGCATCTATCCGCAACCTGCAAATGACATACTAAGGGTTGAATTTCCTGAAGAATCCGGAACGCATTATTTTAAAGTCCATAGTATTATTGGCGAGTTGATCTCATCTGGACTTTTAGAAAACAATTCTATTGATTTGAAAAGCTATAAGAATGGCTTGTACGTTTTGACAATAGAGCAAAACGGTAAGGAATCATATAGACTGTTTCAAAAGATATGATCACCTTAATACATTGACTGTGCCATACTTCCAACGGTAGTTGCCATCACATCCTCTGTATTCAACAAGATAACCAAATGCTTCTGGGTGATTTTTTCCATCCGGATATATTCCATCCCAATGATCAATTTCAGACCATTTAGAATCGAATATCTTTTCTCCCCACCTGTTGAATATTTTAACCGAAAATTCGGGTTGGGTTACTCGTTCGGAAAAAGGAAAATACTCGTTCAAAGCATCATCATTGGGTGAAAAAGCATTCGGAATAAAAAGCTCATTGGCCATTGCGTTGACGTCAATCAAAACTCTTACTGTATCAGACCCTTTGCACCCAAAGGAATCTGTAACTACCAGAATAAATTCACCGGCATCCTGAATGGTAATATTTCTCTTTGTTGAGCCTGTATTCCAAAGGTAAGAGAAGTACTCGGTCGAGGTTCCCAAATGTACAATAGACCGGTAACAAATTGCTGTGTCATTTCCAACATCCACGTTTGGTGATTCAGTCACCGCAATTTCTACCGTATCTGCCTTTTGACAACCATTGGAGTCAAACACTTCTACCCAATACTTTCCCTCTGAATCGGCCATCAGACTTTGCAAGTTGCTCAAGTCATTCCAATAATAGCTCTTCATGTTTAGGGGAGCATTCAAAATCAAAGTGAAAGAATCACAAAAATGCCTGTCAGGCCCGAGATCCAAAGGTATAACGGGGTTTTCAATTCTGAGATAATCTATATTGGTGCAGGCATCCTGTCTCACTTTTACCCAGTAAATACCTTCCTTATTAATATCCAAATAACGACCGGTACTCCCATCGTTCCACTCATAAGTCGCTGCCGGAATAAATTCGCCGGCATCCAGTGTTTTATTAAAATCATTACAAACGAAGAAATAAGGCCCTATTTTGGGTTTTCCGGAAATCCAGATATTGATTGTGTCCATAACTACACATGGCCCATTGTTAACGCTCAGTAAGAAAACACCGGGTTTGCTGATTTTGTATGTGGCAAAGGTATCTTTCAGAGAATTATTCCAACGGTACTGTAAATCAAAATTTTCCTTTGGCTCAACATAAAGTGTCAGTTTCACCGAGTCACATACAACCGTATCCGCCGGACCTTTGAATAACACCGGTTTATTAACCAAAGTCATGGTATCCGCCGCACTACAAGTGTCATAATATACCCTTGCCCAATAAGTTCCAGGGTCTTTGATAGTAATGAAAGGGCCGCTTTGGCCTGTTGACCATACTGTTTTGGTAGCGTCATATAATTTGGTAGTTACCGTTCTATCCGTTGGTGTGCAATTAAAAAGGTCCGGCCCAAGGTCAACATTAATTTTTGATCTAACCCTTACAATTGTAGAATATTCATCTTCGCAAATCTGATTACTTGCTTTTAAAGTCACCCGATAATCACCGTTGCCGGGATAGGTCCATTTTGGGTTAGTCAAAAGGCTTGTGTCTGCCTTAGAACTTAGATCTCCAAAATCCCAACGGTATTTCAATGCCTTATAACTCTTATTATCAAATTTCACTGTATTTTCACATGAAAACACTGGGGCGTAGAATACACTGATAAGATCAAACTCGCAATCTTCTATGTTGAATTGATAATCGCGAAAGGTCTCGCCAATGAAGACCCCATTTCTATATTGTTTCACCTTAATTCCGGAAGCGAAAACCCCTATTACATTAGGTATGACGGTCAATTCACCGGTTTTCGAATCAATTTTCATTGAAGGTTGTCCCCCTATTTGATTATTTGTTGTGTAAGGAAATCGCCATGAAATATTGTAGAAAGGCGGGTTAATCAGGAACCCGTTATCAACGGTATTGTCTGGCCTTGCTTTGTTGCTTGTGGCACCTTCAAAAGGTTGATACAATTCATAAACCAATGAATCGCCGTCAGGGTCCAAGGCACTGTGGTCAAAAACCAATGGAGCACCAATACATAAATAATTTGGAGGCAGTTCTTTGAATACAGGACTATTGTCATCGGCAACAGCATCTGTCCCCGGTATTTTAACCCATAAAGTAATGCCTGTAGATTGCACATCGTTAATATTGGTAATGGTGGCATTGCGGCAACATCTTTGAAAAGATAATATCTTTCCCTTTTTCCCAGGATCAAGATAAATGTTCTTTACATAGGTATATTGATCGGTACAAAAACCAGGGTCTCTGACACAACTGTATTGCTTCTTTGTTAATCTTGTCGGCCCACCCCTTTCCATTCTAAAACTCTCGCTAAACGAATTATCTGATGCATCAAAAACACCAATAAAAACATCCTTATCTAAGTCAATAGCATAAGGATTATCGGTATTGCAATCAAAGAATATTTTTAATGTTATCTGGTAATAATTGGATCCCAGCTTTTTATAATAAAATTCTCCCCCAACTATATGTTTGGCAATGGCACCGTTATACCAACAGAATTGGACTAAAAAAATAACTAGGGCAAAGATGCTCTTCATGGTAATTTACAAAAGTGATTCAAAGTTTAGGAATTCTTCTAACAGTTCTTCATTTTTCTGATACATTTAACCATGGGTTGTCTAGTAACATTCCCAAATAAATTAACCGAAAAAGTAAAGTCGCGTAATAAAATGTTGGAAGGATAACATATATATTATGCCAAAACAAATTAAACGTATTTTTAATTTGACATTTCCCAAAAACCCTTGTCACTTGAGAACCGTTACTGTTCCAAATTTTCTTCGGTAATCACCATCGCAGCCCCTGTATTCCACAAGATATACAAAAGCGTCAGGTCTAATGACTCCGTTTTTGTAAACGCCATCCCAATGATCTGAAGTTTCGGTTTTCGAATCAAAGAGTTTCTCTCCCCAACGGTTAAAGATCATTAAAGAAAATTCCGGTTGAACAACCTTTTCGGTGAATGGGAAATACTCGTTCAGTTCATCCCCATTTGGTGAAAAAGCATTCGGAATATACAACTCATTGGGCAATGCATTTATATCTACCTTTACGTTTACCGTGTCAATACCTTTGCATCCGTATGCATCCGTAACAATGAGCACATAAACTCCGGCATCCTGAATAGTTATTTTCCTTTTGGTCGAGCCGTTATTCCAACTGTAATCAAAAAAATCATCTTTTGTTCCCAATTCTACCGCCGACCTGAAGCAAATAGTGGTGTCATTTCCTATGTGTATGGTTGGTGATTCTGTCATGTCAATAGTAATCGTATCTGACTTCTGACAACCGTTCGTATCAAAAACCTCAACCCAGTATTTTCCCTCCTTGTTTACATACAAATCAGGCAAATTGCTGAGGTCATTCCATTGATACCTTTCCATATTTAGCAGGGAATTCAAATACAGAGAAACAGAATCGCAAAAATGCCTGTCGGGACCCAGTTCAAGCGGGATAACAGGGTTTTCCACTATTAAAGTGTCTAAATTGTCGCATCGTCCCTGACTCACTTTGATCCAATAAAGTCCTTCTTTATTGATGAACATATAACGACCAGTGCTCCCATCACTCCACAAATAATTTGCGGGCGGTGTAAAATCACCGGCATCAAGCGTTTTTTCAAATTCATTGCAAACGAAATAGTAAGGGCCAATCTTTGGCTTACCGGAAATCCAGATTTTGACGGTATCAATTTCTAAACAGGGGCCGTTGTTTATCTGTATGGTATATATACCCGGTGAGTTGACAATATAACTGCTAAAAGTATCTTTCAATGAATTGTTCCAACGATATTTCAAATCCAAATTCTCCAGTGGAAAGACGGTCAGAGTATCTTTTACAGAGTCACAAAAAACAGTATCGTTTGGCCCACTATAACTAATTGGATAATAATAGAGTCTTACGGTATCAATAGCCGTACAATTTCCATAGAAAACCCTTGCCCAATAAGTTCCAGAATCTTTGATTGTGATCAAAGGTACTGTTTGTCCGGTCGACCATTCTGTTTTAGTAACATCGTACATTTTTGTTGAAATCGTTCGCTCAATAGGCTTACAGTTCGTAAGGTCGGGGCCCAAGTCAACAGTTATCTTTGATCTAATTCTTACCTTAGTCATATAAGTATCCTCACAAAAAAGATTTTTTGCCTTGAGCGATACATAATAATCCCCATTTCCCGGATAAGTCCAGTTTGGATTAATCTCTGTACTTACATCTTTATCAGTAGTTGGATCGCCAAAATCCCAAAAATACTCTACTGCTTTGTAACTTTTATTCTCAAAACTAATGGTATTCTCACATGAATACGCCGGAACAAAAAATACACTGATCAGATCAAACTGACACGGCCTAACATTAAATTGATAGTCTCTGAGCGTTTCTCCAATAAAAACTCCGTTTCGGAATTCTTTAACTTTGATCCCAATAACAAATTGACCTTCCAAATTGGGAGTAACCGTAAGTTCTCCGGTTTTTGAATCAATTTGAAGAATGGGTTGCCCCCCCATTTGGTTGTTTGTATTAAATGGAGACCGCCAAATTACTTTTTCGAATGGAGGATTTGCAAAATTACCGCCGCCAGCATTATTTGGCCTTGGTTCATCTTTAGTTGCTCCTAAAAAGGGTTGATATAATTCATACACCAATGAGTCTCCATCAGGGTCAACAGCACTGTGATCAAAAACTAATGGGGCCCCGACGCAGAGATAGTTCGGCGGAAGTTCTTTGAAAATAGGACTGTTATCGGATTGAACCACTTTTGAACCTGGTATCTTTACCCAATAGGTTGCCCCTGTAGCATCAGGTCGTATGATATTTTCAATGGTATTATTTCGACAACATCTCTGAAACGATAGAATTTTACCTTCAGTACCAGGGTCAAGAAATATGCTTATAACATAAGTGTATTGATTTACACAAGCATTTGGGTCGGGAATGACACATTTATATTGTCTCTTGTTTACTGAAACCGGACCTGTTCTGGTGACACTGTAAGATTCCTCAAATTTATTATTTCCAGCGTCAAAAATGGAAATAAATCCCTCAACATCTTGTGCAATTGCAGAGTCGCTCCCTTTAAAACAATCGATATATAGCTTTAATGTTATTCGATAATATTTGGACCCGAGTTTTTCATAATAGAAATCCCCTCCAACAATATGGGTTGCTTTTGCAAGGCCTTGACAGCAAACAAGCGTTAACAAAACCGCTGTGACCTTTATAAGTTTCATTATAACTTACAATTGAGTCTCAAAGTTTAAAAAAAGTTGCCTATAAAACCTCATTTTTTTGATAAATTTTACAAACAAACGACCAGCAAAGCTAACAACAAAATTTATCTTCACTTGAAAGACAGTCCCCATCAGGTATTTGTTCAACCCGAGCCTCGAAATTTGCAGTTTGAGCAGAAATATAGAATCATTCTGAAAAACAGAACAATCTGCTATTGCAGCCCAAGCTCTCTGGCCTTTTGGTAATACTGCTGGGCTGCATCTTTTCTACCCGTCTTTTCCAAAACCTGCCCCACCCTGTAATTAACTTCTGCAAAATCAGGTTTGGCCTGCAATGCTGCTCCGTAATATTTTAGAGCTTCTTCATAATTCCCAAGATTCAGAAAGGATTCCCCCATTTTATAATAGACCAAATAGCTCCCGCCTCCATAGTTAATAGCACTTTCATAGTCCTTTTGGGCGGCGTTGAAATCTCCCTTTCCGAAATATATATCTCCCCGGCCATCGTAAGCCAAACTCATATTGGTTTTGTACTCAATAGTTTTGTTAAAACAAATCAAAGCCGAGTCATTATTGGTTTTTTGCCGATAAGCGAAACCCAAAAAATTCCATGAAAAGTAATTTTCCGGACAGAGTTCAATGGACTTGTATAATGGGGCAAATGACTCATCAGTTCTTCCGGCCTGCAACAAGGCCAAACCCCATCCGCGAAAAGCCTCTTCTTCCAGAGGGTCATACTTCGTATAGTTACGGAAAAGCGTAACCGCTGAATCCATATTTCGATTCTTTGTCATCAGTTCTCCGTAAGCAAGATCAAAATTTTCTCTTTTCACAATGGCTGCAAGCGGAATATCATCCACTTTTATGACATGAATGGTTCCTTTCGGTGGAAAAAAACCATTTTTCATTTGCGTTTTAGAAAGTGTCCTGGTAGTCCAGATGGCATATTCCCACATATTCTTATTCCACTCATGATCGCGGGCCCAGCCTATTTCTATGCTGTCGGTTTGCTTTTGGGCATAGTATGACATACTATGGGACTCGTTATTACTCACCACAGTGGTTTTTTTCTTCATTATCTCAGGCTTGTTTTTCATCAGCCATTCGATAGCACCTCTTGGACTCTGACACCAATAGTCTGTTTCGTAGTTTCCATAAGCCCCGTTGACTCCCCCAACAATTTCGTTGTAATAGACATATTGATAGGGGTGGTTCTTAACCATCCAGAAAGTTACATTCCCGATCAGCCCCAGTAACACAACATAAACTCCTATCTTTAAAAATTTCTGTTTAAAAGCATCACTAAGCCAGTCCCAACCTACTGCTGCCAATACCACTATGGCGGGATAGGCAAACAACAGGTGCCGCCAACTACTGTAAACAGCAGATTTTTTATAAATCACGTAAGCGATTGGGAAGGCGAAGACAAAAACCAGTATACCGATTTTTTGCCAGTCGTACTTTTTTAATATTTTGGGAGAACCAAGCACTAGCAAAACCAAACCAGCCAAAACAAAAAGCGGAATGGTGATGAGCATGGACTTGGGAATATAGTGTGCCGGGAAGTCTTTCATATAGTACCGCTTGCCCTCAAATATCTCGTAGATATGCACCAGACTGAAACTCTCGAAATTCTTTAATGCGGTCAAAGGGTGTTTCAAAGGATCGGCCAGAGCAGCCGGCCAAAACATGATGCCTATGACATAAGCAAAGAAATAAACCACAATCAGCGGCCAGGCATAAGACCTTATTTCGCTGAAACTAAATTTGATTTCTTTCTTCCATACCCTCAACAAGAAATGAAGTCCAACAAACAAGCCCAAATATGCAAATACCAAAAGTCCCCCAACCCTGATGCTCATGGTAATGCCCATAGTGACCGCCAACATGAACAAAGTTTTAAAGCTCGGTTTTGGCAATTCATCCAACAGACGAATGACATAGAAAACGCTTGAGATATAGAATGCCAGAAAAGGAATATCCTTTTGGTTGTTCATGCTGTGTCCAAAAATGGTTGGCGTCAGCCAGATAAAAAGCAGGGCCAGCAAAGCCGTTTTCCAGTTGCCCAGTTTTCGGGCAATCAACCCGGTGAACAGCATACCCCAAAGTGCGAATAGGGTAATGATGATATGCCTTGTTTCGTACAGCCCGAATGGTGAAATATATTCGTTGACGGCAGCCTGCAGCAGGTTGACAAAAGGGCCGTAGTTCACCAAATGAGGGATCAGGTTTTTGTTTACTCCGCTCTCGCTGTGATCTAATTCTCCCTCTATATCCAGACACCGCTTGTCTTCGCCAAAGGTTTTGAAATAAGACAATACCTCGCTGAAATAACCTATATCCTCGTATTCATCCCAAGTCACCGAATAATCGAAACTCAAAACGGGCATCAATACCATGGCCAGCATAAAAAACACGGCAAAAAGGAAACGATATACCGGATGCCGGCCATCCCAAGGTGTGTGCTCCGACATGGTTTTTCCTCTGAAAACATTCATTGGTTCAGTGATAAACCAGTACCAGCGGTTGCTCAGTGCCGACCATTTCACTTTGAGAATGGAAGCTTTCGGGCTATCATCCTTCCCGGTGTTCAGAGAAAAATAGGAGATATGGTAACCATGCAGTTTCAGGCGATAGGGAAAATCATAGTCTATCCGGCATTTCCAGATGGATGGTTTCTCTAAAATCTCTAACGCCGTGTCGGCATCGGTTACAAAGTACCCACTTTCTGTATGGCCTGTCCTCATTGGTGTCAAGAGCTTTTGGGTGGCGTGAACGATTCTGGTCCAAAAAGATTTCTTCGGAGCCTTTTTGCCTTCCGTTTGGTGATGGGCATCTGCACAATGAATCAATCCGGCTTTCAGATTCCGTTGCTGCATAAAACTTTGATGCACGGTAGGCAGAATATCGAGATTGCCGCTATGCACCCAACAGGCATAGTGGTAAGTTTTGTTCTCCAGTAGTTCCTTGGCTTGTGCGACATCCGCCTCTGTTACCAAAAATTTGATGAGCGTCTGGTTTTTCAGGCTTTCGCCAAAGCCAGAAATTTTACTTTGAAACGCCTCAGCTTCCTCTGCCGTAGCAGCAGGGATCAGATAGACAATGCTCTTGGGAATCAGGTTGGGTACTTCTTTTTTTATCGGAAATTGTTTTGCCATGGTATGCCGCAGGTTGCAAGCCTCAAACCTACATGAACTTAGTCAAATTCGCAACGGGGAATGCAACAGATTTTATAAAGTTGACCCGTTTAGTGGATTGAAATTCAAGCTGCGAGGGCATGTTTGATAAGGTTAATTGGTTTTCCATTTTCTTTATTAATCATTTGAAGAGCAGTCATAGC
>JAGVMN010000059.1 GCA_020053795.1 Bacteroidia bacterium | reverse complement strand
CGCGGAGGCTCCTTTGTTAATGGTATAATTACCACTAAGAGCTGCAAAAGCCCCGCTTGAGGAGAAAACTAAAAATGCAAAAAGGAAGCCGATTCCTTTCGCTTTAATTGTTAAGTAATTGTGTTTCATAATTTGAAAAAATTAGGTAAGAAATAATAAACTAAATTGTGTCTCTGCTTAAGACAGGCCGAATATATCTCTTTACATTTCACATAAGCAAGAAATAATTGCATTTTTATTCATAATATGACATTAAACTAACTTAATTAACAAACAGAAAATAGAAGAATGAAACACAAATTACCTCTATATTTGGAATAAATTGAATGCTGAACAATTGAAAATGTGTCCCTTATGAGAGAAGAAATAGAAGAGGCAGACCTATCCTTAATGGCTGAATGGATGTACGATAAAATAATGAAACTTTAATATCCGAGAATTGGAGAAAGCCACTTTTCGATTACTTCAATTGTTTTATCCTTTCTAATTGCATAATCGGTTATCTGGTCTTTGGCAACTTTTCCTAATCCAAAATATTTGCTTTGGGCATTTGCTAAATAAAAACCCGATACGGAGGCTGCAGGAATCATGGCAAATGAATCAGTCAGTTGCATTCCGGTATTTTTTTCAACTTGCAACAATTCCCATAGAGTTGCCTTTTCAGTATGATCCGGACAAGCCGGGTATCCGGGAGCCGGTCTAATTCCAACATACTTCTCGCAGATAATATCCTTCATGCCTAGTTGTTCGGTTGCAGCATACCCCCAATATTCCTTTCTTACTTTTTGGTGAAGCATTTCTGCTCCGGCTTCTGCAAGCCGGTCAGCCAAGGCTTTTATCATTATACTATTGTAATCATCATGATCCTTTTCGAAAGCGTCCACTAATATTTCAATACCAATTCCAGCTGTTACGGCAAAGGCCCCTATATAATCCATGATATTTTCGTCACCCGGAGCTATATAATCAGCGAGGCACAAATTGGGTATTCCTTTGCCCATTTGTCTTTGTTGCCTCAGAAAATGAAATATGGTTAAGACCTTTTTAGGGTTATCCGGGTCGTAAACCAAAACATCGTCTTGCCGGGAATTGGCAGGAAAAATTCCGAATACACCCTTAGCCGTCAGCAATTCCCTTTGAATGACCGAGTCCAAAAGTTTATTGGCATCTTTGTATATATGTGTGGCCTCAGTTCCAACAACAGGGTCTTTCAGAATCTCAGGATACTTTCCACGCAATTCCCATGTTTGAAAAAATGGGGTCCAATCAATGTATTCACGCAGTTCTTTAAGTTCAATTTTGTGAAGTACTGTTATGCCAGATTTATTTGGCTTAAAAGGTTTATTGCTGCTCCAATCTATTCTTAACTTGTTATCCAGGGCCTTGTCATAAGTAATCAAATTCTTCTCTGCCTGTCTTTTGGCATGGTCTATTGCCAGATTTTTGTATTCTGATTTAATGGCATTGGAGAATTCGGTTTTCGTTTCGGGTCCCAGCAAACTTCCTACTACGGGTACAGACCTAGAGGCGTCAAGTACATGTACTGTTGATCCTGAATAACAAGGAGCAATTTTCACGGCAGCGTGAATTCGGGAGGTAGTAGCACCACCAATTAATAAAGGTGTTTTGAAACCCAGCCTTTCCATTTCGCTGGCAACGTGAACCATCTCATCAAGGCTTGGTGTTATCAGTCCGCTAAGACCAATGATATCTGCCTTAATTTCAATCGCCTTTTGCAATATTTTTTCTGCGGGAATCATTACCCCCATGTCAATAATTTCGTAATTATTGCAAGCCAGAACCACCCCCACAATGTTTTTTCCAATATCATGAACATCACCCTTTACAGTAGCCATCAGAATCTTGCCATTTGAGGTTGCAACTCCGGTGTTTTTATCTTGTTCCATATAAGGTAAAAGATATGCCACTGCTTTTTTCATCACCCGGGCACTTTTTACAACTTGTGGCAAAAACATTTTGCCCGAACCAAATAAATCACCAACGATACTCATTCCGTCCATTAAAGGTCCCTCAATTACATCTAATGGCTTGGGATAACTCAATCTTGCTTCCTCCGTATCGGCTTCTATGAAATCTGCAACTCCTTTAACAAGAGCATGCGTTAGTCTTTTACCGACTGCCGTATCTCTCCAGGATAAGTCAACCTCGGTTTTTTTTCCTCCCCCTTTTATTGTTTCTGCCAATGCCAATAAACGATCTGTGGCATCGGGTCTTCGGTTCAATAGGACATCTTCAACATGTTCTATCAGTACTTGGGGAATTTCGTCATACACTTCAATCATGCCGGCATTCACAATTCCCATATCTAAACCGGCCTTTATTGCATGGTAAAGAAAAGCACTATGCATGGCCTCTCTTACTTTGTCATTCCCCCTGAAGGAAAAAGAGATATTGCTGATACCCCCGCTTACTTTGGCATAGGGCAAATGATGTTTAATCCATTGCGTAGCTCTGATGAAATCAACCGCATAGTTGTTATGTTCTTCAATTCCGGTGGCAACTGTTAAAATGTTTGGATCGAAAATGATGTCCTGAGGCGGGAAATGTACCTTGTCAACTAGAATCCGATATGATCTTTCACATACCTCAATTCTTCTTTCATAACTGTCTGCCTGTCCTCGTTCGTCAAAGGCCATAACTACGGCAGATGCCCCAAACATCTTCACCATTTTCGCCATTTTGATAAACTCCTCTTCACCATTTTTAAGGCTTATCGAATTTACAATTCCTTTCCCTTGCAAACATTTCAGGCCGGCTTCTATTATTTCCCATTTCGAAGAATCTATCATCACGGGAACTTTGGCAATATCCGGTTCTGCAGATATGAGGTTTAAAAACTTTACCATGGCTGCTTTGCCATCCAACATACCCTCGTCCATATTCACGTCTATGATTTGGGCTCCGTTTTCAACCTGTTGCTTGGCTACAACAAGGGCATCATCGTACCTATCCGTTAGTATCAGTTTTGCAAATTGTTTAGACCCGGTTATATTGGTCCTTTCACCGATGTTAATGAAATTTGACTCCGGTGTTTGGGTTAGCGGTTCCAATCCGCTCAGTCTAAGATATGGTTGAATTCTTTTCATTAATGGTTTGCAGAAAGTTGATAGGCAGATAAGTGGAATAGTTGAACAGTAGAATGGTTTAGCCTGAATGATTCTGTTGGGTAGCCGGGCCTGTGGTAGGGTTGAAAGGTTGATGAGCGAACAATGGTGAAGGTATGAGCATTAAGATATCCTATCTTTTTTCGAAATATTTTAAGATTTTCAAGGTGTATTCCGGATGCCATGTTGTTTATATTCAGGAAATAATTATCCACATAATTAAATAAGTTGCAAATGTAGTTGTTTGCCCACACAGGTTCTGTTAACACAAACAAAAAGCCCCGTCAGTGTTTGGCTGACGGGGCAACTATATTATGGCCTCAGGTTCTATTTATCCCTGATCAATGTGATTGAACCGCTAATAGGTTCTTTACCATCGTTCTTTGGCCTGTTTTTTAATTTGTAATCAATGATATAGAAATATGCTCCAGCCGGACATTCCTTCTTGCCTTTGTTCATCACTGTTCCATCCCATCCGACAAGCGGATCCTTGGTTTCAAAAACCAATTCGCCCCATCTGTTGAATATTTTAATTTCGAACTCTTCATGTCCTTTGACCGAAACAAGATACAAATCATTGAAGCCATCTCCGTTTTTATCTGCTGCCGGTGTGAACACGTTGTAAGGAATGATCAGGGCAACGAAGTTGTTGTCTATCGGCTTGCATATAGTATCAAGACAACCTTCCGCACTTTCCGCATACAGGCAAACCTGGAATGTTCCAACCAACTCACCCCAATTATATACAGTGTTGATTTCTCTGCTTACTTCCTGCAATATACCATCTATTTCCTTCTGCAAAGACCAGATGTATTTCACTGCTCCGGTAGATTGGTTTCTGAATTTAAATTCAGGCTCATTGAGGCTGTCAATCAGGAAGTCAGCTTTAACATCTACAACTCTTACGGTTCTGGTTGCGGTGTCCACACATTTGGGTACAAATCCAACTACATCATAATCAGGTACCAAACGTATGGTATAGGTTCCCTGCGTCGGGTAACTGTGTGTTACGGAAGAGTCAGGATCCTGTTTCAAAGTAGAATCGCCATCGCCAAAATACCACTGATATCTCGTATATAATGGATCGGACTTGTCAGTAAAGACAATTTCCTCATCTGGGCATACTACCGAATCTGAAATGTCGAAATCGGCCTGTGCAATGGGAAGTACAATAACCTTTATCTTTCGCTGAACGAGCAGATCGGGATTGACCTCGGGGAATACATTCGAACATCGGAGTGCTGTTCCTGTAATCGAGTCCGTCTGGGATAGTGTAAGGTAATAAACCCCAACATACGGATACCTGTGCCCTGCAATAATATTTACATCCTTGGTATTACTTGTGTTGTTAAAGGAAGAATCACCCCAAAAGAACACCCAGTCAGCATTGTAAAAGTCGGGGTTTGGTACGCTCCAGTTCTTCACAGAAATAGAATCGTTCACACATATAATGATAGAATCCGGTCCCCATGCACTTTTCACAAATTCGAAGGCCGGTCTCGGTCCAAAAATAAATATGCTGTCAGCAATAGAATCTTGACAACCCAACTCGGTCCAAACCCTGAGTACAACCCTATACCAACCGCCTCTTGTATAATTATGCGACGGGTCTTTCAATACACTTGTTCTGGTTCCGTCTCCAAAATCCCACTCGTATTTTTTAATGATATCACATGGATTATAGGTCTTGCAGGTATCTCTCAATTTGCATGGGTCGTAAACAACGGAAGTATCAAAGAACTGTACAATCTGCTTACACTGATTGCTATTGCTGCTGCTTTCGAACCCTGCCTTAACTCCGGTAACGTATGTTCTGATCTGGGCTGTATCGCGGCATCCAACACTATCCTTCATAGCAATTGTTATCAGATACTCTCCCGGTTGATCATAGTTGTGACTGAATTTAATTGATCTTTCAAATTGAAACATGGTGTCGATATTTCCATTGGCATCCCTGACATCCCAGTCAACTTCCTTCGTCTCAATATTTTTAGAATATCTGGCTGGGTTTTCCCAGAATGCCCTGATATCAACAGGATAATCAGGGTTAAGATCATCTTTATACAACCAATATCTGATACTGTCTTCCAGAAAAACGGTTGTTCCTTCACACACGGCCGAATCTCGCATCCTGAATAGATTCAGAAATCCGACATTCAGATACTGTGAAACAACGTTTTCACATCCCACTGTATTTTTAAGTGCCAGTCGGGGTACCATCAGTCCGTTTGACTTTTGCCAGGCTGTGTCAATTTTATTCGGATCGCAAGGATCTTGAACCAATACCCTGTGCCTGTAAATCTTTTTATAAAGTCCGGGTATGGTATCTACATCGGTTGAATCCTTAGGGTCATTATAAATGAACAGTGTATCATATCCTTGTATAGATGAATCCCTGAAGTGCAGCACTTCCTCTATGATTCTGGCCCGTCTCATGGTACTATCTCGTGTGATTGAAATTGTATCAAACTCCATAATTGTATCTATCTTACATGGCCCGGTAATATAACTATAAGAAGTATCCAATTTATATTTGTTGAAGTAAATGGGTATGATAGTATCATATCTGGCATTTGCCTTCGTATCATTTGTGCTGAATTTATACCTGTATTGTGTTTTTCTCTCACAATTTGTTCCAACACAAACATCCTTTCTAATAAAGGTAGCGGTGTCGTTATCTGCATAACCGCTATAGCCAAATCTGAAAAGGTCCCCAATACCGGTAGTATCTATACAACCGAAGGTACCATCGCCCAAATAGTAGGCCACCAGATCTTTTGGTATATCTCTGAGATCGAGATTCAGAGCCTTGAAGGCATCCTTGACTTCCCTATCCGCCTGATCGGTATTGACACCAACAGTCCATTCTCTAATAATAGCGGTTGTAATGGTATCCAGCAATTTCTGACCTCGTACATCATCTATTTCGTAGCGAATTACATAATTTCTCAACCATTTCTCTCCTTTTGGTCCTTTGTATGGCTGATAATATTTAAATTCTTCGGCATACATCGAAATTCTGCCCGGGTCATTGTTGTATCCATAATTCCAGCTCAATGAAGACATTGAATCCTGAATCGGATCAAGAATTCTGAAATAGGTATAGTCTCCGGCACAGATATATTTAGGTTCTCCGGGAGGTCGTAAGATTTCAAATCCTCCATTCAGATACATAATTCTGAACATATCAGTATACCAGGCGGTGTCCATACATTCTGGTGGAGCAGGTACTGTAATCGAATCCGGCGGTGGTGTCCCAGGATTAAGTATTTTCTTGGATTGTGGCGGTCCATTTCCCACAATTAATCCAATAGTAAAGGAACCTTTTGCCCTGTTTTTGCTTATTTGCCCTGGCGGATATCCTTTCACAAACTTGGTACCCCATGCACCGACAATCTGATAAGGAAAAACGAATGGAATGGGCGATCCCGGAGGGGGAGGAGCCAAAACTCCCCCGCTGTTATAAGGCACCCAACCATTTGGATTGGCCATGGAATCATAATTCACTTCGAACCACTGCTGGGTACAACCCGGTTTGGTTTCCGCCATATCAAAAGTCAAATAATAATCGAGTCTTCCTCCACTCAAAGGACATGGTGTTCCCCCGGTCCATTCCAGTCCTCTGGCATTTGGCGGAATTAAGGCAAGAGAAATTTGATCGGTACTTTCACAATAAGGTGGCGGATCCTCCTTTTTATCTTTTATCAAATGGAATGTATCTATTTGATAAAGAGACACAGAATTACATTGAGCAATGGTTTTAAAGAAAAAATCTCTGTGATACTCTGCATCAACATAGGTCTCGTTTGCTACAATAAATGAATCTATTCCATTGATTATTGTGTCTTTGAATACAATGCTCGGTGTGGCATAAGTAGTATCCACTTTCCGCAGAGTAACCTTTGGTCTTGGATACAGTGTATCTCCCAACTTCAATTCAAATTGTTCGTTCTTTTTCAGAGTTTCAATTTTTGGTCCTTTAACAATTCTTGAAAGACCGGTTTGAATGCTCTTAATAAATAAAGATACACCGGCAGGGATAAAAATATCTTCATCATCATATGTAGCAGTCCAGGTAAGCGGAACATCTTTATATATGATGGTGGTATCCCGTCTAACACTTTTTACATTCAATATAGGTATCGAATCCCAAATCTGAACAGAGTCGGTATTCAAGTTACAAAGCACATACCTGAGTTTAATATTCCAGGCTATTGTGTCATATATAACGGTTACTTTAACATCCTGAATGGTATCGGCCCTGCTTGCATAAAACGCCGGTGGCCTTTTTACCCTGAAAAACCTTATTGTTTTGATAGTATCCGTTCGGAGATAAAAGGTATCACGCGAACAAGTACTCGCATTAAGCGTATCATTGTAAATAGTATCATAGGTCTTCAAAGTATCATAGTTTCTTTCGGGAAATTTGCTGAAACTGTCAATATAATGCCCGGCATAAGTTAATGTTTTCCCGAAAGGAACAGTCAAAAGTGTATCTGCAGGAATCACAATGGTATCTGCAGGAAATACGCTTACTATGTAGCATTTTCTTGCGGCTTTATTGAACAGTGTTTTACGGGCAGCTTGTTTATAGAAATTTCCGTTATTCTCTTCCTTATAAATCTCATCCCAGGGCCTGTACCAGTGAACAGGCAAAGTGTCCATAGTAAAATTACAGTTTCGCCCCACATTTTTATTAGCCCGGTAATCTGTGGTACATTGTGGTGCATAATTGTCGCCCAATGTCCATAGCCGGTAGATATATTCATTGTGTCGCCCTGCGAGATGTTGTGGGCCGGACTTTGTAGTTTGATTTCCTACCCCAGGCCCTTTCGGTGCCGGTACATAATTGAATGCCAGTACCTTTCTAATATTTATTTTGTTTGTATAGGCTGGCGTATCAATCCGGCAGATGTTTCCATCTTTCATTCGAATGGTGTCAAAATAGAAACCAAACGTGTCCAGATCCCAAACCAAAGCAAAACTATCTTCGTCATAAATATTGGCGTCAGAAATATAAAATACAGAATTATTTACGAAATGTACACTATCTCTGATTGTGCATTGGTATTTCTCCTTTTCCAAAACCCTTACAAACGGTTTTTCGATGATTGAAGCCGGTCCCACTTTTTGAATGGTGTCATAAGCCATAACATCACAGGGGCCTAACCTAACTCTTAGTGAAATCATCCAAGGACCGGAACCATAATTGTGTGTCGGTTTCCATGATTTATCATCAAAATTATCATTACCGGAAGGTGGATCACCAAAATTCCAATTAACCCTTGCCCCAATAAATTCCTCCGCTACCGAAAACTCTACCGGATTTTCGGCAGCACATATAGGTGTTTTTGAAATGATTTCAGGTCTGATCATGATGTTGGTTGCCGCTGCTTTAAATGTATATGTTTCAGAACAGCCAAAACGAGAGGTTACTCTTAAAGTAGCATCAAAGGTTCCATTCTTGCGGTACATATATTTGTGTTGACCATTTCCGGCAAACCCTGTCCAGAATTCCGTATTGGTAACCGAATCACCGGTGATGACGGTTCCATCACCATAATCAAAAACAAAACTGCCGACATCTTTCAATCCTATAAATCTTTCAGGGTCTTTCTTCCAGTTTACATAAGTCATGTTGGTTATTGTTGCCTGAGTTGAATCACAACCAGTCGGGGCATCACTGATTATTTCGACTCCGAGTTTTGGCCATACCACCATAACCGCAGGCATCACATAACGGGAAATACAACCGTTCAGGTCCTCTGCTTCTACAGCCAGATCAAATACGCCACCTCGCGGGTCAACTACAGTATGACAAAAACCTCTCGGGAAGGTTGGGTCTATTTCTTCGTGGAAACCCCCGTCGCTGAAAACATAGGTAATTCGAACTATCCTGCTGCCTGCTACTGCTGATGAACTGTCAAAAAAACAGAAATTGTTACCCTCAAAACACTGATCTTTAAAACTTAAACGTTTAACGTTGATTGTTGGCGAAGGTTTCACAACTACCGTCAAAGTCTTATTGCAGTTTACAGAACCACTTCCTGTGAAAGTTACGGTATAGCTGCCCGGGGCTGTATAAAGATATACAGGATCGCGACTATTTGATGTACTTCCATCACCAAAATCCCACAACCAAGAAATCGTTCCGGGGGAGTTGGCATTAAACTGAATGGGTGCATTCACACAGGGTGATCCTGTGAATGCCGGACTACATTGTGCTTGCACTTTTTGCATAAATGCTTGCAAAAACAACAGACCCAACAAGGGCAGCCATTTTTTAATCTTTAAAACCGCGTTTTTCATAATTAATGAAGTTTTGTAATTAATTGATTCCGATCCGTCACGAACTTTTTTTCCAAATAGTTCGCTATTATAACTGTATTGTTTCTCATTGTCAAATTTCATATCATATTTCTCAATTCAAATAAATGATACCACTCACCTGTCTGGGTTCCTTGTCTTGTAAGTGATATTGCAACTGATAATAGTACTCACCTCTTTCACACATATTTCCAATGTTTTGTACCTTGCCATTCCAGCAATCCTTCTCGCTGATACTGCTGAATAAAACATTACCCTTTTTGTCTCTGATGACAAGGTTGAACTGCAAGGGATTTTCAATCTCTATGCTGAAACAATCATTAATATCATCTTGTTCCAAAGGTGTGAAAATATTAGGAATGCTCACATAATCGGGTGAAGAATGGATAAGAGGTATCACCTTACTGATCATTGATTCACAACCTTTTGAATTTTTAATGCTGAGTTTGATGGTAATCTTTTCTCTATTGCTTAATTCTGATGCGGCAATAACTATTGATGATTCAGAAGAGCCTTTTCTTTCTTTGCCCCCAACACTCCAAAAATATACAGACCCCTGAGTCGGCCTGGACATGCAAATCAACGAGTGATCTTCTGTTTGGGTCCACTCAAAATCCGATGGGATATCTTTAATGAAAATATTCTTTTTCACTACAAAACTCGCATTGTCTTTGAAACCGAACAACTTAAGGGTGTAAACCCCTTTTTTCGGATAGCTGATGGTAATTCGATCTTTGTTTTCGATTAATGTTCCGTTTCCATTGTCCCAAACCAACCGGTTAAAATAAGGTGAGGCTGAAGACCCGGCCTGAATATCCTGTCCCGGGCAAAAGACACTGTCAAAAAGCAGGATGCTCAGTACATTTTTGGAAACCTTTTTGTCTGATACAATTTCAATAGTATTAGGTGAAACATTCTGAGAGGTTGATTTACCCGATCCGGTTGGTAAGTTTGAACCTGAAGGGTTTGATGAATGATCTCCCCCAATTTGTTTACTTCTTTTGGAAACATCAATTTCATTTAAAGCAGCAAGCTCTTTTGTGCTTTCAGGACTGCTCTGAAAGTAGTCATTTCCTGCATTATTTCCGGAAATCTTTTCATCCGCCGATGAGTTATTTGATTCTATCTGATAGCTAACGGATCCTTCTTTCGTATTCGTAACTTTTGTTTGTCTGTTTGTTTCATCCTTTCTGGAATCAACAATAAAATAAGCTCCGCTTCCAACGACCCCTGTAACTAACGCAGCCGTAATTATTTTTGCTGCAATCGTTTTTATAAAAGCCGATTTGGCCGCTACACCAATGGCCGTTCCTGCCCCCACAGAAAGTTGGGAAGAAACTGATTCCCAAACCCCGGGAGGTGGCTCCATTCCTGCACCTTCAAAAGAGTCCTTTATCAGGTTGTCAAAATCCAATATATCATTCGGGTCTTTCAATTTGTCTTCAATTCGGTTAATCTATTTTGCAGGGACAATCTCGCTTTTCGAAGTTGCGTTTTGGATGTACTTTCCGAGATTCCAAGCATTTTAGCAATCTCATTGTGCTGATATCCGTCTAATACATAGAGGTTAAACACCGTTCTGTAACCATCAGGAAGTTTTTGAATCTCCTTTAAAATATCGGTCATTTGCAAACTGTTCAATGCCCTGTTTCCATGATCTGCAATTTCTTTGTTCTCGATATTGTCATAGGTTGACAATCTTCCCTTTTTCCTGAGTTCTTCAAGAGCGGTATTCACAAATATTCTTCGCATCCAACCTTCAAATGACCCACTAAACCTAAATGACTCCAAAGCTCTGAAAACCCTGATAAAGCCATCCTGAAGAAAGTCTTTGGCTTCATCCTGATTGTGTGCGTATCTGAGACAAACTGTGTACATTTTCGGTGCGTATAAGTTATAAAGTCTTTTTTGACAAGTGGCATCGTTTTTAAGGCAACCTGCTATCAGTTCCTTGTCATTATCGATGCTTAATTCTGTCATTTAAATGCTTTTCACTTGTTCCTTTTGGCCCTTAGATGAACAGGTGCCGGAAAGGGTTGCCCTGATAGCCGGTATTTATTACAATTTTTCCAGTTGAAATTTCTCAATTAAAACAGTTCCGAGGTTCACTGCATAATAACCAATAGCATTCAATGGTTCCAAAAGCTCTCTTTGATTGAGCCCTGTTGCCAATCTTCTGTATTGCAGGGCAATAATATTTTCCGGGCCATTGAGCATAAAACTGCCATAATAGAGATGAAAATTCAACTGCATGAGATCTTCAAATAATCGCTGTTTATCTGTGTCTTTTGAAACTCTGGCAATGGGGCAGATCATTTGAAAAACAGGCTCCGGATTTTCGGCACTATAATATTGCCACTGACTTTTTTGACCGGGAACCCAAACGTCTAAATAAATTTCCCTTCCATCTTTTAATATCATCCATTCCCCTTCGCCTTCGCACCGGGCATTTTCGGATTTAATATCCAGTTGGTTTAAGGCGTCTTCTACAACGGCGTAATAACTCAAAAGATTCATTGGGCAAAGGTAGGCGTTTTAGATTCTTTGAAAACATCGCGTTCAACTCCAATTGCCGAAAAATAAAACTTTTGCTTTTTTACCTTACATTTGATTCCTGAAAAATAATTTATGCAGCCATTTATCCTTTTTAAGATGAAAAAAAACATCCTTCCAAGCCTCTTTATCATTTCACTAGTAACCCTTTTTGCCGGAATCTATAGCTGTAACAATGCTTCCCGCAAATATGAACATACTATTCAGGATAGTGCATTTTCAGATGCAATCATTATCTATAAGACCGCCGATGATACTATTTTCAATGGTAAAATGGTACCTGGAAATATTGAAATAACCACCGTAAAATCTGAAACAGATATTATCATTAATAAAGAAGGCAAGAGTTGGGTTTTTGAAAAAATTCCACCGAAGCATATCAACCATAACTGTAAACTGGAACTAAGCACAAATAAATATCACGACTATTTCCCGAACGAATGGATACTCTTAAAAAAGGCGGGAAATTTTGCGACTTTGCGATTATTTGCCGATGACGGTTTTTTTATTGTGATCGTGATCAATACGCTCAATGGAACCGAAATTGGGCGGCATGCGGAAAGTTATTAAAGAGAAATCTACTCGACCGGTTTAAAACTTTCAAAAGCCTGCAGGCAATTGTCGCAATAGTGCATCGATCTGCAAAGAGTAGGTCCAAAAGGTGTTTTCATTGAGGTATTCGTACTTCCGCACCAGGGACAAGCCATTCTCTCCAATACATCAAGCTGCGAAGTCGAACTGTGACGGGGTGGTGGTGCCAAACCGTGTTTCTTAAGGGCCAATAAACCCTGCTCGCTTATTTTGTCTGTGTTCCATGGATTGTCGAAAGTGGTTTCTACCTCAACCGTTCCAACGCCTTCAACATGCCTTACCCGCTCTGCCACCATTTTTTCCATCAATTTAAGTGCAGGACACCCCGCGAAAGTAGGAGTCAAAGTTATTTTTACATCACCGGCCGGTGACACTTCAATATTGGAGACTATGCCCAAATCAACCACCGAAATTGTCGGAATCTCGGGGTCCTTTACTTCATGCAAAACTTCGATGATTTCTTCTTTGCTTATCATTGGTTTGGCTTTGACTGGCTTAACGTCCATCGCAAAGTTTCAGTTTGCAATATCGCGAAACAGCAACTACCATTCTGCTGAAGGATCGGTGCTGAAAACTTCACACATCTCATCTAAAAGTGGCTGAAGATGCTCAGTATGCTGCCCAGCCCTGCCACCATTAACCGGTTTCCAATAGTTGACGGCAGAAACTGTTAACCCGTATTTTTCTAATAGGGGTAGAACTACAGAAAGCCATCTTTCCTTCAAGACCTTTTCACCTAAAAATATTCCTGATTCTTTTAGTATCCCCTCGTAAGGTCCTTCTTCAAACATACCCAGAGCCTGATTCCACAATTCATTCAGGCTGTTTTGAATACGGGTATGACTTTCTTCATTTGCAGCTGACAACTGCATCATCCAGGTGTTGGCATGCATGGTATGATATTTAACCTCGCCACGGTATTTTTTGACAATTTTGGCAAGATTTTCATAAGATGATTCCGCCAGCAAATCGAACCGGACTGCTGCTGCAAAATCGAATAGAAAATGGCGAACCAGACTGAAATCATAGGTCCCGATTGGCAGTTCTACCATTTGGCAACAATGGAATTGTCCTTTATTTCTGGTAAACGCCACGGTATCGGCATCGGCCTCCCCAAGATCATGAAGCAAGTTATACAAATGCTCACTCTGCCCGATTTTGTCCTGTGCCATTGATGAGAATGCAATATCCTCCTCTAATAATGGCCCTAGGCCGGTCCATTCACTGTTTCTGTGACCCAGAATAAGATGGTCATCTGCTATTTTGTACAGCAACTCTTTGGCCGCCAACACCTGTTGCTCGTTGAAAAAATCCATATTACGAGAGATTGTTTTTTTCTTTATAAGCCTTGATTCTGTCCATCACTTTATAGGTACCCGGATCGCGGTATATTTTCTCTTCGGTGGTTTCAAATATATCGCTGTCGTCGTAGTCGGTAGCAAAAACATGCTGTGTTTTCACTACCCACAAGTTACATGTTTGCCCTCTTCTGGCAAATTGTTCTTTAGCATAAAGCAAGGCCATTTCGGCATTGGGGGCATGAACAATACCCACGTGGCTGTGTTGCTGTCCCCGTTTCTTTTGATGAAAAACTTCGTATGTTTCAAACTGATCAAGTTCTTTCAGATCGCTGAAGACGGAATTTTCATCTATTTCCTCCCGTGTAATTCTCGGGTCGAGTGATTCTATCATTGTTTAATAATCTTGCAAATGCCTGTGTAAAACTGATTTGAATACCGAAGCATATAAACACCGCTTTCCAAATGGCTCAGATCAAAAGTTCCTTTGCCAAAAATTAAATTGGCTGACCAAACCATTTTGCCTGAAATGTCGAGCAACTCAATCTGATGGTTTGATTTTTCATTTATTTCTATCTGCAATACCTCTGAGAAAGGATTTGGTGAAGTTCTTATCATCTGAGCATTTTGTTGATCTGTTACTCCGGCTCCATTCTTAGAAAAAACAAGCTCATCGATCCAAAGTTCTGTATTGGTTCCTTTCGGATTGTCAGGATTAGAACATCCAATCATTATAGTAGCCGAATCTGGAATTTGGGGATCTGAATAAACGATAAAATTACTGAAAGATGTCCAGGCTGTTTTCGAATTATTTTCGTAAAAAGTGCCGGAGCCTATTTTCTTACCAGCCTTGTACATTTCGACGGTTACAAAGGCAGAATCACCCGCATCAGCATTAAACTTGTAATATCCATTTAAGAATCGCCATGTGTCCGTTACCGGAAATGACGGCACATCTTCCTCCGGTCTATTGTTGGTCAGTATTACACCCGGAACCAATGACAATTCACTTGGAATGGCAGTTTCATTTTTTAGATAGCAGGAATAGGTTCCCTTATAAGCATCGGTGCTTTTATAGACCGGAAATTTCGTCGGTTTAAAAGCGATGATAAAATCGTTAACGGTAAACCATTTGTCAAGTTTGTCATAGTTTGTTTGGGTCACTAATTCAAAATTATAATTGACAAGATTAGAAGATGGTGTGCTGCCATCTTTAAGGAAAAGGTCATCAACGATGATATATCCGTTTCCTTTGGCATTGCTATCCGGGTGATGTGAGAATACAATGAGGAGAACGGTATCGGGATTTACTGTTAGTCGTGCTTTAATCGGGGCTACGAATCGATTAGTATTACCATTACTGTTACCTCCAATTTGAATAGTAGAAGAGGCCAAAGTGAGACCAAGTCTCTTAAAAAACAAAACAGCCAGAGCTGTATCACCTGGAGCCAGATTGTACTTTGCATAGAACCCGAAAGAATCGGGTTTCTCAGAATACGGCCAGCCTCCGTTTAATTGTTGTTCACCCATTTTCAGATTGGCATTGGTAAACATGGCGAAGCCGTTTCCAGGAACTTTATTTTCGAGTTTCATGGCAAAGAGTCCTTTTATGGCAGATGCCGTGAGTTCGGCATCTCCAAAAGTGGACCATTTCTGCGGAAATATTAGGGTGTCAGTAGTCCAGGTTTCGAAGCCGCCATTCGGTACTTGAGCCACAACTCCAGAAGCAGTGCTCAGAATAATTAAGTAAAGAATCAATTTTGATTTCATTATTATGTCGTTTAATTGTTTCTATGCAAGGGGGGTCACATACTCCGCATCTTTTCGCAAGAGGGCATGTCGCACCCATCTTCCTTTTTCTTCAGCCATTTTTCTCACCGCCAGTCTTTCTTTGTTACATGGCCCATCACCGTTTATCACTCTTTTAAATTCAGCCCAATCGGGTTCGGTATATTCCCACAATCCCGTTTCTTTGTTTTTGGATAATTTTGGATCAGGAAGGGTCAATCCCAAATCCCATATTTTTGGTACATACATATCCATGAACTGTTGACGCATATCTTCATTGGAAGCCATTTTTACTTTCCATCTCATCAGTATGACCGAATGTTCAGAAATTGAATCCGGCGGACCGAAAAAATGCATTAAAGGCGGCCACCATCTGTTAATCGCCTTCTGAACACTTATGCGTTGAACAGCAGTGCCGGTGGCTAAATGAACAACATTGTCATGACCATATTTCAAATGAAAACTCTCTTCGTAACAAATTCTTTCCAACGCTCTGACATAAGGCCCATAAGACCCTTTTGCATTGGTTGTTTGATTGATTATCGCTCCTGCGTCAACAAGCCAGGCGATGACAGCAGAATCTGCCCAGGTTGGTGCCGGATAGTTGAAAATATTTGAGTATTTGGATTTGCCGCTGATCAGATCATTAATCATGGCCTCTCTTGTTTTTCCAAGCGTTTCCGCTGCAGAATAAAGCAACTGAGCATGGCCTACTTCATCTTGCACCTTCGCCATCAGGGCCAGTTTCCGTCTAAAACCCGGGGCCCGCGTAATCCAGGTTCCTTCGGGAAGTGCACCAATTATTTCGGAATGGGCATGTTGCTCAATCATCCGGATTAATTGACGGCGGTATTCTTTTGGCATCCAGTCGCGGGGTTCTATTTTATCAGCTGCGGCTATACGGGCCTCGAAGGCCGCCAGTTTAATCGGGTCCTCATCAGCCACAATGCTGTGAATTTTAAGGTTTGGGTCTATATCTGCGTTTCCGTACATTTCTTCAATTATTAATTATGGGAAAAATAATCTGTCATGCTACTTTGTTAGTTATCAAGTCGCAAACCACTCCATATAAAGGTGTATAAACTGTCTGCAATTTCTTTAGGCTTCAGGTTTCCTTCCGGTTTGTACCAGTCTATAATTCCGTTTACGGTAGATAAAATGGTTAATGCTCCAAACTTCTTGTCAATTTCGTTGAATTTGTGTTCGTCTATTCCTGTTTGAATAATTTCTCTTAAACCCTGCTCGTAACGTTTCCTCAATCTGACAAATTCCGAAAGTCTGGGTTCACTCAAATGTCGCCATTCTTTAATAAAAACAATCGCTGCGTTCAGATCATCAGTCAAAATGCCTACATGATTGTCAACCATCATCCGCAGTTTACCCTCTGCATCGAAATAAATATCATTCACTTCGTCTATAGCCAATAGTAATTTTTCGGCCATTCCAAAGCATATCTGATCCAGGATATCCTCTTTAGAATGGACATGGCTGTACAAGCTGGCCGGCTCAATATTCAATTCCCGGGCTATTTCTCTAACTGTTGTCGTTGAATATCCCTTTTCCTTAAAGAGACGCTGAGAAACGCTGAGGATTTCTCGCTTTCGATCTGTTCCGGCTAACATTTGTTAGGCAAAGCTAATACGTCTTATCTTAAAAACAAATTTGACCTGCTGTTTTTGAGATGATTTAACCGGTTTTTCAACAGATTTTTTCGAATTAATCCGATAAGAAGCACTTGTAACACGCCCCCTTTCCGCGGGATGCAGGATGTTTGAATCTTATGCCGACAAAAATCATAATGGAATTGCCATGTAGGTAGTCATAAATTTGTCAACTTGAAAGTTAAATGAATTTGATCACACTAACCTTACGGGGATATAATCATGACTGTTCAAAATAATGAAATCATCGCTTGCGATGAATGCAAAAACGGCGGCTGTATGATAAAATTTTGTCATGTGGACTGGCTCGCCTTTGCGAACGAAAAGAAAACACAAAAGTTATTTCGTAAGGGTCAGCATGTTTTTTTGGAAGGCAATCCGGTTTTCGGGGTCTTCTTCATTCAACAGGGCAAAGTAAAAGTAACGGCATCAAACTTCAATGGCAAAAAGCAAATTGTTCGATTGGCCGGTGACGGTCATATTTTAGGTCACAGGGGATATACCGGGGAAACCTACCCGATTGATGCCTTTACTCTCGAAGATTCCTGCATCTGCTTTTTTGATAATCAAACTTTGTATGATCTCTTCATGGAAAATCCGATGTTCAGTTTTGAAATGATGATGTTTTATTCAAAAGAACTTCGAAAAAGCGAGCAAAGGAATAAATTCTTTGCACAGATGACCGTAGAAGAAAAAATAATCTTCACTTTGTTATATATGGAATCCACCTTTGGGATTAATGCTTTGGACAAGGCCATTAATGTCACACTTTCCAGACAGGAAATTGCAGAAATAGCAGGAACCAATGCCGAGCAGGTAAGCCGAACAATTACTTCATTGAATGAAAAGGGTTTTATCAGGCTGGTTGGTAAGAAAATCCTTATCATGGATGCTGAAGGATTGAAAAAGAAAATAACGCGATACCGTATCGGGTTACTCTGAGTATGGTTAAAATAGCCCTACACCAATCAGATACTCATCTTTTTCAAAGCATAAGCAATTATAGACTTGCATTTTACCAGAAAAATTTCTGCAAAAAGACAGGTTGTATTATGACATGAGTCATAAGTTTTACTGATTACCGTCACTTAGCCAAGGGTTCTGCAAGGCTTATTTTTGTGCCAGAATAAAAGTAGAACCTAAAAAATAAATTATGAAAACAAAATCAGTAAAGGCAGCTACAATCACTATTCTGGGCATTATGGCCCTTGCTATGGGGGTTGTGAGCAGTTGCAAAGAAGACAACAAAATCACATTATTTACCAAAAGCAGTAACACTGGCACTGATGTTATTGATGCTACCATTGGTGGTTACCCTCCGCCAACCTACACTACTGCCGGTGCATGGAAAGTTGACAAGACCCACAGCAACATTATGTGGGAAACAAAGTATTATGGCACCGGTGCTCCTCTCACAGGCCGATTTAATACCTTTGAAATGAAGGTTTATTTTGATGAGGCAAATCCATCAAACACAACCATCTATGCCTGGGTAGTACTCTCTACATTTAACACTGGAGAAACCGGCAGGGATGCTTATGGCAAATGCGGTCCTGGTTACATGGGAATTAAATGGGATACGGTTAGTGCCGGACCACCCGTTGTACTGAAACCTCAGGCTGCCACCGATACAGCGTGGTTTGTCAGTAAAAGTTGTGTGAAGTACGGCAATGGATATCTTGTAAAGGGTGACTTCACCTTCAGAGGAATTACAAAAACGATTGAAATGCCAATGAGTTATACAGGAAAATCTACAACAACAAATGCTACAACATTAAAGAAAACTGACAGGGCCGGATTAATTGGCAAATTTGGAATAAATGCCTTGACGGAATTTGGAATTGTCTCCAATTCCATAGCCGATTTGGTGACCATTCGCGTTGACTGCAATATGGTAACCAATGCCTATTAAATCTCCGAAGCACAGGACGAATTGTATGCAGAATAGAATTATTAAAATCTAACTAATCCAAATATCAAAATTATGAAAACACTTAAAATAACAACCATGCTTGTAATAATGACACTGCTCACTATTACTTCATGTAAAAAAGAAGTCGGTTTCGAAGGTAAAAACAGCATTAAAGGTACGATTACCATGAATGGCAAAGCCGTTCCCAATGCCATCGTTTATCTGGCATTCGATGTCAAAGAAGCTACGACTACTTATAACGCAACCACTCTTGCAGATGCAAATGGGGCATATAGTTTCTCAGCATTAAGTAAAGGTGACTATTTCGTTGATGCGGAATACACAAATGATTCTGAAATCAAGCTTGAATCTGCCGGAGCCATAGTTACTATCGGTACCAAGAAAGAAGATATTACCGTTGACCTGACCCTTCAATAAAAGTGGTTCAACAAAAGGTGATAGCCGAGTTTTACGGCTCATTGCTGAGTTTTAATAGAATAAGAATGACAAACAGGGCAGTTGATAACATCACACTACCCTGTTTTATCAAATACTGAACCATCAACAATATGATTATTCTCATTATAATAATATGAATATTCTCAGGCTCTCAAAGTATCCTCTCATTTGCGGTTTAAAAGCAAACGGATAATTTCGCAAAGGAATATTGAAATATAAATTCTCCGGAGAAAGGAAGATATGACAAGGTAACACGTGAACAAGAAGCTAAAAGATGATTAAAAATTCAACAGAACCAACATGAAATTATTCTTTCAAAATAAATTATACATTTTGGCTGGGATTTTAGGTTTGGCAACCTCCTGTGAAAAGGAGTTTTTTCCGCAGCCACCATCGGCAAAAGTGGCAAAGGAAACAACAAAGCTTGAGGCCTCTTTCACTGCAACGCCGCCTTTATCGCTCTCCGATGCATATTGGAAGACGGCAGATTATTTAAATATTCCATTGACCGACCTGAGTAAAAATGAACTTTATTCTGACGGATTTTTAAATATGACCGGAACCTTCAAGGGCCTCAGTTCTTTCAACAAGGGAGAAGATCCAAAAGTTATGATGAAGGCCGCCTACGATAAAACCAGAGTTTACATATATATTGAATGGACAGACTCTGATTTTAGTCCTGAATTTGCCGCCTCAATTTTTAACGGCCCAAATGACCCATTAAAACCTGATACCTTCCGTAGATGGACTTCACAGGGAAACAGCGACAAAGTAGCCCTTGCATTTGACATTGCCAATGCTTCAAGTGCAACTGGTACTTTTGACGTGGTAGGTTGTGCCGCTTCCTGTCATCAAAATAAAATGCAAACCGCAACCGGATCAGTTGATATTTGGAATTGGGATTTGGCCTTATCCGATCCTCTCGGTTTTGCCAGAGACATGATGACAGATGGTACCAAAGGATTGCATGATGACGAGGGTGATAATTTGGCAAGTCAAAATAAAATCATTCAGGGTAACTCACGCTCTGCACCAATTTTTGAGTGGGATGGAACACAACAATCGTATAAGAGACCTGATGGGAAAATTACCTTACTTGATCCGGGTTTTTATTTGTTAAACAAAACACCCTATATTGGTGATCTGGATAAAGGAGACAAGATTTATCACGATGCAGATTATGGCTGTAATCATTGCCATGGTGAGTTTGGGGGAGGTGTTGGCACTATAGGAGAAGCAACCGCTTTTGCATCAACAGGGTTCGCCGGAAAATATTCAAGAGCTTCAATTAAAAGTTATTCTGCCAGCGAATTGCATCCCGGATTAAGCTATTGGCAAAAAGTACCCGCTGCAAATCAGGATGATTTGATTGCCTATATAAAAGGACTTGGCAGCATACCCGGTTACTATCTTAAAGACCCAACCGGCAGTAGTGCCAACATTTGGTCGGTATCTAATGTCGTCAGAGGCAGAATTAATACTGGCTCAGTTCATACCAATTATAAAGTAATTCTGGTGCGTGATCTGACTACAGGAAATGCTGATGACGTTCAGTTTCTATCTCCCAAAGGAAAATCATTTCCATTCGGCGTTGCCTTGATGGATCATGATGGAAAAAATCACATCGGTTCACTTAAGCATTTACTCACATTTAAACTTTAAAATATAAAACCTATGAAAGTCATTAAATTCACTTTATTAACATTATTCTTTTCTGGGACGTATTTCTCATGTCAAAAAGAATACTTCGAGACCCCGGTTTTGGATCAAAACGTTCCGGTCAGTTTTTCAAAAGATTTGCAACCCATTTTCACCAGAGGTTGTGCTTTAAACGGTTGTCATAATAAAACGATATCACCAAATTTGCTAAAAGGTGAGTCTTATGCTTCACTCATTGATGGGGGATTTGTAGATACTCTGATCCCGGAGGAAAGCGTTCTGATGCTTGAACTCAATGGTAATATGCCGCCAACAGGGAAATTACCTGCTGCCGAATTGGGCAAATTTCTTAACTGGATAAAGCAGGGGGCTAAGGACAACTAACTAATGACAAATTAAAAAAATAACCAAATATGAACTATTTAATTAATAAAACTATGAAACCAAAACAAATCATTGGGCTAACCGTTTTGTCCGTTTTTTTTATTTTTTCTTACACAAATTCCTTTGCTCAATCTGATAGCATGGCAACTCCTAAAGAAGAAAAGTCAGGCAAAGACAAACGCCCCGTAAAAGATCCTTTTGAAAGCGGTTATCTATTAAACAATCAAACAGTAAAACTTCCTACAGCACACACGCTGGAATTTATTATTCAGCACCGCTTTGGGAAATTAAACGGCGAGGAATTTGATTTGCTCGGTTTGTATGCACCATCCAATATAAGAATGGGTTTTAATTTCACCCTGACTGATAAAATTCAGTTGGGGATAGGAACCACAAAAAATAGAAAACTTCAGGACCTGAACTGGAAATATGCTATTTTACAGCAAACACGTTCTGGTAATATACCAGTGAGCATTACCTATTTTGGTGATATTGCTATTGATGTCCGCAAGGATGTTTATCCAGAGATAACCAACCGGCTTTCTTACTTCAATCAGTTGATCATCGCCCGAAAATTCTCAGACAGAATTTCTGTTCAGGTGGCTCCAAGCTATTCCTATTTCAATATGGTTGATTCTCTGGTATCGCGTGGTAACTTTGGTCTCTCCGTAAATGGAAGAGTGAAAATAGCAGATGCATTAGCCGTATTGTTTGAATACGACTATAATTTTACGAAGCAGGATGAAAAAGTTCTTACGGTAAAACCAAACCTAAGTTTTGGTTTGGAAGCATCAACAGGTTCTCACGTTTTTCAGGTGTTTGTAGGCACTTATGAATCTATCGTTAATCAATACAACCTGCTTTACAATTCTAATGACTTTACCAATAAAGATGTATTGATTGGTTTTAATATAACAAGATTGTGGAATTATTGAGAGTCAATTAACTACGGATAACAAAGTCCGGGAAGTTGTTTTTTCATTTAGACCATGAGTTCTCCTTATTGTTGAAACCGAAAGAATTAGATTCAAAGGGTGGAGACTCTAATAAAAAGTAAACACGCCTAAGCATAAAATAATAAGTGATAAGAAGGGGGAGAAGTGGGCTTGACCAATGAAAAATAAATAACCGGCAAATAAATCTGAACATGACGAAGGTCATTATCTGAGCTGATTCGGGTCATTAAATAAGATGTAAAACTCCCCCAACTTTGTCCTGAAAAATTGTCAACCGTCAAATGGCCAAGTGGTTGTACAACGACCAATTGAGACTAAATAATAAACAAGATTATGTCAAAAAAAGGAGATAATAAAGAGAAGCCGGAAGGCGACAATTCCGGAAGGCGAGACTTTCTTAAGTTTGGATTTTTAGCAGCAGGAATTACTGCGGTGGGTCCTTTGCAAAAAGTTTTTTCAGAAGACAAAGATTCGGTAACAACTGATAATGCCGAAAAGGTAAAAGTACTAACCACGGATGGGAAACTTGTTGAAGTAGATTCTTCGTACCTTAAAGATAATTCATGTTGCCATGTTTCCAACGATGAGGCCCGCAATGGAATTCCGGGTAAAAAGTATGTAATGGTAATAGATTTATCGCGTTGTAAAAATGCTCTGAAATGTCAGGACGCATGTCAGGAATATCATTTACTTCCTGAACAAAATAAATGGCTTAAAGTATTTAAAATGCAGGACTCACCTGCCGCTTCTCCATACTGGATGCCAAAACCCTGTTTGCATTGCGATGAACCTCCATGTGTAAAAGTATGTCCTGTGGATGCTACTTTTAAAAGAACTGACGGCCTTGTTCTTATTGACAACGAACGATGTATAGGATGCAGATTTTGCATGGCTGCCTGCCCCTATTCTACCCGTACATTTAATTTTGACGAACCCCAAATGCCAGATAATGCAAAAGATATGGCATACTCTCTTGAAACAAGTCTTCCAAGAAAAAAAGGAACGGTTGAAAAGTGTGATTTCTGTCCAGACATGCTGCGTCAGGAAAAATTACCACATTGTGTTACAGCATGTCCAAATGGCGTTTATTATTTTGGGGATGCAAACGAAGATTCTGTGACAAATGGTGATGAAACAGTACGTTTAAGCCAGTTACTTAAAGAAAAAGCCGGTTATAGATATTTAGAATCTTTAGGAACTAAACCTAGTGTTTATTACTTACCTGCAGTTAACCGTTTATTCCCATTTGAAGCGGGATTAGAAAATTATAAAGAAGATACTCATAATCATTAATTAAAGAAATGGAAGAATTAGGAAGACCAAATAACGAAAAGGAAGCGATTCAAATGCTTCATCGTTATAACATGGATTTGTTACCTCAAAAATTCGGGATTGCCGGGAAAATATGGGTTATGCTGCTTCTTTTAATAATTGGAGTTGGCTTATATTATTATATCCAACAGTTAAGGTATGGATTATCTGTAACTGGTCTAAGTGATACCGTTTCATGGGGAATTTATATTTCTAATTTTGTATTTTTCGTTGCTGTCAGTTTGGTCGGGTCGTTGATTACTGCCGTTCTGCATCTTCTTAATATCAGTTGGAGGGCCCCGCTTACGCGTATTTCGGAAATAATTGCAGTTGCCTGCATTGTATTTGCCGGAATAATAATTATAGTTGATATGGGACGTCCGGACAGACTTCTAAACATGTTTATTCATGGCAGAATTCAATCGCCTATTGTTTGGGATGTCATCGTGGTAATGACCTATATGACCATAAGTTTATTACTTCTATATTTTCCTTTGCTTCCTGGAATTGCATTCTGCAGAGACCGCCTAAAAAATATTCCTAAATGGCAGCATAAAATGTATATTATGTTATCGTTCGGATGGCAAAATAAACCTGAACAATATAATGTTGTAAAAAAAGCTGTAACAATCATGTCAATTCTTATTATTCCTGTTGCCCTTAGTATTCACACTGTTACATCCTGGTTATTTGAAACAACCTACAGGCCAGGTTGGGATAGCACCAATTTTGGTGCCTACTTCGTAGCCGGAGCTTTTATGGTTGGAGCTGCAGCAGTTATAGCCGGTATGTATATTTTGAGACGCTTCTACGATCGCTTTGATGAATACATAACTGATAAACATTTTGACAGAATGGGACGTTTATTGGTGCTTCTGTCATTTATCTATTTATACTTTACAGTTAACGAATACTTTATTCCCGGATATAAAATGAAAGGTGAAGAGGGCGAACATCTCCGGGCATTATTTACAGGGCATTATGCTCCTATGTTTTGGATGGTTCAGATATTCGGTATGATTATTCCTATTATTGTTCTCTTATTTCAAAGGGGAAGAAAACCTTTACCAATTTTTATTATGGCTGTATTTGTCATTATTGGTGCCTGGTTCAAAAGGTATCTTATTGTTATTCCAACCATGTTGCACCCCTTTCTTCCATTGGAACAGGTTCCTGAATCAGCAAAACATTATGCACCAACATTTGCCGAATGGTCAATTACAGGTGCATCCCTTGCCGGGGCTCTACTCATTATAACCATTTTTGTAAGGTATTTCCCAATCATTTCTATTTGGGAATTGGCCGAAGAGAGGGCAATTCCTCATGAAACAATTTATAAACATTTAAACAAAAGTGATGAAAAATAAATTCTTTATTTTATTAGCCAAAATCAAGCGTCACCGTGTTATTTCAATATTTCTAACAATTTATGCATTCCTCATTATTGGTGAAAAAATAGCCCTTTCTCAGGAGAATGAAGAAAGCCCTGATAAATTGTCATTAAGCATGAACCTCAGCACAAGACTTACCAATAATATCAGAAGCATAAAAATAGAGGTTAGCAGAAAAGAAAACGAAAAATTTGTATCGGTTGATAATTTAAAATCACCTTTTAACCTTTATCTTAACGAGGTAAAAAAGTACGATCCAATTGAAGGTACCGGGTGGCTTGGCAATCTTATTCTTAATAAAAAAGGGGAAGGAGTTTTTAGACTCACCTCAAACTTTAATGACTTGACCGCCAATATGCATGAATATACCTTCATTGTAAAAATGGATTCGGATCCAATATATGAAGATGTCGAAGATCAAATCACAGTTTCGGTTGCTAAACTAAAACTTGATTACTTAGGCGATGATTCCATTAAAACCGCTACGGCGACACTTCTGGCGTATAATGAGGATGAGTTGATTCCGGTAACGGACATTGAAGTGAAACTATATATTAAAAGGACATTTAACTTCCTTCCTTTCGGTGAAGAAGGACTTTCAACAGATGAGAATGGAGAAGTCTCCGCTGAACTCCCTCTCGATATCCCAGGAAACCAGAACGGCACCATTACAATAGCTGCAAAATTGGAGGATGACGATTCCTATGGAACGATTGAGGTCATAAAAGTAGTCCCGTGGTCAGTGCTTCCTTTTGTCAATGCAAAAAGGGAGAGAACATTATGGTCGTCTGGAGATAATGCCCCTTTGCCACTAGTCATCGCATCGGTTACGATTATTGCATTTATATGGGGAACAATTTTCTACTTGGTATATTTATTGTTCAAAATAAAGAAACTAAGCAGGATACCCTAAATGTTAAAATATTGAATTTTGAAATATCTATCTTTGAAAAAATTTTAAGCGGATAGATTCTAACTGAAATGTTGACTTTAGAAAACATTAAACATAAATTACAAATATGAAAACAACCTTTAAAAGAAAATTATTCGTTATTGGACTCATGATTCTTGTATTAGGATTTACCACCATGTCATTCGTTGGCTATCAAGATAATAAACCAAAACCATGGAAAGTCCCCGAAGCCTCTAAAAAGATGAAAAATGCCGTCAAATCTGATGCAGCAAGCATTGCAGCCGGTAAGACCATGTATTCGAAGCATTGCAAGTCATGCCACGGCTCAAAAGGTCTGGGCGATGGACCCAAAGCCAAAGAGCTGGACACCGAGTGTGGCAATTTTAGTACAGCAGCATTTCATGGCCAAACTGATGGTGAAATTTTTTACAAAATCAAAGAGGGCAGAGACGATATGCCGTCTTTCAAAAAGAAAATTCCGGATGATGAAGATATTTGGAATATAGTCAATTTTATGAGAACATTGGCTAAATAGCTGAATCAGCATATTGAAAAAAACCTTCCGTTCATGAATATTTGAACTGAAGGTTTTTTTTTGTGCCCAGAACAGGACTCGAACAGTGTCTTTGGGCCCTTTAATGGACGGTATGGGGTGGTTTCTACTTCTTTTTGTTGCCACTGCTGCCGCTGATTTTTATGTCTAGGTTTTCGCGGATGACGGAAACCAATTCTTGCTGACTCCGCAACAACACTTTTGCGAGTTGTCCTATATCAGAGGTTGCTCCGTATTGCTTCATAGGCTCTGATATGTTGTAACCGTTTTCTGTTTGCATTTCGCCTTCGCCGGTAAGCATCCAGTTAAGGTTTAATTTTTTATCGGCTCTTTTTAGTTTTATAAATACCTCTGTACCTGGTGTGGTACCTCTTGCTCCTAAAATATCAGATATAGAACCCTGGGCCACACCAGTGAGCTGAGCCATTTTTGTCTGGCTATTATTATACACCACCTCATAATACAAGCGGAAACGCTCACGGATGCTCACTTTGTCGTTTTCGAAATTTGACATGTGCAGAGATTGTTAATAAATACAATTATCGTTATTGCGATAATATAACGCAACTACTTTTAGTTTGCCGTACTAATTATTCGCTTTAACTATAAAATTATGTCAAAAAAATTAAATATCAAAACGCTTCCCAAAAAAAACAGGGTAAAAGAGTGTTTTGATAAAACGGTGGGGCACACGGCAGATTTAAAAAAAGAATGTGCCGCCTTTACGGGTTTAGCTATCAGCACTATACACAAATTATACAATACCCCGCAGCAAGCTCTTAATAGTAACTCTATTATGGGGTTGATGGCTTTTTTTAAGAGCAAATGGGGCAGGGAGGTGTCGCTGGATGAGATAGCGGTATATCGCAATTCCGATAATATCGGCGTGGCGGTTTCTAAGGCTTTAAAAGAAAAAACGATATGAAGCCCGAATACCTGGACGATGCTTTGATTAACAGTACTATTATATGGCTGTTTTTTATCGGTGGCTTGTTGGTGATTGCTGCCGGTGTGGTGGTGATCAGAATGAGGAAGGCTCCCTTCGACTCCGCTAAGGGAACGCCGCTCAGCAACGGAAGATATGCTAATAGTAAGCATACTGCACATACAAGGGTTGGAAAAGCGGAAATTCCGCTCAGTAACCCTAAAGAATCTCAATACCATAAATCAGTAGAAAAAAACGGAAGAGACTTATGATGAAAGTAACTAATTACACCGGCACGGATGGTTTGGTGTATTGCCAGATCACAGGGCTAGGCCTGAAAGCTGTACCCAAAATCTTTGACAACCAAGAGGCATTGCTGCTGTGGAAACGGAAACAATATAGGGATATTATCATGAAATGTCTTGTGGGGATTGTGAAACAACGGAAAAAGGCCTATTCGGCGAAACGGTACACGGGCAAAGATCAACTGATTGCCGACCTGAGCTGGTACCTGGACAAGGTAAACCAACAGCCGATGGAGAAACTGGCGATGATGGTGGTGGCTCATCAGGCGAAGTGGTTGCGGATTTTGCCGCCAAAGGAGAACCTGATGCACACGCATATGGGCCAGATCATTGCTTTTTGCCAGAAATGGGCGAATCTTAAAATGGTGGTGAACTGATCATGAGCTACACGGTAAAAGAGGTACACATAGAGTACCTTGAAAATAAAATTTCGCTGGTTGCTGTGTTGTGGGTTTCTAATCCGGATAGGGGATGGATGCGAGCATCATACTGCACCAACGTGCCCATAGGTGGTTACAAATTTCTACTACCCAAAGAGGAGCTATCGCCGAAGATGATTCAAGAAGCGGCCGGGCAAGGCATGAACCTTCCGGATAACCTGAAGAAACAGTTTTTCCCAAAAATAAAAAAATGGGAACGATAGACTACAGTTTCGGCACTTCTATAGCCTCAGTGACCGAAACCATCAACAAGATACTTACTAAACTGATAAAATATGCAAGAGGAATTAAACACGGCGGTGGAAAGGTACCGCCAGAAATGTCACGAGATGATAGAACTGCAGGACAGCATTTTTGTGACGAAGCAAAACATTTCCCATCTGGCTCTGGAGGTGGAAACTACGGCAAAAAAGTTTCATGCGGAGAAACTGCGGCTGATGGAGGAAATACGAAAACTGAACACGCAGTACGAAGTGCTTTCGGGGGAATTGATACGAACAGAACAAGCGATTATGGGCAGTCCTGGACCTGGAGACGCAGATATTTTTTGCGGGATGTGTGTGATGCCATTAACAACTGCAGAAGCGAAGAAGAATTAGTGCTGCTGGAACATCTGCTGCGGGAAACGCTGGACAGGGATTTTTGCGGGAGGACATGGATGGGGATTTATAAGTATTTGGATATTAGGTTTTCGGAATTGGTGGAGCGGGACTTCGGCTTCGCTAAGTAACCGATAAAAATCGCGGGAAGGAGCAGATGGTCGCTCGCCTGGCTCATAACCAGGAGGTCGTTGGTTCGAGTCCAACTCCCGCAACAAACGAGATGTGGCTTTGTGAATTTT
>JAGVMN010000064.1 GCA_020053795.1 Bacteroidia bacterium | reverse complement strand
TATGAAACATTGATTCCCTGTAGTGTCGCAATGGTGCAATTATCCATGATCAAAATTATGCTTAACAGACTTTCCCAATGATTTTTAAACAACCTCTTAATTCTCTGCTTTGAAAATTCGCCTCTTATGATGTTTCTCTTGGTTCAGAATATATTTGTAAACAGTGTCCAATTGGGAATGGGAATAAGAAAATGCAGCGTATCCTTCCTGCCAGGAAAATTTTCCCTTTACGAGGTCATTATCATTAATGAAATTGCTTGAATTGTTTTTCACGTCCCGAACCAAATCTGAAATAGACATTGATGATCGCAAACCCACAAAGGCATGAATATGATCGGGCATTCCGTTTACAATGATTGATTATTGGTCCATCCCCTTTATGATAAAGGCAATGTACTTGTGCAAATCATCTTTCCACGATTTGCTGATTAAGTTTTCTCTGCCTTTCACAGCAAAAACAAGTTGAATATAGATTTGGGAAAAAGTTCCAGCCATGGTTTTCTTTCTAAAATGGTAGTAGCAAAAATACCTATTTCAAATCGATTGAATATTTGATATATGGCACCGAGTCATCGAAAAAAGAATATCACCCCTTCGGGGTTTTGTTTTTCTGAGATCATATTTTCATAATCATTTCACCCCTTCGGGGTTTTTGTTTTTGGTGGGTTAATTTGATACAATATTTTCATCCCTCTGGTTTAAAAGATTCCTAAATCTCTCCGGTAAAAAATATTCGTAAATGTTCGTTGATGCACAATGGCACCCTTAATAACGCTTTTAATCCCGAAGGGATGGTAATATTATGGAAACACAAACTGAACGAGTCTTAAACCCCGAAGTGGTGATATTATTATGGTAACGATATCCGAACAAAGTCCTAAACCCCGAAGAGGTTGATATTATTTCAAAACCAAAAATGCGGCTCCCTCCCAATCTTCTTTTAACGAATCATTTTCGATTTTCAAAGCAAGCAAATTTCATAACTTCGCCCCCTGAAACAATTCCTGAATGAAGATTTCGTATAACTGGCTAAAAAGCATCATACCACTTGATATCCCCGTACAAGAAACGGCAGTATTGCTCACCGGTTGCGGACTTGAAGTAGAAGGCATCGAGATTTTTGAAACAGTGCCGGGTGGTTTGAAGGGTCTGGTGATAGGATTGGTAGCTGACAGACAACAACACCCCGGGGCCGACAGGCTTTCGCTTTGTAAGGTAGATGTTGGTGCTGAATCTATATTGAGCATTGTCTGCGGAGCACCCAATGTGGCCGCCGGCCAGAAAGTTATTGTGGCTCAGGTTGGAACGACCATATACCCAACCGCCGGAGAACCCTTTACCATCAGCAAAGCCAAAATCCGGGGAGAAGTTTCAGAAGGAATGATCTGTGCCGACGATGAAATTGGCTTGGGAAAAGATCACAGCGGCATCAGGGTTTTACCGGAAGATGCTCCCGTTGGAATGATGGTTCGCGACTATCTGAAAATAGAAAGCGATCAGGTTTTGGAGATAGGACTGACCCCAAACCGCGGAGATGCTGCATCAATTCTTGGAGTCGCCAGGGACCTAAGAGCGTTGACGGGAAAATCTGTTTTAATGCCGGAATCTATAATACCAAAAAGTAAGGGAAAAGGTCCTGTTTCTGTTGATATTAAAGATGTTATTGGTTGTCCACGGTATTCCGGACTCTATTTAAAAGGAGTTAAAATAGGTGAAAGTCCTCTCTGGTTACAAAACAGGTTAAAGGCCATCGGCATTCGCCCAAAAAATAATATCATTGATATCACCAATCATACCCTGCACGAATTGGGACAACCCATTCACGCTTTCGATGCTGCAAAAATAAACGATGGCATTATAGTTCGCCGGGCAGAAAAGGGTGAAAAAATTACAACCTTAGATGCGATTGAACGAAAACTCGAGGGTGTAGAATTATTGATTTGTGACCACAAAAAACCACTGGCTCTTGCCGGTATTTTCGGTGGGATGGATTCAGGAGTTTCTGACAACACCACCGACATCTTTATCGAAAGTGCCTTTTTCGATCCCGGTATAATCCGCAAAGGTGCCAAAACACATGGCCTGAATACAGATGCTTCTTTCCGTTATGAAAGAGGAACCGACCCTGAGGTTACTGTTTTTGCATTGCAACGAACCGCAAGTTTGATCTTGCAAATGGCAGGCGGAGAAATTGTGGGTGATGTTATTGATACTTACCCCAAAACCATTCAGCCTCATGATATTACCTTTCGTCCTCAAAAACTCAGAAGCTTCGGTGGGGTAGAAATTGACGATGAAGAAATTGAACGGATACTGGTCTTTTTGGATATTTCAGTTGACAAGAATGGTGACCAATGGCAACTAAAAGTTCCCGCCAGAAAACTCGACGTAACGCGTGAAGTTGATATAATCGAAGAGGTGCTTCGAATATTCGGGTATGACAATATTCCGGGTAAATCGCATATCACTTTCAGCGATGTTTTCCGCGAAGAAAACAGGCATTACAAAGCCACACAAAAGGTAGGTGATTATTTGGCCGACAATGGGTTCCTCGAAATGATGACCAATCCTCTATCATCAAAGGAATTTCAGGAAAACCCCGCAACAACCATCGAACTTTTGAACCCGTTGAGTTCAGAATTAGGCGTGTTGAGAGACAATATGCTTTCGACTGCACTTCAGGCTGTAGCTTTCAATCACCACAGAAAAAACTCCAATCTGAAGTTCTTTGAGTTTGGGAAAACGTATTTTAAACATCATAACACATACAAAGAAAAGGAACAGCTTTTTCTCATCATAACAGGAAATATACAGCCCGAAAACTGGAATACCATAGAAGAAAAGGTGAGTTATTTCCACTTAAAAGCCTTTGTGGTGAATGCCATTAAAAAAGCCGGTACTCCGGTCAACGAAAGCACCCTTGCCAAATATTCCAACATTGAACTGGTGCCGGATAAACTCATGAAGGCTTTTGATCTGAAGGGGGAAATCTGGTATGCCCAAATAGACTGGAATGCTGTCATTGAGGATTCAGGAAAAGAATCATTCAAACTGAAACCCATAAGCAAATTCCCTGAAGTCAGACGCGACCTTTCTCTGGTATTAGATCAGAATGCAGAATACCTTAGTATAGAAAATCTGGCTTACCGGACGGTTGGTAAGCGACTCAAATCGGTCGGACTTTTTGATGCCTTTGAGGGTCCGCAGGTGGGAGAAGGGAAAAAATCATATTCCATTAGTTGTATTTTAGGAGATGATGAAAAAACCATGACAGATAACGAAATTGATAGAACAATCAACCGGTTGATACAGGTTTTTGAAAAAGAATTAAATGCCACCATCAGAAGATAATGATGGAATTTGATGAACGCATCCGAAGTATTGAGAACAACGTACAACTGCTCATAGGACAGCTTGAATACCTTAGAGGCGAAAATTCCAAACTCAAAGAAAGCCTCGAAAGCCTTAGAAATGAAAATAATGAGCAAAAAAACAAATCGGATCATGCTGTTGAAAGTAATAATTTGGTTAAAATTGCAGGGAGTATCAACACAGACAGAAATGCCAATCGCGAAATGATTGAAATGCTCAACAAGTTTGTGAAGGAACTCGATAAATGTATAGATATGCTGAATGATTAGTATTGGGTTTAATGAAGGATGAAACTATTTCAATAAATATTGGTATTGGGAACAGGACTTATCCTTTAAAAATAGACGCCTCCGAAGAAGAGAATGTGCGGTCGGCGGCAAAACTCATCAACGAAAAAGAGAAGTTTTACAGAGACCACGTTTCTATGAAAGACTTTCAGGATTCCTTAGCCATGACCTCTTTGGAACTGGCAACAGCGTTGAAAATGATGCAAAACAAAGAGAGCGTTGATTCAAAAAGTCTGAATGAAAGACTTGAAAAACTGGACCTACGCCTGAAGAACAGCATTTGAGAATCCGCTGATCATTAATCATCAGCCTTAAACTTTTTTAAATTAAAATTAAAAATGAACACAATCGTAGTATTGTTAGCATTGCTTGGTGGTTTGGGGCTCGGAGCCGTAGCCGCCTACTATTTTCTCAGTAAAAAATCTGAAGGCAAAGCCGCAGAAATTTTGAAAAATGCCGAAGAACGGGCACAAGCCATCAAAAAGACCCGTGAATTGGAAGCCAAGGAAAAGTTCTACCAGTTGAAAACTGAATTTGAGCAGGACACCAACCAAAGAAGAAGGGAACTGGAAGAGAAGGAAAATGAGCTTCGCAAAAAAGAACAGAGCCTCAGCGACAAGTATCAGAATGCCGACCGCAAAAGCAAAGAACTCGACTCGGTGAAAGAAGACCTGACCAAGCAGTTGGAGATTCTTAACATCAAAAAACACGAACTGGAAAAATCACATGAGACTCATGTGAAAAAACTGGAACAAATAGCAGGATTAAGTGCCGAAGCTGCGAAAAATGAACTCGTTGAGGCACTGAAACAGGACGCCCAAACAGAGGCCCTCATCCATGTGAAAAACATTGTAGAAGAAGCCAAGCTGACTGCTACTAAAGATGCCAAACGAATGGTCCTTCAAACCATTCAAAGAACGGCTGCAGAACAGGCTATTGAAAATACCGTTACTGTTTTTCATATTGACAATGACGAAGTGAAAGGACGGATCATCGGAAGAGAGGGCAGAAATATCCGTGCGTTGGAAGCCGCTACAGGAATTGAAATTATTGTTGATGATACGCCGGAGGCCATCATTCTATCGGGCTTTGACCCTATCAGAAGAGAAACTGCCCGGCTTGCCCTGCATCGGTTGGTTAGCGATGGACGCATTCACCCGGCGAGAATTGAAGAGGTAGTAGAAAAAACACGAAGAGATTTAGAACAGGAGATTATTGAAATAGGCGAACGTACCATCATTGATCTGGGAATACACGGACTGCATCCTGAACTGATCAGAATGATTGGTCGCATGCGGTATCGCTCTTCTTATGGACAGAACCTCTTGAAACACTCCAGAGAGGTGGCCAACATGTGTGCTACCATGGCTGCAGAATTTGGATTGGATACCAAACTTGCCAAAAGAGCAGGTCTTTTGCACGATATTGGAAAAGTGCCGGATGACGATCCGGAAACACCACACGCATTGCTGGGAATGAAACTCGCTCAAAAATTTGGTGAACATCCGGAAGTTTGCAATGCCATCGGTGCCCACCACGACGAAATTGAAATGACCACACTTTTGTCACCAATCATACAAGCCTGTGATGCCATTTCGGGATCCAGGCCGGGTGCCCGTCGCGAGGATTCGGAAGCTTACGTAAAACGTTTGCACGATTTGGAAAAATTAGCTTTGTCATTTGACGGTGTTCAAAAAGCGTTTGCGATTCAGGCAGGCCGCGAACTTAGGGTAATTGTTGACAGTGACAGTCTGGATGACAAGCAATCTGACCTAATTTCATTCGATATCTCACAGAAGATTATGAAGGAAATGATCTATCCGGGACAAATAAAGGTTACGGTTATCCGCGAAAGACGGGCGGTGAACTTTGCCAAGTAGGGTCCTTGTTTACAAAGGCTGCCTTATTTAAGAATTAAGATTAACGATTTTTGATTTTATAAGATTAAAAATCAAATACATTTGAGCCAATGTTTACCATTGGAAAAAGCTGCCTCTCATTCTTTCTGCTGTCACTCTGATCGCCCTTTTGTCTATGAATACGGCCAAAGTAAAACCTTTGACAGCTAAAGACATTGAACGCCAATTGGTGAAATTGACGGACACCTTGTAAGACAAAGAGTAAAAACATCTAAAAGGAGAAATCCATTATTTTTAAGAGTTTCCACTAAGAAGAATTCTCACTAAGAAAGAGTTAGCAGTAATTTTTGGGCGGCAGTGCTTCACCGACCATTTGTACATTTATCCTGACGACTTTTTGTGAACAACTCGGACGACTTTCCGACTGACACGAACATTTTAAATCCTACATTTGTGCTAACTGAATTTGTAAAAATGGAGCTTCGGACTGACTTATTTCTTGGCGACAGCAAAACGGAACTCGCAAAACTTGCGGACAATTCTGTTGACTTAATTGTAACATCACCGCCCTATGCAGACCAGCGTAAAGACACCTACGGTGGTATTCACCACGACAAGTATGTGGACTGGTTTCTGCCAATTTCAGAGCATCTTTTGCGGGTTCTCAAACCGACAGGGACTTTCGTTCTCAACATCAAGGAGAAAGTAGTTGACGGAGAACGCAGCACTTATGTAATGGAGTTAATTCTTGCCATGCGTAAACAAGGTTGGCTTTGGACAGAAGAGTTTATTTGGCACAAGAAAAACAGCTATCCTGGAAAGTGGCCAAACCGTTTCCGCGACAGTTGGGAGCGACTGTTACAGTTCAACAAGCAAAAGCACTTCAACATGTATCAGGAGGAAGTGATGGTGCCAATGGGCGACTGGGCTAAGACACGACTAAAAAAACTCAGCGACACCGACAAAGTAAGAGACAATTCAAAAGTTGGTAGCGGTTTTGGCAAAAACATTTCAAACTGGTTAGACAGGGACAAAGCATATCCTACTAATGTGTTGCACCTTGCGACAGAGTGCAACAACAAAAATCATTCAGCAGCTTTTCCAGAAGAACTTCCCGAATGGTTTATTAAGCTCTTCACCAAACCACACGATACTGTTCTTGACCCATTTATGGGTAGCGGAACAACTTTAATTGTAGCTAATAGAATGCTACGAAATAATTTTTATGGCGTTCCCCTGCCTCAGCAAACGCACAACCCTACACACAGGCAGGGTCGGGCTATCCGCTACAATCTTTTTGCCTCAACGCACAATGCCAACGCAGCAAAAAGGATTTTCGCTTCTATCCCTAACGCAAACCGCATCGCAGCATAAATCTTCTTTCCAAAATATTTTCTCTATGAGTTACGAAGGAAAAATGCTTGAAGATTTTGCAATGCCAACGCGAAAAGCAGTTGAGCAAGCATTACTAAAAACATTATTCAAACACAATGGAGTTATAAAAGAGTTTGCTACGGGTGAAGAAATAGTAAGTGAAATTGCAGATGAATTTAGTTTGAATAAGAATCAACGAACCGCTGTCTTGGAAAGAATTTATCATAAGGAAAATAGAATTGTAAAAACCCCTCTTTGGCATCGTTTGCTTTATCGTGCTGCTGATTCATTAGCAAAAGAAAAATTAGTTTCAAAACCAACATCAACTATTCTTCTTACAAATAAAAAAGAATGGATGCTAACTGAAAATGGTTTTGATGAATCACTTAAACTTTTGAGTATTCCTCAATCACAAAAGGAATTTCTTCAAACAAAATCTTATGAAGTTCAAAAAATTGCAAAGAAGTTAATTGAAACACCACGACCAGAAAATTATAATCCATTTGATAAAGAAAAGAAAGTAGTAAAAGTTACAAGAGAATCAGCAATCAGAATAAGAGGTTTCCGTCAAGCTGTTATTGAAGCGTATGATTTCAAGTGTGCTTTTTGTGGTTTGAAAATAAATTCTCTTAAGGATATGAGTTGGGGAGTTGAAGCCGCACATATTGTTCCTCATAGTGAGAAAGGAAAAGATGACATTTTAAATGGATTGTCTTTATGTCGTTTGCATCATTGGGCTTTTGATGCAGGTTGGTTTGCAGTAGAAAATAATTTTACAATTCAAGTTTCTTCCAAGGTAAATTCGTTGTCTTCTGAATTTGGAAAAATGGGCGACTATGATTTCATCAGAATATTTTCAAATAAAAAAATGAAAATGCTTCTTCCAAAAAGTAAAGAAATTTATCCTCATCAAAGTGCAATCAGTTGGCATCGTGAAAATAAATTCTATCACTAAAATATTGTAAAATGAAAGACAGCAAAGTAATTTATTCCCTAAACGAAGAAGATATTCAAACAGTATCTCTTGATTTATTAGGAAGAAATTTAACCACAGAAGAAATAAAGAAAATAATTCCGTTCATTGAAAAGAAAATAAATTGGTATGATGCAATTGCTGATTCAATAAATGAAAGGATTGAATCAAAAGTTGAGTTGTAGAAAATAAGTCTGAAGGACGTTTCGCAATACGTTGAGCAAAACATCGGGACTTTTCACAAAAAGAGAATACAGAGTTTAGACAGTTTGAAACTTTCACAAGTTCTCAAACGCAAGAACCCTTATTTGTTCAAAGCAAAATATGTTTTGACAGCAGAGCAAATCATCAGAGGAATTGTGGATGCTCATATTTCTTCTAACGAAGAAACAATTTTTGGCGACTGGCTTGAAGGACTTGCAATTTTCATCAATGAGAAAGTTTATGGAGGCAAAAAATCTGGCATTACAGGAATAGACCTTGAATTTGATAATGATGGTATTCGTTACATCATTACCATTAAATCAGGACCTAATTGGGGCAACAGTTCTCAAATAGCTAAAATGGTTGCGGACTTCAAAACAGCAAAGAAGGCATTAAGAACAAGCAACTCAAAATTAAACATCACAGCCGTAAACGGCTGTTGTTACGGCAGAGATAACAAGCCCGACAAAGGCGACTATTACAAATACTGCGGACAAAAATTTTGGGAGTTTGTTTCGGGCGACAAAGAACTTTACACCGAAATCATTGAGCCACTTGGACACAAGGCAAGAGAAAAGAACGATGACTTTATGAAATCGTATTCGCAAATGATAAACAAGTTTACAAAGGAGTTTGCCAATGAGTATTGCGACAAAGACGGCAGTATTGATTGGAAAAAACTGGTGGAGTTCATCTCATCGGCTGACGGAAAAGAGAAGTAAAACTACCGCTAACAAGGGGTTTGCGATAGCGGGGGTTCAGTGGTAAATCAAACGGTAGTGCTTTCTATAAAGTGTTGTGCTTGGCGACAGGTAATTGCTTCTAAGCCGCCACTTCGTTAAGCCCCGAAATGTTTTCAAAAAATAGAAAATTCAAACTCTAACAATTTTTGAATTACCTGATTCTATTGCATCTAACCTCATCATTAAAATTTAAATGCGTTTGCCATGCTGTATGACTCCAAATTTGAATGTACCAACAAAATTTACAATACCTTTCTGGCCGACCTTTTATCCATGTATCGGTTTTCGCTTTGTCGCTCATATTTACCCGAACAGCAAATAAACTTTCAAAAGCTCTTTTTCCCATTTTACCTCAATTTTGTTCCAATCTTCGGAAATATCAAATATACAGATTCAGTTAACTCGTTGATTTTAAGCAGCAAATCATTCTGGCACGTTACATGCAAGGATGCCCAATATATATCGTACGAGATTGTAGTTGGTTGCGTTCGATAACAAGATCAAATATAAGCATCAAAATTTTTCATCAAGTAGTAGTTTAGTATCTTTATCTTGATCAAAGGCCTCCGCGAACCGGGGGCCTTTCTTGTTAATATTAAATCTCGTTTTAACATCACAGAATTATTTATATGTATTTTTGTCAGGCTAAAACTTGACAAATGACAAAGACCATTCTTCTGTTTTTATCAACCCTTTCTTATCAATTGGGGATGACCCAAAACTCTCACCAAAAAAATGATAGTTTCAGCTATCATCGGCATGAACTCGGATTGGACGGAACGAATTTCATTAAACAGTTCCTAACCCTCAACAATCAATCTCAGGCATATAATCCCAAATATTATCTCACTTACCGATTTCACTTTAAAAACGAGAGTAACCTGCGTGCAGCAATTGGGGGTACATACAGGAAGGAAAACACTAAATCTCCGAATAGCTCTGACCCAAACCGTGCCCAAGACTTCGAGAAATCGTTGGACTTCAGAATTGGATATGAACTGAATAAAAAACTATCACGGCGATGGAATGTATTTTATGGATTGGATCTACGTTCATCTGTTTCACATTTAAAAAACGACGCTACTGGTCAGATTAATGGGTATCAACGGGGAACAAAGACAGATATTAAACAGACCGGTGTTGCACCTTTACTTGGCTTTAAGTTGGAAATTAACAATAGGGTAAGCCTGACAACAGAGGCCAGCTTAGTCATTAATTACCATGAGGAATTTTCATATTTCTATTATAAACCACTTTTTAACGGAGTACCTACCAGACCAGATGACAACAAGAAGGACACCTATAACTGGTATTCCAGCTTTAATCAGCCTCTTTTTATCATTCTGGTCATTGACCTATAAGCCGAATATTCTTTTCGAATTCTTTCAAAAATCAGAAATCACAAAAGGCCTTCGTGAACCGGTGGGCTTTTTCATTCGTTCAAATAAATCTTCTCGCTCAATATTTTCCTACCGCTACCGAGCAGAATCTGAATAATATAAAAACCGGAAGAAACGGACGGAATGGCAACATTAATTATATTCTTACCTACCTCCAGGTTTTCTAACTTCTGTTCCATTATTTTTTGTCCAAGCAAATCGAAGCATGTTATTGTCAATGGCTTCGTATCAGCCGTCATTACCTTAATTTTAATAAGACCAAACGCCGGATTCGGATAAATCTGGTATGACTGTTCCAGTAATAAATCCTTTTGCGTATTGACTTTCCCAATCCAGACACTATTTGTTCCGTTCTGAATTTTGCCTTTTAGCTTACCATAAGATCCTGAAAGCCACACTATGCCCGGTTCATTGTATTTTGCCTGAATACCTGTGTAGTCGCCCCACCGCTCTATACTATCTTCTACGAAAGTATTGATCAGGGCCTCTCCGTCTTTAATTGACACAACGGGGCTATAGAGCGATGACATTTTTAAACCGCTGTTGTGAAAAACAACGGAAGTACCAGGATAAAAAACTTCCGAACTGTGTGAAAAAGTTATCAGCGAGGCAAAATCCGTGCTTTGATCGGCGGTGCTTGCAATGGAAGGGTATGCGTAGTCAATTGAATCATGAAGGATATAATTTGCGGTAATGACAGGTTTGGATGCCGGATTGGAAATGATTGCATGGAAAATACCCGATGTTTTGGAAGAAGGGATATAACTCGTTTGAACATACTGAATGTGGTTCTTATGCAAGAACCCCGACAAAACCCTCGTATCATTGGTTTGAAGGCGAAAACCGGCAGCCGGCTGATAAGCACTGGGTGGCACGCCATATTTCTTGTCGGCCTTCGCTATATTCAAACTCAAAGCTGCTTTCCCTGAACTGAAGGTATTCGTAATTCTGTGAATGAACAAGGTGTCGTTCTCCAAAGCTGACGGCCTTACAGAAAGTAAAAATAAGCCCCGCTCTTTGTCTTGAAAGTTTGGTTGAACAGGGCAAATACTCCAGATGGGCTGATCTTTGAACTTAATGTCATAAAAAAGATTCTTGTTCAAACTATCACCTGCATAACCGCTTTCCTTGCTAACCTGCCAAATGACAGATTGGGTAAATCCTTCCTGCCAGCTTTCGTTGTCCTTTATAATATTGACCGTGATAAAAAGGTCTTCTTTTGTATGGGCAATAATGGGATAATCTGACCAGGTCTTACCTAAAAATGGATTACCATCTATCGCATAAAAATTCCAGGCCCTGTTTGGATCATTTGTTTCGGAAAAACCAACAATAATACGGGTATCATTGCTGGTACTTCCCTGCAAAAAAACCAAAATAAAACGATCGGTGTAGGGATCGTAAAGCACTTTAGGATCATAGGTTCTATCCAGATTTGGAAGTACCCCTGCCACAATTGACCGAAGGGTATAATATTTTATCAAACTGCCGTCTTCATTGATCATGCTTACCGAAGAATTGATAACACTCACAATTTTGCCACCGTTTGAAATGGCCATGTTATTATCATTCGGCACGCCTGCAGTACCAATCGTCAAGCCATTAAAAGTATCTGACACCTCTGGCTTAATACTTTCTGAGGTTGATATATAACCATTTCCAAAATATGGTGTAGCCTTGAACAGTTGATCTTTTTTTCCAAATCGTTCAGCATTTCTGGTAACTTTTGCCTCGCTAAATTTGTCGTGATGAACAGGTAGCGGGGTTGGACGGGGGTCCAACCAAACAGTTTCGTTTTCCACCTTGCTAAAGTCAAATTTCATCAGCAAAGGGGTTTTGACGTCTCTCGCAATTTTATATTCTGCTTCCTGAGCCTGAATCACAAAGCTCAAAAAGAACAAACTGATAAGACAAACCAATTTCATAGTTCAAATATAAGGAATATGCTTTTCCAAATCATTCAACCAATAAACCATTATAGCCAAAGCTAAAGCATTGGGCTATGTTGTTAAATCTAAAACCTTTCAACCCATCAACTTTTCAACCTATCAACTATTCAACCAATCAACTATTTCTGCGTTACCCGATAAAAATACAACCCTACAAATGCAAACATCACATTTGGCATGGTGACAGCCAGTATCGGGTTCATTACACCACTTGATCCGTAGGAATGAAAAAACTGTATGACGAAGAGATAAACAAAGCTGATGATAAGCCCCTTGCCTAAATGCAATCCAACACCACCTCTGGTTTTTATTGATGAAACACAAACGGCAATAAAGGTCAAAACCAATATCGAAAGGATACCCGAGTAGCGTCTGTATTTCTCCGTTTGGTAGAAGAAAACATTTTCGGTTCCACGCATTTGTTCCAATTTGATGTATTCATCCAACTCACGCATATTGAAGGCTTGAACGTCCTCTATCCTCCTGAAAAATTCGGCGGGGTCGAATTTTAATTGGGTGTCAAGATGTTCTTGACGTATTATCATTTCTGTTGAATCGTTCAGAAATCTTCTTTCTATAAAGCGATCCAGTGTCCAGATTTTTCTTTCCTTGTTCCATTGGATTTTGTCGGCAAAAATTCGCGAAACTATGCGGCCATTTTCAATTTTTTCCAAGGTCAGTCTATATCCGAAACTATCTATCAGATTGAAATTCTGCATGGACATGATCACACCCGGCTGAATTTGTCTTTTTATATTCGACTTTGAATCATCCTGATTTCGAATGTATTTAAATTCAAACTCCATTCTCAACTTATCTCCTTCTGGAATGATCCATCCGCTCAGAATATATGAAATGACACCAAGGAATGCCGCTGTCAATAAATAGGGTCTCAGAAACCTCATATAAGATACACCACTGGAGAGTATAGCCACTACTTCCGATCTCTCAGCAAGTTTGGAGGTGAAGAATACGCAAGAAATAAAGACAAAAATGGGACTAAACTGATTGAGCAGAAAAGGCACAAAGTTCACATAATATCCAAAAATAATCTCTTTAAGCGGCACATCCTTCTCCACAAATTCATCAATTTTCTCCGAAATATCAAAGATGATGATAATAATGGTGAACAATCCGAGAGCCAGTAAAAATGCCCCGAGGAATGATCGGATGATATACCAGTCTATCTTTTTGGGCACGATGTTACTCCATTTTATCCTTTGCTTTTTTTGCCGCCTGCAGAAAGGTTGCCAACATCACATTGCATTCGTCTATCAAGGGTATTATTAAAGCAACATCCATAAGCTTTTCGTCCCTTACAAATTCCAGCCAAAAGCCACAGGCGTTGGCCGCGTCAGCCGCGGTGTTCAAACGTGATGCAAAATATTCCGGTGACTGTGACAGTCCTAGTCCTCTGGTTTTTGATGCCAGTTCAGATGCCTGACTCAATAATTTTTCTTTAATCAAAGAAGACATGGCATGTCCAGAAGGCAATAAAATACTCACTTTAATGCATGCCTGGGCCAGTGTTCGTGTTCTCTGCGTTAGTTCTTCAATTTTCATAATTAGAGCCTGTTGGCAAGTTTGGGTACAATTTTATTTTTCCAAGCAACGAAATCACCATCAGCTATATGACTTCTGGCCTCATTCACCAGCCAAAGATAAAATTTAAGATTGTGAACTGTGGCGATAATTGCTGCTAAATACTCATTGGCCGCAACCAAATGCCTTAGATAGGCTTTAGAATAATCCGGTGTACACAGGGTATCGATGGCTGTAAAATCATTTTCCCATTTTTTGTTTCTGATATTGATGAATCCTTCAGCGGTGAAAAGCATTCCGTTTCTGGCATTTCGAGTGGGCATCACACAGTCGAACATATCCACCCCAAGGGCTATACATTCAAGAATATTTACAGGTGTTCCTACTCCCATCAGGTATCGCGGCTTGTCTTTCGGCAAAATACTACAAACCAATTCTGTCATTTCATACATGACCTCGTGCGGTTCACCTACCGAAAGTCCTCCAATGGCATTACCATCTCTGTTCATGGAGGCAATCTTCTCCGCACTCTGTTTTCTTAAATCGGTGTAAACAGAACCTTGTATAATTGGGAAAAGTGTCTGAGGGAAATCATAGAGTGGTTCTGTCTGGTCAAATCTTTCGCAACACCTCATCAGCCAACGATGCGTTTGATTCATACTTTTTTCGGCATAGGGTCTTTCACAAGGATAGGGTGTACATTCATCAAAGGCCATCACGATGTCGGCCCCTATAATCCTTTGAGCGTCCATCACATTTTCAGGGGTAAATGTGATTTTTCGTCCATCAATATGACTCCTGAACTCCACCCCTTCTTCTTTAATTTTTCGGTTTTTGGAAATCGAATAAACCTGATAACCGCCGCTATCCGTCAAAATGGGCCGGTTCCAGTTCATAAATTGATGCAAGCCACCTGCCTGGGAAACGATATGGGTTCCGGGACGAAGAAAAAGATGGTATGTGTTGCCCAGTATAATTTTCGCATCAATATCTTCTTTAAGTGTCTTTTGGGTTACGGCTTTCACTGATGCCTGAGTTCCGACCGGCATAAAGATTGGTGTCGGGATGATTCCATGTGCAGTGTGCAGTTTGCCCATTCTGGCCGAAGAACCGGCATCCTGAGCAACAATATCAAACTGCATTACTCGAAGTGGAGACTGAATTGGACCAGTTTGGGAGAAATATTTTTCAATGAACTGGCATAAAAATATGGATCGGGAACCAGAGCATTCACAAATGAATTACTGATTTTAATCTCTGGGGAGAATTTAAAAAACTCGAAATAAAAATCGAGACCACACCCAACATCATAAGAAAAAGTATTAGGTGTTAATGCTACTATCGGTTTCGAATTGCTTCTCTCAGTATCCTGATCTGAGGCAAAATCGTAACGATAGGTTACGCCTCCAATCATATAAAATCTGGTATTTCCATGCCTCTTTGATTTATACTTCACTAACATGGGAATTTCAAGATAAGTTGATTCAATGGGTATCTCTTTTACTACATCATTTCTGAACGTGAAATACATATTTCGCTGGGCAAACTGTATGTTGAACATCGTTCTCAAATCCCAGTAATCCCCCATCCTGATATTCATAATACCTCCTACCCCAAAACCGGGAAAATCTTTCACCCCAATATTTTTTATCGTGTCGTTGACTTCCTTATTAAACATTGCAGGGTTAGGTGCATATTTCAGTCGGGCATAGTTGCCGATGATGGAGAAACCGAAATGTATTTTCTGCAAATCGTATAATGGAGTTCTTTCAGGACCAGACTGTGCTTTTATGCCAATTGAATAGAACACCGTAAAAAATACGATGATTATTTTAAAGATTGTGCTATGTATAGTGTGCATATTCCGAACGATAAACGATTAGAACTGATTTTGTGGTACCCGCATTTCGATAAAATTTCCTCGAACTGCCTGCCTTCAGGGAAATGCCTGACAGACTCAGGCAGGTATTTATAAGCGGTTTCATTTTTCGAAACAAATTTACCCGTTATTGGCAATATCCATCGCGAATAGAACTGAAATAATTGTTTGACGGGAAATAAAGTTGGTTTGGAGAATTCGAGAATCACCAGCGGGCTGTCCTTTTTCAACACACGGCTCATTTCCCTCAGCCCTGCTTCCATGTTCTCAAAATTCCTGACACCAAAGGCAACCATGGCTGCGTCGAAACTCCCGTTGTCAAATCTCAGATTTTCCGAATCGCCGGGTACCAGGATAATCTTGTTCAGACCCAGTGTCTTCAGTTTTTCTCTTCCGATGGCCAACATTCCCTCCGAAATATCGACCCCAATTATTTCATTTGGATTCAATGTCATGGCTTCAATGGCCAGATCACCGGTACCTGTTGCCACATCAATAATACGTGTGGGTCGGAAAGGCTCCAATGCCTTCACTGCCTTCCTCCTCCACTGCCTGTCTGTACCCATGGACAGAAACCGGTTTAGAAAATCGTATCTGACCGCAATGTCGTCAAACATCCGCCGCACTTGATCTTTCTTACCCATTGCAGAGCTTTTATCGGGGACTACTATTTCTGGCATACAATGAGGGTTTACGCTCCTTTGGGTGAAAAAAGTTTAAGTTTGCAAATATCCACTATGTTAGTCAAATCGGCAAAATTCCTTGCATCTTATGGCACGAATGCCAAAATGCCCGCAGACAAATTTCCTGAGTTCGCCTTCATTGGCCGCAGCAACGTGGGCAAATCGTCGCTCATCAACATGCTTTGCGACCGGAAAGACCTGGCCAAAACATCATCCACCCCGGGAAAAACACAATGCATCAACCGGTTTCTCATCAATGAAAAATGGTGTTTGGTTGACTTGCCGGGCTATGGTTTTGCCAAAGTTTCCAAAACCAAACGCGATGTCTTTTCAGAAATCATAGCCGATTATCTGAAAAAACGCAGCCAGTTGGCTATTGTGTTCGTGCTGATTGATGCCCGCATACCGCCGCAGGCCATAGACCTGGAGTTTCTGCAATGGTGCGGCGAGAACGAGGTTCCCTTTGCCATTGTTTTCACCAAGACCGACAAGGTGAAACCCGAACAATTACTGATGGTGCCCGAGAACTATGTGGCTGCCCTGCACCAAAACCACTGGGTAGAATTCCCGGATATGCAAATAACCTCTGCCCATACCAAAGAAGGCAAAACAGAATTGCTCGGTTATATCGGGGAGGTGTTGGAGGGGATTGCGGGGTTAGTCTGAACTATGATTTTTGTGATTTTTCTGAATAATTTGAAAAATAACTAAAACCACATTGAATCATGATAAACGAACAATACAGACATTCGGCACTAACTTCAAAAATAATAGGT
>JAGVMN010000011.1 GCA_020053795.1 Bacteroidia bacterium | reverse complement strand
TATCGCAGTCGGAATCATTGTCATACCAAGATCCCCAATATACGTTTTGAGAATAGGTACTTGAACAAATAGCCATAAGGGCAGTTAACATTAGACTTATAGTAATTTTTTTCTTGACGGTGTTTTTAAGTTGTGAATATAAAATATAAAAGTTCTATTAAAGATACGCCTTTTTTTTTCACTTCATGAGTATAAATACTCATTGAGTGAAAAAAATGACAGAAGTTTGACAGAGAGCAGTCAAAAAAGCAACAATCAGAAAGGTTAAAAAAAAGGTGTCTCAGTAATATGAATCAGGCTCAATTGCAATAATGACATTGCAAAAGCCCCTACTCATTAGAGTAACTTAGAAATAATCTGCTCCTCAGATATTCCTTCGGCCTCGGCCTTGTAATTCAGCACTATGCGGTGACGCAAAACCAAAATAGCCACCGAACGAACATCTTCAATATCTGGTGAGTATTTGCCAAACATTAAAGCATGGCATTTGGCTGCCAAAATCAGATACTGGCTTGCCCGCGGACCTGCTCCATAGTTAAGATAGTGATTCACATCCTTTGTGGCCAACTCCCGGCCCGGGCGGGTCTTGCTCACAAGTGTCACCGCATATTCCAAAACATTATTGGCCACCGGCACCTTGCGAACCAGATTTTGAAATGCTACTATTTGTGTTCCGCTCAAAACCTTGTCAACTTTTGGTATATAATCACCTGTTGTAGATCTCACAACGTCTATTTCCTCTGCCATCGTAGGGTAATCCAATACGATATTAAACATAAACCTGTCGAGTTGTGCTTCAGGCAAGGGATAGGTACCTTCCTGTTCGATGGGGTTTTGAGTGGCCAATACAAAAAACGGGTGTGGTAAACTGTGGTTGTACCCGCCAACAGTGACATTTTTTTCCTGCATGGCTTCCAGCAATGCTGCCTGTGTTTTTGGCGGGGTCCTGTTGATCTCATCGGCCAAAACAATGTTGGCAAACAGGGGGCCTTTCACAAATCTGAATTGTCGGTTTTCGTCCAGTATTTCGGAACCGGTAATATCTGAAGGCATGAGGTCGGGTGTAAACTGTATCCGGTTAAAGCTCATATCCAGAGCTTCAGAGATCGTTTTTATCAACAAGGTCTTGGCCAATCCGGGAACGCCTACCAACAGGCTGTGGCCATTGGAAAAAACAGAAGTCAACACACTTTCTATGACATTTTTCTGGCCAATTATCACCTTGCCAATTTCCTTTTGCAACTTCGCGGTTACTTCCTTCAAGGCATCCGCTGCCTCTGTTTCGTTGTTGTACGGTGTCATTTATCTTTTGAACTTTATTTTAAAATGTTTCTCCATTTAACCGCGTCTTCGCACAAATTGTATGATTCATCAATCCATACATAAGTATTTTTGCGATAGGTAGTTGCCCATTTTTTCATTTCCTCTATTTTTTTCTTCTCGAGTGCGAAAGCCTGCAATTTCTGATAATCCAGTTTGATATCGGCCACATGCGGTTCTATTTCAGATTTCAAATAAAGAATCCTGTAACTGCTTGTTCCATCTTGGTTAGCCACTTCCTGCGGACTGGATATGTCTCCCGGTTCCATGCTCTGAACTGCAAGGGCAATATCCGGTTCCAATGCGGTTACCAGCATGCGACTAGAACCAAGAGACGGATCAATGAACAAGCCGCAACCGCTTTTGGTGGCGATGTCCTCAGAAAATTTAGCGGCTGCCTGGCAAAAGGTGATGGAATCTTTTTTAATATCTGAAGCTATTTTTTCTAGTACTCTTTTAGTTTCATCGATATCAGTGCTAACGATTTTAGGCTTGACAAGTATATGTCGGACATTGATTTTTTCTCCTTTACGATCAATCAACAGAAGAATATGGTAGCCAAAATCGGTTTCAATGACAGGTGATACACTGTCCTTTTTCAGTTTAAAGGCCATCCCTTCAAACGTCGGAAGCATTTGTCCTCTTTCAAAGTATCCAAGTTCACCCCCTTTTTGCTTAGAGCCGATGTCGTCGCTATAGGCTCTGGCTGTCACGGAAAAATCTCGCTTTCCACTCATGATATCTTCCCGATAGGCATTTATCGTGTTGTATGCATATTCCTTCGCAAACGTACTTGGTTTTGGCGTGATTACGATTTGGCCCACCTCTACTTCAGCGTCAAAAACAGGCAAACTATCCTTTGGAATTGCTTCAAAAAATTTCCTTACATCTGTGGGTGATACTTTGATATCGCGAACCATTTTCTGTTGAATATCCTGAATTCGCAGCTGCTTTTCCAATGTGACCCTTATTTCTTCTTTGTACTCTACAATACTTTTACCCAGATATTTTTCGAGCTTGGCTTGCCCGCCGATTTGCTGCGAGTAAAATCTGATGCGACTCTCAAGTTCAGATTCAATCAGATCTTCTGAAACGTAACTGCTGTCAACTTCGGCTTTGTGCAGCATCAATTGTTGCATAAGCAGTTGTTCCAATAGTTGACATTTGTAATTGGGAGGCAAAGTCTCGTATTGGGTTTTCATCTGAAGATATTCTGTTTCAAGATCGGAACGGAGCAAGACATTTTCACCGACGACTGCAATAATTTCTTCCAGAACTGTAGTTGTTTGTGCCATTGATTTTCCTGTCAAAAGCAAGAAAAAGAGCATGAATGTGTGGGATTTTACTTTCAAAATAGTTTTACTTTTTCCTGTTGGTGAGCTTCCTTTAACAATTGTTCTTCATACATATTAATCAGGGAAACCCTACGCTTGTTTAGAATCATATTGCGGATTTTTTCACGTTCAAACTCAAGGGGCGAAATACTGTTCTTTATTTTGAAATCAAGAATCTTTACGAAATAAATGAAGTTTTTATCGTTGATTCTGATCAATTGGTTGTTGTTCAGAAAATTCTCCTGATTATAAGTGTTAATGGGTATTTCCTTCAAAATATCATCGAAAGACAGCCAAATATCTTCATCCCTGAAAAAGTTTCCGCCACTCTCTACAGCGGTGTAGGTAATTTCTTCAAGGTCCTCCTGCCCTCCCTTCTGAAACTTAGCCCACAATTTATCTGTTTTAGGCAGCGTAGCCGGAAGTTTAAAAAATATGAGTCTAACTATATTTTCTTTCAACTCGAAATTGCTCTGATTGTCATCGTAATATTTGTTAACTTCAATATCGGAAATATTTGTGTCCAGTCTTTGAAGGACGATCTTTTGTTGCAGTTCGTAAATTAAAAGGTCATTTAAATACTGTTCTAATTCGCTGCTTTTGTCCTTTTCGTCATCTGTAAGTTTCTCTTCAGCCGCGTGAATCAATACCTGTTGTTTGATCCATGAATGGATAAATTCTTTGGCAGAAAATGCACTGTCCAACTGCGAAACATTGGTATTCATGGCAGCCCGAACCTGTGATGAGTAAAGGGTTTTGTCATAAACCGTTGCAACGATTTTTCCCTTATCATCAGCCCCTTCTTCGCCATTGCCTTTGCAGTTCCATACCACAAAAACCAAAGCCATTAGCCAGTAAGCACGATTACTTGAAAAGGTTTTCGATAGCATTTGGGCTTACAACTACCGGGTATTTTTCCTGTAAAACACTAATCCAGTTGGTTTCTAAAAAAGATTGATAATCTGTGGTAATCATTCCCATGGCATCGGTAAGCATTTTGGGTTCTGGCGGAATAATCCGTTTCACATTGGCAAATACAAAAGTTCCATTGGAACCTATGTCATGAATACCCGGTGTCCATGCAAAATTCTCATAAAGCTTGTCGTTTCCTTTCTCAATTAATTTATGTTCTACCTTTACCATATTTGGGTCTTTGGCATTTAGTTTTGTCAGATCAACGGATTCGTTCGGTTTTTTCTTTAAAATCCTTTTTACCTTTTCTGCCGACTTGGCATCTTTGCACGTGTAAATGTCGAAATCTGATCTGTCTTTCCAAAGGTACTTTTGCTTGTTGGCATTGTGGAACTCTTTCAGACCGACAGTGTCTTCTACACTTTTACTCCAAACCATTTTATCGGTTAACTCAAACAGTAAGATGCCATCGCGGTATTCCTGCATCAGGTATTTGAAGTCGGGATATTTCGATTCGAGAATTTCTTCTTCATATTCCAGATTCCTTTTGTCACTGAATTCTTTAAAGTACCCTCTGATTAATGCATCCTTTGCCTGATCTGCTTTTGCCACCTGTGTTTCCTTTATAAAGTTTGAAAAGTCTGCGTATGAGTAGGTACGGTTTGCAATACTAAAAAGTTTCGTTTCTGTTTTTAATTTTTCAGTAGGGGTCCAACTGCCGCTGTTAATTCCGGAATCAACCAGACTGATATAAGCAACAAGACTTTTTTCATCAACCAGAAAGTTGTTTTCCTTTTTGATGCGAACCAAAACCACTTCCTTGTTCTTTTCGCTCCGTTGATCTCTTTGTACCTTGTTCTTGATCGTTTCCTTCATTTCATCATAAGAAGCCAGCGGTTTTCTTTCAAGCAATTTGATGATATGCCAGCCAAAATCGGTCTTTATGGGTTCAGAGTAGTCCCCAATATTTTTAAGATTATACGCCGCTTCACGGAACTGTACCGGAATATTGGCCGCCGTACTGTTCATCCAGTTTAGCTCTCCATTTCGGGTTTTAGTGCTGTAATCTTCCGAGTAATCCTGAACCAGTTTGTTGAAATCCATTCCTTCGGTTAGCTTTTTATAAATAGAATCCATCCTCACTTTAGCCGCCAATATCTCTCCATCATTATTAAACCTCACCATCAGATGGGCTGCTTTTACTTCACCGCGTGCGGTTCGCTTGTCTTTAACAACAATAATATGGTAGCCAAATTGTGTTCTGAAAGGCATGGAAATTTGCCCGATTGGAGTGGTGTAGGCCATATTCTCGAAAGGGTAAATCATAGCGAAGGTTGAGAAATAGCCTAGATCGCCATAATTAAATTTTGCCGATTCGTCTTCAGAATATTGATAGGCCACTGAATCAAATGCCTCACCGAACTTCACGATTCTATCACGCCATTGCATGATGCGGGTGAAAGCTCTTAAAGTATCCGTAGGGGTGGCATAAGCAGCTAATCTAACCATGATATGACTCACCTTGACTTCGGTCTTCATCCGTTCGTAAGCCTCATGTATCAGTTGTTCGGTCACTTCCTTATCTGTCAAATATGGTTGGGCCAGTTGTTTTCTATAACCCGTCAATTCATCCACAAAAGCTTTGTTGGTGTCAAGGCCCCGTGCATAAGCCTCTTTCACTTTCAATTTGAATTTAATGTAAAGTTGGAGATACTCCTCCAATTCTTCCTGGCTGGGCCTTCCCTTGCCGGGTTTGCTGTTTTTACTGAACACTCTTTCAAACTCATCGTTGTACACCGTTTCGTTGCCTACCGTAAAAACAACGTGCTTTCCTGTTTGGGCTATAACAGGTTTGACTGAACTAAAAGTCAGAATCATAAAAATAAATACTACTCTCTTCATATATAATCTTTTTTAAAAAAGAAGGGCAAAATTAACCATTATTGAATAATATAGCCGAACAAAATAACGCTTTACATACAGCATACAAACTCAGAGGTAAACCAACTGATATGACCAACAGGACTAAAGAATCTAAAATACAGACTAACACTGGTCTCGGCAGAAAACAATTCATTCAAACATTTGGGTTTGCACTTGCTTCAACAGCGTTTTCCACAATGGAAGTTAGGGCTAAACAACCACCCCCGTTGCCTCTTTCGGGGAACCCGGATGATGAGGAATATTGGACAGTAATTCGGAGTCAATTCCCATTGAGTGATAAAATATCTTATATGAACAACGGCACGATGGGGCCTTCGCCTTTTCCTGTTGCTGAAGCATTCAAAAAAGCAATTGATAGAACAAATATGGATGCCAATTATGGCGGCGGAGATATAGAGTCGGTTGAAGCTTTAGCCGGACTTGTGAATGCACACAGGGATGAAATTGCCATCACGCACAATGTGACGGAAGGCATTAATATTGTTTGCTGGGGTTTGAAGCTGAAGAAAGGGGATGAGATTTTGATAACCGGTCATGAGCACGTGGGCAACGGATTGCCTTGGTTGCTCCGGTCAAAATTGCACAAACTAAAACTCAAAATAGTACCACTCGGAAGTACTGCTGAAGAAACCCTTAACAACTTTAAAAAAGCTTTTTCGAAAAAAACCAAAGTACTGGCCGTGCCACATATACCCTGCACCATTGGTCAGATATTGCCTGTAAAGGAGATTTGTGCCGAAGCAAAAAAACGCGGTGTATTTGCCTTTATTGATGGGGCTCACGGACCCGGGATGTTGAAACTCGATTTGCACGACATGGGTTGCGATGCCTATGCATCCTGTTGTCACAAATGGCTGCTTGCCCCAACGGGAACAGGATTTCTATATGTGAAAAAAGAAAAACTCGATGCTGTTCAGGCATACTCCGTTGGCGGTTACTCATCGCTGAACTGGGACTTACTGCACAAGCCACCCATTCTGGAAGGACTGGTTCCGACCGCACACCGGTATTATTATGGAACTCAAAGTGCGGCTCTTTATTATGCTATTGTGGCTGCAGTAGAGTTTAACAAACAAATTGGGGTAGAAGTTGTCGAGAAGAGAATACGGAGACTGGCCGCTTCTTTACAGGAAAAATTGCTCGGTCTGGGTTCTGATAAAATAGAAATGTTGACACCCACAGAGGCCATTTCAAGAGGTTCTGTGATTGCCTTCCGATTGAAGAAAACCAATTATAACGAATTTGCCAACTATTGCCGGGAGAAACACATCATCATCCGCAGCGTTCCGGAAAACGGGATCAATTGTGTTCGTGTTTCAACACATATATATAACAGTCATGAGGAGATTGATCGGCTTGTGGAGTTGGTGAAAGAGAAGATTTGAAGGTGGTTGATGGGTTTATGGGTTGATGAGTTGAATGGTTTATGGGTTGAAAGGTGGAAGGGTTTACCCTGAGCGGAGTCGAAGGGCAGAATAGTTGTAGAGTTTAAAGCATAGCCCAATGCTTCAACTTTGGGTATTGATAGATTTATTGAAAATAAAAATATGCATTGCCCCGTGCTTTAGCCCGGGGAAAAATAACAAAAAGTGAAAATTAAACTGGGTTCTTATTCGATTGACCCATCAGAGGCTGGTCATTTTTTGCAAACAGTTTTAGGACTTTCTGCTAATCAGTCGAATGCTTTAAAGATCATTAAACAATGGGAATCCGGTGCCAAATATTTTACCATTACCACCTCGGGAAGCACAGGACAAGTCAAAAAAGTACAACTGTCGCGGGATTTTTTAATATGGAGTGCCAATAGCACAAAAACTTTTTTGCAATTAGAAGATAATGAAGAAGTGCTTTGCTGTTTGCCCGTAACCAAGGTTGGTGGATTTATGATGATTATCAGAAGTTTGATATTTAGGTGGGATGTGACAATTGTGGAACCATCGGCAAATCCATTCGATCAATTTGGCGGAAATGGCTCTTTTGTTTCACTGGTTCCATACCAGTTATATCAAGTGCTCAAAAATAAAAAATCGCTTCAAATGCTGAAGTTCTTTAACGTTGTTTTGATTGGGGGAGCAGAACTACGTCAGGGTGTTGAACACCAGTTACAAGACTGGCCATGCCGGGTTTATCAAAGTTATGGAATGACAGAAACAGCATCACACATCGCTCTCAGGAGTCTCAATCACAATTCAGATTCAAAATATTTCAGAATACTTCCGGGAATTGAAGTATCAACCGACGAAAATATGTTTTTATCAATTGAAATAGCGAGATTTGGAATCAACATCAAAACCCGCGACAAGGCGTATTTACATCGCGGTGAAATAGAGATTATCGGGCGGGCAGAGAATTTTATTAACTCGGGCGGGCAGAAATTAAATGCCATAGAAATGGAGGCTCTTATTTCTGAATGGCTGAACGCTAACCTTAACTACAGAGACGTTTGCGTTGTCGGTCAAACCGACCATTTACTTGGCGAAAAGGTGGTGCTCTTTATGACCGGCACTCCAATAACAAGTGATGCTGAGAAACACCTTAAATCAACATTGGAAAAACATTTTGGGAAATACCTTTTGCCGAAAGAAATCAGGTACCTGGAAAAACTGCCTTACGTGAATTTTAAGGTGGACAGGAGGGTTTTGAAGCAGGGTTGAATTAAACACAATCGAAGCTCTATTCAATATGCTTGAAGGTTTCAAATATTTAAAAGTCAGAAACTTACAAGGATACATATATCTATTCAACCAACGTAAACTCAACGCGTCTGTTCAAGGCCCTGCCTTCAGAGGTTTTATTGTCTGCAACGGGTTTGGTTTGGCCATATCCTTTGGGGAAAATTCTTGAACCGTCAATTCCTTTGTCGGTAATATATTTTTCAGCGGCTGCTGCCCTGTTTTTCGACAGCGTAAGATTGGCGGCAGGTTTGCCCACATTGTCTGTGTGACCTTCAATCACCAATTTGAAATTGGGTTTTTTCTTTAGCAAATCAACCAAAACATCCATTGACTCAAAAGAAGATGATTTTATAATAGCCTTGCCCGGTTCGAAATTCAGGTTTTTGAAAACCTTGTTAATTATTTCTGCTTCCTCTTTAGTCAATTCGGCGACTTTTACCTCCGGAATGACTTCTTCCGGAATGACTGATTTCTTTGGATATTCAATGATTTTAGCCGGACAGCCTCTGTTCGATATTGGTCCGGATTCATCCGGGCAGTCGTCTTTATTATCAGTTAAACCATCACCGTCTTTATCCGGACAGCCTACATTCGACACCAAACCAACATCATTCGGACAATTGTCCTTATTGTCAGGCAACCCGTCTCCATCAGTATCCGGACAACCATTGTAAATAATCATTCCTTTTTGAATTGGACAATCGTCTTTTTGATCTGGAATAAAGTCTCCATCAGCATCCGGGCAACCATTAAAAATAATCGGGCCGGCAAATGCAGGACATTCATCTAACTTATCAATGATACTGTCGCCATCGGTGTCCGGACAACCCTTGTATTGCTTCAAACCAAATACAGTCGGGCAATCATCCAGTTTATCAATAACCTTGTCACTGTCAGAATCAGGACATCCTTTGAATTCAATTGTGCCGTAAAAGTCGGGGCATTCGTCGGCAATGTCAATGATCCCGTCCCTGTCCTTGTCCGGGCAACCATTGAACTCAGCAATCCCCGAAATGAATACACATTGGTCTTCAGAATCAGGGATACCGTCACCATCACTATCGGGGCAACCGTCAAATGCGGTCAGGCCAAATAAGTTTTTACATTTATCTTTCTTATCCGAAATCGAATCTTTGTCCCAATCTTTAATTCGGTTTTTATGAATGCTGATTTTTATTCCCAAATAAAAATCCGTTCCATAAAGGTCGCTAAACCCAAGTAATGGCCCGATCTTATCGCTTCCGAAAAACACAGAACCAACCCTGAACGCCAAACCAAGTCGTTTACTATTACCATTGTATAATGAAAATGGCATACTGACTTCAAAGTTTTTGCTTTCATACCTAGGGGTAATTGACAAAAGTGTAGGCCGGATGACCTGATGTTTACCCACTTATACACTTTTAATGATAGTGGCATTGACAAATAATTTCTTCCAAACATTGACATCTGCCTGAAGACTCAAAGCTGTTGGTAAATTCATATTGAACTGATCGGATATTTTGGTATCGTAGGGAGTGCCATAAAACAACTTGCTGTAAGTCGTGTCAAAATCCATCTGACTCTCGATTTTTTCGTGAAACCAATCGTTATTGGTTGCTCCGTATTTCTTCTGATCATATAAAGGGTTATTTCCATCTATTCTGAAGGTTCCGGAAAATTCATCTTTATACGAAACACTGCCAAAATCTAATAATGAAAGACCAATCCTGTAATCGTATTTCGTTACTACGGGATCCGTTAACATCTGACCATCCATTTGATATTTGTAACTGTCTGCATCCTTCTTATAATGCTCGTATGTAAAACCCAGGTCAAATCCAAATCCTTTGCCATGGATCAGGTCTTTGTATTTTTTAAGGTTACCATAACTCCAATAATCTACACGACCATACTCAAAATTCTGAGCATCAATATTCCATGTGGTGTCATCAAGACCCCCGTGCATATAAAACTTCAGGTCAGGGTTTTCAATATATCCCCCTCCCATACCCTGCAGATATTTCAAGGTTATCGCTCCTTTAATATGGTGGCGTTTTTTTAAAAGAATCGAAGTACCATAACTTCCACCCCATTCGGCCCATGCAAGGGAGTTGACCGAAAAATTCTTTGCGTTGAAAATATTCGCTGGATTAGTGCCATTAAAATCATTTTCGAGCGGGTCGAAACGCATATCTTCCAAAGCCAGCTTGGCAGCGGCAAAATGTACCTTGTCAATATTAAACTCAAGACGGGCATTATAGAAGATGGAAAAGGCATGCCGCCCAACGTTCATCATAGCTGACGGACCCTGAATGAAGAATCCAAAATAGCCTTTCTTATCACCACTTCCATATTTATAATCATCGGTGAAACCATTGTTGCTGGCCTTATTAATCAGATTTTTGAACCCCAGAAACTTCAGATCCTTTTTTGGTATAAAGATATAGTTGTTATCAACACTAAAGGCGAATGTTGAAATATTAACATCGAATCTCAATTTGGAATCAACCATAGAGGAAGGATTCAGGGCAATGCCTGAAACCCCGGAATAATTGCCGGTTCGGGTTCCCAACAGGTCTTGAGAAAGTGATTTGGAAAACACTAATACAATGAGGCTGAAAGCAAAATATGTACTTTTCATGTGATTAGAATTAGAGTTGTTCGATTACAATTTGCAATCAAAAATATAGAATTAACTGAATTTCCAAAAGAAAATGTGGAATTAATTCAAACATCAACGGAAAGGGAAACTGATAAACTGTTACTGTTTGATCGGCTACCGATCCCATGGTGTGACATTGAGGGTGATTCAATTAACTTTCAAGGTTGGGTTCTATTTCCTGAAATACCGGCCTATTTTTGCCGCCCTATGGCGAAAAAGAAGCTGGCCCGTTTTGCAGAGTTGGATACCTTCACCAATGTCTTTCAGTTTAAAAAAGAAATGAAAGGTCGCTGGGCGGAGCATTTTGGCAATTCGAACCCGATAACCCTGGAACTCGCCTGCGGCAAAGGAGAATATACGCTGGGCCTCGCTCAGATGTATCCCGAGCGAAACTTTATCGGTATAGACATCAAAGGAAACCGCATTTGGCGGGGTGCGAAATTGGCACTGGATCAGAGTTTGGTCAATGTCGCTTTTCTGAGAATCGGTATCCATCATTTGACTGATTATTTCGAGGTCGGTGAAATAGATGAAATATGGATCACCTTTCCTGATCCGCATCTTCGTTTCAGCCGCCAGAAACAAAGACTTACTCATCCCAGGTTTTTGAAAATGTATAGGCAGATTTGTAAACCCGATAGCGTAATAAATCTGAAAACCGACAGCGACGAATTGTGTGCTTACACTTTGGAGGTGATCGAAGAGGAAAAACTGAAAATTGTTCAGAAAAGCAACAATATTTATCAATGGAAGGAAAGACCACCTGAGTTGGATATTCCTACTTATTACGAAAACCGATGGTTGGCCGAAGGAAAGAAGATTAAATACGTTTCTTTCCAACAGCCATTTGGGGGTCATCCTGAACTCGTTTCAGGATCTCCGCCAACCGATCCGGATACCACGTGACACTTAAAGAAAATCCTATATTTGTCAGGTCAATAACCCGGCCTTATGAAAAAACTCTTTACTGTTGCAACTTTCTTTTCTTCTTTCTTATCATCCCTTGAGTCTATGACCGGAACCGGCAGAATCGGATTAATATTCCTGAGAAGTTGGCTTCTCTTCTATTCTCTGTTCTTAACCAAAAGAATCAGATGGTCCTTGGTGGGGATATATCCGGATCCAAGGAATCTCACAATGTACAAAACCCAACCATCTTGGTTACAGTAGGCAATACTATGTGAGTTGAGGTGTCTAAACAGGCCAATCGCTTAAGAGTCACTGTCCCTGTATTACTTTTGACTTTTCATATTTATAAGGCAACCTGAAAGATCAAATCATCAAAACTTTGCCTGGCAAATTGGAATAATTGCAGCTTCCGGCTTTTGCTCAATAGAATCTCCGGATCAGGTTGCCCGATATTGCCGGTCACTTGGTTTATTCAGATAATGAGATATCTGGAAGTGATATTGAAATACCGACAGCGAATCTGAGTACATAGAAGTATGTGTTGAGATTGGGAAACGAGCGTGAGTTGGTGTTGAGAAAAGTTGTGATTGACCAATGGAAGTTGAACATCCCCATCGTTGAAGAGGGTCTTTTATGAACTGATAAAATCAATTCTCATCTTCTCCAGATCTGCAATCAGATTTTCTTTCATTGACTTCAGTTCCGCAACAACTCCCGATTCCACCGTTCTCATTTTTCTTACTTTTACCAGGCCCCTGAACACTTTCAGCACTTTGGCATAATGCAAAACCAACAGGCCGGAAATCGGCAGCATAAAGGCAAAAAGGATGGTTTGCCATAAATCGGTTGAGATTAAAGAATGTAATAAAAAGGTCTCAAGGAGGTAGAAAACAGGGAATAGAATCAACCCAAGTGTCATAACGATAGCGGCCTTATATTCAATCTCGCGGCTGATCAGTGGAAACAGTTTTGAAGGTAAAACAAAAGGAAGGGCGTTGGCCAGAATCCCGAAAATACATAGTGGAGCCAAAATAATTAAATAAAGGAGCCTGACAAGAAGGGACAGGAAAAACTTCATTCCTTCAGGGTTGTGCCTGAATACCTCGTCGTGCAGTTTGTGTTTCTTCAGAAGTTCAAGATAGTTGTCGGTTTGTTGTTTTATCGAAGTGTAGGCTTGCGGATTTTGAAGATTTGTATAAGTAATAGCGTTCCCCAATCGTTTCAACAAAGCGAACTCTGTTTCGGAGTTTCTTTTGAGTTGAAGGGTACCGATTAAATAGTCGCGATAGATACGCGTTACCTGCCTCAAAAAATGCTCCTGCTCCTTATCTGCGGCCAACACAAGTTTTTTTTCAAGCTTTTTCCTGATCTGTTTTGTAAGCATTTGGACGGCCAAAACCTGATCTGTTTTGTACAATTCCTTGTAAACTTCTACTGAAAATGGCTTGCTTATGTTAATGGTTACCTTGCTTCTGAAACGATGGGCTTCTGAGTAATTGATGGCCATCACCATAATTTTTAATTTGGCGTTGAAAGCATTCAGTTCTTCAAAACCAAGAGCAATTCGAGCAATTCCGGTTTTCAATTTTCGCAGTTTCATTTCCAGTATACTGGTACCTTCAGGAAAAATGAGTATCGTTCCGTTATTTGTCAGGTAATCAAAAGTCTTTTGAAAGCTTTTTACATTATTGATCATCTCGCCTTCAGCCGCGTCTTCCCTTCGCTGAACGGGAATGACATGAAGCACATTTGAAAGAAACCATGAATGAATTGGGCTTGAAAAAAGGGATGCCTTGGCCAGGAAACCTATTCTTTGTCTAAGAATAGTTGAAACCACAACGGGATCCATCAAAGCATTCGGATGATTGGCAACCAACAAAAGTGGACCTTTTTTTGGGATGTGTTTTTTCCCATGGATTGATATTTCTTCGAAGTAAACCGAAAGACCCATCATAGAAAGCCACCTGATGAAATAATAGAGCAGATTCATCGGAAGCAAAAATACAAGTCAAATGGGTTCTATCTTTGTTGAATTATGGGTTTATTCTGCTTAAGTGCATCTTTTATATTTAACCGGAAATAAGCCCTTTTATCTAAGACCTTACAGCTATTGACGAACTAAAAATTTATCTTTACACCCTTATTCAGACGCGTTATGATGCTTTTAGAAATAGATTACTTGTTAATTTTTCTCGAAATGCTCAAATTCATTGTGCCTTCACTTATAGTGTTTGGGATTACTTATACCATGTTGAGTAAATTTTTGGAAGATGATTATAGGGGTAAACTAATGGAGTTGAAAAGAGAAAATACGGGCACATTGGTGCCATTGAAATTACAGGCTTACGAGCGTTTAACTATTTTCTTAGACCGCATAAGTCCTGATAATTTGGTGATAAGGCTTGCCGATCCCAAAATAAACGCCACCCAGTTTAAACACATGCTGATACATACTATAAATGATGAATTCACCCATAATGTTTCGCAACAAATTTATGTATCAACTCAAGCCTGGAAAATAATAAAAGCGGTGAAGGAACAAGTCATTCAAACTATTGAGAATTGTTATAAGGATATGAGCGAATCTTCAAAAAGTACAGATCTGGGAAAGGCAATTCTTCAGGATATGATGTATAAGAAGGAAATTCCAACCCATACCGCATTGGAGTTCATTCGGCGAGAAGTTGAACTGGTATTCTGAGACTTCAATTTTTAAAAAAAAGAGGATACACATATATTATATACATCCTGGCCGAGGGGTTTTATTCGGGGTTATAAAATGAAATAATTTATTAAAATGCCTTTCGTCTCTATTAATGTGCCGGTATTTGATAATCCTGAATTCAATCCGGGAAATTTGCCCGTTTTCTTGCCTTAATAAACATCACATCTTCAATTTTCAGAAAGGGAAAAAATATTTTCAGCCATTTTTCCCCAAATTTTTCAGGCATTTTGACCGGTATTAATCGCAGAGGAATTGATTTTAAATCACATACCTTTTGGGCTAGGGAAAACAGATTTCCACCTTGTTAAAAATTTGTTAACTACAACGAGTATTTATTTTTTTTTTATTGTTTTTTTGAACAAATTTACGGGCGATTGTTTATGACCTCCAATAATCGGGCAACCAACTATAAATTGAAAAACTGAAAACTAATTATGCAAGACGATCATGTAACGGTATGGAACAACATTTTACAAATTATCAAGGACAACATCAATCCTCAAAGTTTCAAAACATGGTTTGACCCCATTCTTCCTCTTAAAGTGGAGGACAAGGTTTTGACCATTCAGGTTCCCAGTCAGTTCTTTTATGAGTGGTTAGAAGAACACTATGTGGGTTTGCTGAAAAAAACTCTGGAGAAAGAACTTGGCCCAGGTTCAAAACTGGAGTACAACATCATTGTTGAAAATTCCGGTAGCCGGGCTTCGAATCCATATACCATAAATGTTCCGACACGAAATACCTCCGGTGGCCGAAAAAACGAGGTTGGTATGCCCTTGAACCTTACCGCAGGAATTCACAATCCATTCATCATTCCTGGTTTGAAAAAAATCAATATAGACAGTCAACTCAATCCAAATTACACTTTTGATAATTTTATTGAAGGGGATTGCAACCGTCTTGCCCGGTCTGCCGGATTCGCCGTTTCGAATAAGCCAGGAGGAACCGCCTTTAATCCGTTAATGATTTTCGGAGGTGTTGGCCTTGGTAAAACACATCTGGCTCATGCAATTGGAAGCCGCATTAAGGAGAACATCAGTTCAAAAGCTGTTCTTTACGTTTCGTCGGAGAAATTCATCAACCAGTATATTGACTCCTGTAAAAACGGAAATAACAACGACTTCATCAACTTCTATCAGTTAGTGGATGTTTTAATTGTGGACGATGTACAGTTCTTTGCCAAGAAAGAAAAGACTCAGGAAATATTTTTCCAGATTTTCAATCATCTGCATCAGGCCGGAAAGCAATTGATACTAACCTCTGATCGGGCACCGAGAGATTTAAAAGATGTTGACGAAAGGCTTTTGTCACGTTTTAAATGGGGTTTGTCTGCCGATTTGCAAATACCAGATTTTGAAACAAGAATTGCGATCTTAGAACACAAGATGTATCAGGATGGCATTCGGCTTCCAGGTGATGTGGTGGAGTATGTGGCTCATAATATTGATTCTAATATCAGGGAACTGGAGGGGGCATTGATCTCTCTTTTGGCACAGTCATCATTGAATCGAAAAGACATTGATCTTGAACTGGCCAAAAAGATGATGAAAAATTTTGTTAAAAATGCTTCTCGCGAAATTTCCATTGATTATATCCAGAAATTGGTGTCAGACTATTTTACCATTCCGGTTGAAACCCTAAAGTCAAAAACAAGGAAACGCGAAATAGTTCAGGCTCGTCAGATCAGTATGTTCTTTGCGAAGCAAATGACCAAATCTTCTTTGAAAAATATCGGCATGCATTTCGGCGGACGAGATCATTCAACCGTTATTCACGCTTGTCAAACTGTTAATGACCTTATGGATACCGATAAAAAGTTTAAAGCTGATGTCGAAGAATTGAATAAACGAATTAAAATCAACACCTACTGAGTTCAACATTTTAAGTATGATTTTCCGTTTTGTTAAAAGCCTTTTCAGTGTGAAGAGGCTTTTTTTATTGAGATAAATTCATGATTATTATTGACTTGAATTATTTTTACAACTCAAAAGTATCGGATCCTGCTCAACTCCATGAGAAGCATCGTCAGACTTCCGGACACTATAAATATCTGGCAGAACGTTCAGAACTACATGTTATAAAACTACTCAATTTTGAGGGAAGTGAGGAAATCGATAATGTCCATTATCACTATTTAGCGGGAAATTCTTCAAAATTTTGGTTGCCATTTCAATTGCATCGTCAAATTAAAAAACTGAGTCCGGATATGATCATTGTCCACGGATTTGTTTTTCCAATCCAATTATTGCTTTTGAGTCGTCAAATTAGAGCAGGGATAGTCGTTCAATTTCATAGTGGCAAGATTTCATGGCTATACGATATACCCATATTGAAACTGCTGAGAAAGGACATTGATGGCTTTTTTTTTACAAGTAGAGCTCAGGCTGATTCTTATATAAGAAAGAAGGTGATAGAATCAAAGTCTAAAGTTTATGAAGTGCCGGAAGGTTCAACACATTTTCAGTCTGTTGATAGGTCAAAAGCAAGAAAAAGACTCGATTTAGCTAAGAGTAATGAATGGGTTTTTCTTTGGGTGGGGAGTCTAAGTTTCAGGAAAGACCCTTTAACCATATTAGCTGCTTTTTTGAATTTCATTAGAATAGAACCTATGGCTAAACTGTATATGATATTCCAATCGGGCGAACTTTATTCTGATGTGAGAGCGTTTATCAATTCAAATCTGGGCTTTGGGAATCATATTGTCCTTAAGGGATACCTTGAAAACCAGAATTTGGAAATGTGGTACAGTGCTGTTGACTTTTTTATTTCGGGCTCCCATTATGAAAGTTGTGGATTTGCCTTATGCGAGGCCATGGCTTGCGGATGCATCCCTATTGTTAGCGACATTCCTTCCTTTCGAAAACTGACTGGTAAGGGTGAAGCCGGGATATTGTTTGAAAAGGGCAATCCAGAGGATTTGTTTGAGAAGCTGAAAAGTCTTCAGGGAATTAATAGAATCGAGTTTGAGAAAAGAATTGAGAAGCAATTTGATGAGGTTATTTCATTTAAGGCCATCAGCAATCATATTTTAGATGCCGTGACACAAATTACAAATCGTAAAGAGCAGCCATCTCACTAACAGATTCAGCCATGGTTTTTAAGATAACAGGTTTAGGATTTGTAGTTTCTTTTTTCAACAGGCCGGAAAGTTTAATCTTCATTTCTTCCTTGTCTTTACAGACATTCATAAACTGTGGATCATTAAAACCTACATCGAAGCATACCACTTCCAACCCGCAACACAAGGCCTCCAGCAAGACCATGCCTTGTCCCTCATAGATGGAGGTATGAAGCAAAATCTCACTTTTCTTCATCAAAGCAATAGTGTCTTTATGGGTTTGTTCGCCACTAAGGGTGATATTTGATTCCAGATTTTTTGTGCGGATTCGCTCTTTCAATAATTGTTTTTGAGGGCCTGTTCCAACAATGATTGCTTTGATGGTGGGAAACTCAATAGCCAGATCAGAGACAATATCAATGAACAGACTAAAATTTTTCAGTTCAATTAACGATCCCACTCCTATTATATTATAAACCCTTTGGCCACTTTTTATTTGACCAATGTAATCAGGATCTATACCTGCCTGAATTATGATGGGTTTGCTTACTACAATGCTTTTACCCAGTTCATTTATCAAGTTCTGAGATTGGAATACCACGTTGTCGGAATTAATATTCAAAAATTTCAAAAACTTATTGGTTGGTTTGGCATCCTGACCACATATCCAACTGATCTGTTTAATGCCAAAAAAACCACCCGTCAGTTGTCCGAAAACAGCACATTCATTTATCCAAATACTAAGAATGCCTTTCACCCGATAGGAATACCAAATGTTCAAAAATGCCTTTAGAGCTCTGATCCAGGTAAGAATCCTGAAAAAGCCCTTTCTGTTACGGCCTCCACATGCGTGTATTGTTGCCCCGTACAAAGTATAATTACTCCGGTTCAATGGATATTGAAATGAAATAACATGAAGATGAATTTGAGGGAATTGCTGTGTGAACTCTTTAGCAAAAAACTGTAGGGCTTTTACTATGGTATCTTCTTCATGAGCTGCAAAGCCCGGTGTTAGAATGATAAATGCCTTCTCTTTTGTCATCTTCAGGATGAAGAAGGGAAAGTTTAAAAAGCGTTGCTATCACCTAACAAAACAAGTTTAACTGTTTTTAATATTATTTTCATGTCAAGCAGGAAACTCCATCTTTTTAAATAAATAAGATCAAACTTGATCCTGTTTTTTAATACCTGATGATTGTGAATCAAACCTCTGTAACCTTCCACTTGTGACAATCCGGTTATTCCGGGCCTGATGAAATGCCTGGCCATATAGTTGTCAATCAGTTTTGAATAAAGTTCAGTGTGATTGAGCATGTGTGGACGCGGACCTACAACGGACATGTTTCCAATTAAAACACTATAGAATTGAGGCAACTCGTCCAGACTGAACTTTCGGAGAAACTTTCCGACCAATGTCACTCTGGTATCGTTCAATGAAGCTTGCAGATTATCAGCCTCATCGTTGATATACATCGAACGCAACTTCCAGCAAATGAAATTCTTGTTGTTCATTCCTGTTCTGAGTTGTTTGAAAAAAATCGGACCTCTCGAACTCAGCTTAATCATTAGTGCAAGAAGGGGCAACAACCAGGAAACGATACAAATAATAACTATAACCGAGAAAGAAATATCGAAACCCCGCTTCAAAGCCTTGTTAAATAGTTTATCTAAAGGATTGTTCCATAGGTGCCTTGCCAAATCCCTGAATTGGCCTTCAGGGTCCTTGTCCAACAATTTCTTGTCAATTTCTGCGGTTAAAGCGGGGGTGCTTTGAAAGGTCGTAAGGATAGAAGAAACATGATTCGTCATTTAGCCGCAGCAAATAAAAATCAAACATAAACAAAGTTGTCTTAATAAAAAAAAAGGATGGATCGGATAGCGATTTAAGGTGATAATTTTCGAATAAATGCATCTTGATTCAACAAACAAATGAAGAATAGGAAGAAAATGATTCCTTTATTAGTTGAAAGTACTGATTCGGTCAGGGAAAATAACATAAGGATCAGGGAAAGTTGAATCAACAGAAGATTTTTGTTTCTAATGGCCCTTCCGAATAAGTTATAAATCAATAGAATGAAAAGTAAGAGTCCGATCACTCCTATTGAAAGCAGCAATTCAATATACTGATTATGCGGATTGTAGTTTTTGTATCCATGGTCTTTCGATGCAGGATATCCCATATACATACCGGCTTCGGAGTAACGCCTGTTCAATAAATTTTGAAAATCACCAATTCCAACACCAGATAGCCAGGCGTTTTGTTTGTGGAGGATGTCTATTGAGAGTTTCCAGACTATTAACCTAAATGAAGTACCCGTCAGTTGGGCGTCATGCGGGAGTTCATTAAGCCCGACTGTTTGCCATTGTGTTGCCAGCTCGAGGTCAAACCGGTGTTTAAGATTCGGCAGAAGTAAAATCCCTGAGGAAAAAACTATGAGTATGCTTAAACCAATGATAGTTTTTTTCTTTAAAGAAATCAATTCGGTCTGAAATAGTGTGGTCATAGCTCCCGCAAGCAATACGAACATCATCATCTTGGAGCTAAGAAGAAAACAAGAGACAACAAGAAAAATGATTATGATAATTGCTATTCTGCGAAACTGTGGAAGTTCTATTACCAGAAAACACCAAAGTAAATGGATGCTGAAAACTGCATAGGCTTCGAGATAAACTGCATGGATGCCGATAGCGGATGAAAATTGATGATAATAGAATACACCGGTGTCCGGAGTTTGAAAATATTGGATAAAAGCGTTTAAGTAACAAATAAGAAGGCCGGTGGTTACTGCTGCAGAAAAAACCAGAGCAATTTTCCTGATTTGTTTCGCAGAAATTGTCTTGCAGAGCATAAAGGGAAAAATTAATAAAGAAAGTTTTCTTTCTACAATAGCAAAAGCCTCGGTTCTGTTTTCACTGACCAGGATGCTGAGAAGGTGCATGACGAACAAAAGGATAAAAAGTAATGAAATGCGATCTCTGAGGGTTCTTCTAACTTTGTTCAAAAGACCTCCCTCTATAAACCAATGAAGCAGACAAAGTCCAATGAGTAAGCTCGTAACTTTCACCGAAAAAGTCATAGTAAAGGCAATTAAAGCTAAAAGAATAAAATGAATTCTGTTGTGAAGTTGATCTTTGTAATTATTCATTTCAGAGAGGATTTCATTAATTCTTCATATTCATTGGCGATTTTCTTCCATGAATATTGATTCTTGATTTTACTAAGGTTTCGGGCAATAAATTCATTTCTGGTCGAATCTAAAACTGAGCGTTGAATTTCAAAGGCAATTTCATCCCGATTGGAGAAGTAAAACGCTTCATTCTCCAAAACGGAGGCATTGAAAGGGTTTCTATGGGCACAAATAAAAGCCTGAGAAGCCATTGCTTCAAGCAGTGACGGATTGGTTCCTCCTACGGAATGCCCGTGGAAATATAGTTTACAATAGAAGCGAAGGTTGTTCAATAATTCCTGGTCATAAAGGGCACCGGTAAAGCGAATATTTGCAGAACCATACTTTGCTTTCAACATTCTGCCGTAATGATTATTGGTACTCCCAATGATTATTAACGGGCACGCATGCTTGCTAATCAGATAGCCATTAATAATGGTTTCCAGGTTGTTCTCAGGTTCCATTCGGGAAATAGCCAGAAAGTACTTTTGTTTTTTCAGGTTTAGAGAAGAAAGAATTTTCTCATTCCCTTTTTCAAAAGGAACTGCCCCATAGGCAATAAATGTTGATGGTGCTTTATATTTATCCCAGAGGTAAGTTTGAATTCCCATAGAATCAGCAATTAAAACATCGCTCTTTTTTACAGCGATTGACTCGGCGTGTTTCAAGAAACGTTTCACGGGTTCCGAATATTTGCTTCTTTTCCATTCAAGTCCATCCATGTTTGTGATGATTCTGGCTTTTTTGGGAAACAGAAATGACCAAACAGAACTACTCGTGTAGCCCAATTGCAAGATCACATCGAACTCTCTTTTTCTGGAATCAAGAATACTGTTGAAGTCATAAATAAATTGGCCAAAGGTTCCCAACCTGTTTTCGGGGTCGTAACGATGTATAATGTTCACCTTGTTGTATTCCTTTTTCCGATATGGGTGCAAAGACGATTGATATACCCAAACCTGATGTCCGCGTTGGGTTAGGGCAATGGCTAAATATTCTGCCAATTGCTCAAAACCGCCATATCGGTTAGGAATTCCACGGGTGCCGAGTATGCCTATTTTCATTTTATTAATTCTCTATATGTTGCCAATGTTTTTCTGGCGGCTAATTCCCAGGTAAATGCACTCAAAATCTTGTTGCCTAATTTATTGTCCAAGGTAGATTCGTATGCTTTTAGAATTGCCGTTCGGATAGATTCGACACTTTCCGGATTACAATATTCTGCACCATTGCCGAATATTTCTCTGGTGTCACCTTTGTCGGTGATAACGATATGGCAACCCATGGCAACGGCTTCTAAGGAAGACAAACCGCATGTTTCAAACCAACTGGGCAAGACATGAACCTTGGCTTGGGCATAATATCCTTTCAATTCTGCCTGACTCATAAAATCAATGAACCTAACATTGTCACCAGCCTCCATTTTACAGCGGAGATAATATTTCAAGTGGTTTGGAGAGGGCTTACCGATCAGGGTCAATGGTATTTTCAATCCGTTCATGGCTCTGATAAGATTTAACTGATTCTTCAACCCTTCGATTCTCCCGACACAAAGAACACCAGACCTCTGTCTGCTCAAATTTGGTGTCGAAAATATGCTTGTATCAATGCCATGATTGATGATAAAATATGGCTTTTTGATGTCAAAAGCCGAAGTCAGACGGTTCAATTCGCTTTGGGAATTCGGTAAGATGGCACTGGCACTTTTCAGAATTTTGATAATGGAACAACGCTGGCCCAAAAAAAAGTATTTCCAACCAATACCCCGTTCACCATTTACAGCCCATCTGGCAAGGGTCTTTATATATTCCAAAGCGTTTTTCGAAATCGTATTTGCAAGCATTTTTCGTAAACCGGTGGTTGCCTGTTTCTCGTACTCTGAATAGTCAACAAAGATTGGAGAAATCACTATCGGGCGTTTGCATCTTTTTATATGCGGAAGCAACGCAGCCGGACGAATGATATTGAAAAAATGGATTAGATCATATTGCTCATAATCTATCTGTGTCCTGTCTGCTATAAAGTCCACCTGTACACCAAGTTTTTTCAATTCGGAAGCAGTCATTTCCATCTGTATGGTATCGCCCCCGCGAACCGAAAACAAAGTGGAACGTGAAATGAAAAGTACTTTCATAAATTAAATCTCAAAAACAAAATTAAGGACAATTGGTCCTCTGAAATTCGAATTGCAAAAAATTGGTCCATGTTGCTGAAATTCGTCAGTTTATTATTGCCCGGCTTTGACATTAAAATGAGGAAAAACAGGGCTAAAGGCTAAAATCCATATTACGAATTCCGTCACATTAACAAGAAAACTGCCAGTAAATTGATAGATAAAAACGAAGACGAATAAGACAGTTTGGTAATAATTACTCAGCACTTTTGTCTTAATGAAGAAATAGAAAATGGCAGTAAATCTTATAATCAGCCCTAAAATTCCGAATGTAGCAAAGGTTTCGGCTATGGTATTTGGTATTCTGACAGTTTCCAAAACACCCCAGTAATTGAGGTGTTTTGCGACAATGGCCGGAGCCAGGGTTTTAATCTGACCAAGGCCGGTTCCAAACCAAATACTTCTTTCGGAAGCCACCTTGTATGCCAGTGTATAAGAATCAGAAGTCCGTCCTTTGGCCGAAGTGTCTATGCCATCAAGTATATTTCTAATTCTTAGAAAAATGAGATTTTCTGGGTGAAAAACATAAAGAAGAAAGACTGTAATGAATGCAAAGCCGAGAAGAAAAATTATAGAGTGAAAGACATATTTCTTATAAAATATTTTTCCCCAATGAAGTATAAAGATGGCAGCAATTGCAACCAAAGAGGCACCAATAACGCCAAAAGACAATGAAATGAGCAGCGGAAAGACAGCCATTATTAGAATAGAAATGGAGGGCATTTTGTTTTGAGCCATAAACAACTTGGTCAAATAATAAAAAACAATTGGAATAAGAAGCGTTGAATAGTAAGACGCTTCATAAGTAAGTAAAGCCAGACGAGGAATTTTGGGGGTGTTGTTTGTTATTTTCTGCACATACCATAGAGATTCCCTCCATGGGGTTAACAAAACCACAAGTGCGATCAGCGTAAAAATAAAGTTAGAGATCAACAACTCTTTGAACCTTAATTCTAAATTGTGATGACTGCGGATAAAATCAGAGCAAGCCAGAACAAAGATATAAGAACTAATGAAAAGCAGGTTGGAAACAACAAAAGATTTTAGCTCTACTCCATTGTATAAATGTACTAGGTCAAACAAAAAAAGTGCGATCAGGAAACGAGGCATAACCGGCATTTTTGTTTTCTGCCAAAGTTTATAATAAAACCAGGGAGTCAACAGATGTGTATAAAGCAAACCCAAAGGCAGAAACAGGCTGTTGAAAAAGAAATACAGATGGGTAATCATGCTGTATCGGCTTATTTTGAAACCAAATTTCTCAGCCATTCTGCTTCAAACGGATTTTTAAAAGTTTTACTACAGGTTTGGCGTAATACCAAAGAAACGTTAACAAGAAACCAACAATACCAAACAGATGATAAACCGGTTCTTTGGACAAAACAAACAGCACAAGAAACGCAGGAGCAAGGAACATAGTGGGCCATTTATAAGATATGGTTTTCAGTACCTTTTTATGCAGAATAAAGTATTGATATGGCAGGGCAATGGAAGATCCCCCGATAAGCCCCCAGATGATTCCCTGACCACCGAACATTTTTCCCAGAGTTATTATTAAAAATGCCTGTATGGATCGGTGCATGATTTCGAACCAGGTGTTGTACCGCAGTTGCTCGCTTCCGTTGATTATTTGATAGGGAACTATAGCAATTATCAGTACCGACTCATAAGCCAGAAATAACATGATATATGGTTTTGAAAACAAATAAGTTTCAGTTCCGAGCCACCATGCCATCAGCCAGTCAGAAGTTAGAAAGAGAAATAAAACAGCACCCCAGCCTAAGGCTGCGATGGCAAATCTCGACCATTTATAAATCGGCATGAAATCCTGTTTTCGCTCCAAACGGGCACTAACCTTTGGGAAGACAATGATGCCAAACGATGTTAAAACATTATGTATTTGGGTTCCAATCATTGCCGCAACCGAGTAGTACGCCAGAGTTTTTAAATCGGTGAGATAAGACAACAGTAGTTTATCGAATAAAAAACCACACATGCCTACCACTGATTGTAACCAGTACCAAAGATTATACCTGTGTTCAGTTGTTTTTATTAACCTGAAAGGGTTCACCCAATGAACCCAAAAACCTTTGTGAAAAATAGATAAAACCAACCACTGGACCAATAGGTTAATGAAATTTATCAGCACGGTGGCCATGAAAATTTCTCTGAGCCCGTAGTTGTATATGACCAACAACACGGCAATCAATACTACCGATCCTCTTGATAACAAAGAGAGCTTGGCCGCCAGATCAAATCTCTCTAAACCCTTCAACGCTCCCAAAAAAACGAGCTCAATGAATTTCATTCCTGCGGTGGCCGATCCGAGGATAATGAGTTGTACTCCAATATTGTTTTCAGATGCACTGACATGAAAAAGGCGGAGTATCGGGGTCAATGAAACGACAAGGCCAAGTATAAAGCAAACAAATAACAAAACTACTCCGAGCGAAATATTTGAGTTGATGGCTTTGTTGCAATTCTCGTAATCGCTTCGGGCCTGAAACATGGAAACTTTTCGGATGGTAGTATCACCTAAACCAAAATTGAAAAGCTGCATTCCCTGTATAAGCACGTTCACCAACATCCAGACACCATAGTATTCAGGTCCTAAATGGTGTATGAAAATGGGGGTAGCCACTATCATCAGCAGGGGATAAATCGTGGCGTCTATCAAACTCCATGAAGTATTTTTAAAAAGTTGCCGGGCCTGTGGCAACTGAATTAATTCTTTGATTTTCACAATCGAACCCCTCAAATTGGCTTTGTTGTTTTTTGTCTTGAGCAAAATCAGGATATTGTTTTGATAAACGTGGGGCAATTTAGTTCGCATATTATCAGAGAAAATAATTTCAGCTTAAAATTTTAAGAAGATTCCCTTAAACTTGAATTTTTAAATACATTCGTGACCAAAAAATTCTATGGCACTCCGAAATGATGAAAAATTAGCAGATGACGAATTTGACGTAGAACTGCTGGTCAAAAAGCTATACCATCTGGCTGCCAGGGGATGTTATAAACTGCTGTATCCCGTTCGATTATTGCTTAATAGTCCGAAACTGCTTGTTGCCGGGGTACTTTTTGCGGCTGGTGTTGCCTTTGTTATCAAAAGTACACAACCCAAGATTTACATGGCATCCTTTATCATCAGGCCACACAACAAGGCTGATCTTTTTTACGTCAATCTTTTTTACGATCTGGAGCGAATTATTACTGACCTGGATTTTGATGCCCTGGCCCGTGAACTCAAAATATCGAAAGAGCAAACTTACAAAGTGCATCAAATTGCTCTGCAACCCATTCGAGTCGGAAATAAATCTGCCGACACCATAGACATTGCCGAAATAGTATTAATGAGTTCAGATGTCAGGATGTTTGACACGCTTCAGGATAGGGTGATGAACTATATCAGAGGGAACGAACACTACCGCAAAATAGAGCGGTTGAGGAGAGCCGAAGTAGCTGATATGAAAGTGAAAATTCAACGCGATTTAGAGGAAATGGACAGCATGAAACGATTGCTAACCCTGAATCTGCAACCTCGTAATGCCGGAGGTTTCGTTTACGGAGAGCCCATTGACCCTGCTAATGTGTATGAAGAAGGACTGAAACTTTACAAGCAGCAAATGTCACTGGCATGGCAGGAGGAGTATGCTGACAATTTTGAGTTGATCAAAGGTTGCGTTCCGACTATGAAGCCGGTCTATCCAAGGTGGAAACCAATTCTTCTTTACTGCGAAGCCGTTGCCTTGTTGCTTTTGTTTGGTTGGAATTATTATCTCGTGAAGCGGAAATAAGCCATTCAGGAAAAGCAATCCTAAAGATTTTCGCCATAGCTGAATTCCGGGCGGTATCTATTAGCAAAGCAAAGATTTATAAGCGTAATTTGCACGGTTGGGTATAATCGAAAAGGACTGCATTGATAGACATTGACTTTATAAAGCAACTATATCAGCAACTGGAACTTCCACTCAAGAATCCTGTTCTGATTTTTTCCCTAATTTTGTTCATCATTCTGTTGTCACCCATTGTCCTCCGGCGTCTTAAGATTCCGGGCATCATAGGGCTGATTATTTCCGGGGTCATCATTGGTCCGCACGGGTTAAACCTTTTGGCTAAGAACGCTGCGGTTGACCTTTTTTCAACCATAGGCTTGCTGTACATCATGTTCATCGCGGGTATCGAGCTGGACATGAATGAATTCAGGAAGAATCGGTACAAAAGCATTGGATTTGGGTTCTTCACTTTTGCCATTCCTTTACTCATTGGATTTCCTACTTGTCATTATTTGCTGGGATATGATTTTACTGCAAGTCTTTTGACCGCCAGCATGTTTGCGACACATACATTGGTTGCTTACCCGATTGTCAACAAGTTTGGCATCACAAAAAATCAGGCCGTTGCCATTGCCGTTGGAGGAACCATTCTCACAGACACCGCTGTTCTTTTAATTTTGGCGGTTATCATCGGGGCCGACTCCGGGGGTTTGAACAATCAATTCTGGATCAGGCTCGGCGTGTCATTAGCCATTTTTTCTTTCATCATGTTTTTTGTTATGCCACGCGTGGCTCGTTGGTTTTTCACCCGACTGGCCGGTGATAAAACGTCTCATTACGTGTTTGTTCTTTCGCTGGTTTTTCTGGCGGCGTTTCTGGCGGAGGTTGCAGGTGTCGAACCTATCATCGGGGCATTTGTGGCTGGGTTGGCTCTCAATCGCAGTATTCCGCATTCGTCGGCTTTGATGAACCGGTTGGAGTTTGTGGGCAACGCGATTTTTATTCCGTTTTTTCTGATCAGTGTCGGGATGGTGGTAGATATGTCCGTGTTGCTTAAAGGCCCGACAGCCATCATTGTTGCTTTGGTTCTTTCTGTTGCAGCCCTCTTTGGAAAATGGCTGGCTGCATTTGTTACACAGAAACTGTTTCGCTATACAACTACTCAGCGTCAACTTATTTTTGGATTGAGTACTGCCCATGCTGCCGCAACACTGGCTGTAATATTGGTGGGCTATAAAGCCCATATCATTGACGAGAACATTTTAAACGGAACCATTATTCTCATTCTTATTACCTGTGTTGTGGCCTCTTTTGCAACAGAAAATGCAGCCAAAAAAATGGTTGAGGCCGGAGATCAAAAGGACAGGGAAGAATTGAGGTTGCCTGTGCAGAAAGAAAGCATTTTGATACCCGTGACAGATTATAACAGCCTCGAGGCCTTACTCGATCTGACCATTCTCATCCGCGATAAGAAAACACCTTCACCCGTAAATGTTGTAACTGTGGTGAACAATGACGACAAGGCGGAAATGAATTTAAGGGTTGCCAAACGAAGGATGGATGATTTTGTTCGTTATGCAGCAGCCACAGAAACCCGCATCAGTCCTCAGGTAGCTATTGATTTCAATGTTTCTAACGGCATTGTTCGTACGGCAAAGGAAGTGTTGGCCGGCACCATCATCATGGGTTGGATTGAAACAGAATCTTTTTTAGACAAGATATTCGGGCAGAAAACGGAGACCATCATCAACACCACTGATAAGGCCATCATACTTTGCAATCTTAAAAGACCGCTGAATACGAGCAGGGGCATCAAAGTGTTTTGTCCGCCACTGGCCGAGTTGGAAATTGGCTTTGACTATTGGTTGAACAAAATTCAGCTACTGTCCGGTGAGTTGAGTCAGAAGGTTCAGTTTTATTGCAACGAAAAAACAAAGAACGCGATCACAAAATTGAATGCCGGAAAGGGCAAATTGAAAGGAAATTTTGTTGACTTTGCCGGTCCTGATGATTTCGATGAGGCGGTGAAAAGTTTTGTACCTGAAGATTTGATTGTCATCATCTCTACCCGCAAAGGGTCTGTTTCCCATCAGAGCAAATGGGAGCAAATCCTGAAGAAAACGGATGTATTATTAGCGAGCAATAATGTTTTACTGATTTACCCTTCGGTGAAATCTGCCGAAAACAAGTATGACGAATACAGCGACGTGAACTCCGATCTGATCACCAAGAGCGTTGAAACGGTGAACAAATTGCAAAAGGGCATTGGAAATATGTTTGGGAAGAAGGAGGAGAAGGGTTGAAATGGGTCGATTGTTTGAAATATAGAATAAATGGAATTTGTTTCTGTTACTCATGATCGTGGCGATTTATTGCTATTATTGACTCAAAAATTTGGCTTTTTACAAGTCGATGCAATCTCAATATATGACCTCTATGGCCATTTGTTATAATGAATTGACCATTTTGAGAATTTGAACCTGTAACAAGCTTCTTAATTTCTTTAGTTTTTGATTGAAGTGAGGGTAAACCGCAATCCACCTTAATTTTACATGTTTTAGAAAGTTCAATTACAGAAGAAATATTTCCAGAAATATTTTTGAAAATATTTACTGTTTCATCAAATGGAACTTGTTTGTTTTCAACGAAGGCGTTTATTCTGTCAATGTCAATTTTTATTTTTTTTATTTCATCAATTAGCAAGTCTTTTTCAACTCTGTTGGACCCAAGTTTCTTCTGTAAAGAAGACGCTATATAATAACCTAGGCTTGCCGTCACTGCAAGGTTTACTATATCAACAACACCAATTTTACTGTCAAAATCAAAATACTTCCAACTGACGGAAACAAATCCAATGATACCACCAAAGAAAAATGTTACACTGTATTTAATTAATGTTGTTAGCTTCATTGATATAGTCCTTAATTTCATCAATCAGATAGGGTTCTTCGTTGGAAACAAAGAAGATATTATTGAAAACATTAACCGCTCCGAAATCTTTTGAAAGTCGTCCAAATGCCTCGTCAAGAAACGAAGTTGCATAGCCATGAGTCCCGTCTAAGTCAACAGTTAATTTGCGTCCATTTTTCATTGCCGTTTCATACCGATCTTTTAATAGGGTTTCATAAAACTCTTGTCCTGAGTGCTTGCCGTCTGAGATGTAACGTGCTCCGGGAGTTGCAGAAAACTCAGTTGCTATTTTTATATATTCTTCCATGATGTGCAATTTATATCTACTTCCCAATAGTAATAGGTTCCGTCAAAGTTGTTTCTTAATTTGGTTCTTTTGTTATCATCGAAACTCAAAAATACATCATTAGTAATTACCGATAGTCTTGTAATGTGCTTTTTTGAATACTTATTATATACTGAAGGTAATCCTCGACCTCTGTTTCCAAGCCTTGTTCGTGAACCGATTTTCCCGATAAATGCTGAATTTAACAACTCTGCATTGTCGCTGAAAAAAAGGTGCTCAATTTTTTGTTTGAATTTTAGGTAAAGGGTGTTTATTATTCCAGCACCGTTATCTACGAAGGCAAAGGAAACTTTGTTGTTCAACTCATCATGATTGACAGATAACCACCACCTTCGATTTTTGGCTTTTGGAAATGCATGATTTACTGTGTTGGCCATTAGTTCCACAAGTAGTCCTTGTAAAGGTTGGTTTCTATACGGTTGCCCATGAATAGTTTTCATTGAGGCTGTTACTAGGGGGGCAGTTTCTTCCGATTCAACCACTTCCTTACCTTTTGTAAGAATTGTATTAACAGTTGTTTTATTCTCTTCTTCAATTAGGCCTTTGACATGATTAAAAAAACCAGACTGGTCAAGTACCTTCCTTACATGTTTGACCTTTGGGTAATCGCCAGATACTTTTATCTTTCGTTCATCAAGCTCACCAATTACAGATAACAACATAGCTATAGCACCATGGGTAATGATCTCAACATCCTTTAACTTTATGAAAATTTTCCTTTCCCTCTTTGACGCATCCTTCAACTGTGTAATAAAACTCAATACTTCATTTATATTTTGAGAAAGTGAGAAATTTCTTGGTGCTTCAATTTCAAAACTACTCTGTACTTCTTTCCTCCATTTTATAAAACTTTGTGTTTTCCCTTGTTCATTTTTCCCCTTTCTCCGAAGCCAGTCCTTTGCCTTACGTCTTTTCTTGAGTTCGTCAAGCTGACGTTTGTGTAAGTGCTTTTTATATTTCGCTGTCTTATAAAGTTTCTTCAATTATTTTTGCCTAGTCATTTTGAAGGAGCAGACGCGATAATCTTTTTCGAGAATATAATTCAACCAACTTTTGAATTAATAAAGCATCCTGAATTAATAACTCTTGGGTCTATTTTGATCCGTTAAACCAGGTTCGCTTGCTTGTCCGATTAAAAACCCTATTAATGCCCCTAAACCTCCGCAAATTATTATTGAAATGAAAAAAGTGCCCCAATCCATTGAGAATTCCTTAACAGTACAACCTTTGAAGAGTCCAATAATAAACCCTAATGCACCACCCCCAAGACCAAAAGTAATTGCATTTGTTTCTGAAGCCTGGCTCATATATTCTTTTAAGGCTCTTTTGTATTGCTCAGGAGAAGCATTCTCTTTTTCAAGGAATGAAATTATGCTTTGAGAAGGATTCACGTAAGTCCTATAGATGGTTTCAGAACCATGGCTATATGTACAGTATTTAAAGGAGTATTTTGCATTCAGAAGATCGAGGGCCTTCATTCCTGAAATATAACTATTTTTCGAAATATTATCCCCTATTTCACCAATGATTTCTTTCGCTTGTGAGTTAGGTCTCATTTGATCCACACATTGTTTTAAGCCTTGTTTTGCTTTTGTGATTGTTGATTTTTGCAAGGTTTCTAGTAGTTTCAGAATTGAAGGGTTTTTTATCAAATCTTGATCGTTGACGGCCTTAATGGAGAAAAACCTATCTTTTGAAATTACAATGGAGAGAATTTGAGCGGCCTCAGAATCTTTATTATTTGCAGCCAAATACTTTGCTTGTTCAAACCCAGCCTCAGTAAATTCTGGAATTAAGCTAAATGCCTTACCAGCTAATTCTGCCGCTTTTTCTCGTTTTCGTTGAAGGTAACAACATCTGCTCGCATATAGGTAAGCTTCGGCGGTTGCTGCTTTAAATGGATTCCGATGATTTTTAGATTCCTGAATGTTAGGGGACAGGTAATTTGAAGCAGTAGTGCCGCCTGCATTGAATTCTGCGAACGCTTCTCTGGCTGATTTTAGAAAATATTCTTCTGCAAGAGGGATATTCAAAAAGGTTTTAGAATAGAGATAGATTTGACCAATTCTATTTAATGTTATGTAATCTTTTCGTTCAATTTTCTCTGCTTGTGAAAAGCCTTCAAAAGCATCAGAATAAAAATCACTTTCGACGTCTTCTTCAAGAATTGCATTCTTTAAATACTTCAAGCCTTGTTCTATATGATAAACCCTTTGTTTTTGGCTGTCGGGAATTCGTAAGATTTGAGCAATATTACCAAGGAGTTCGTTTGTTAATCTCTGTTCTTCAATTAGAAGCGATAATTTCCAGTCAAGCATTGCAGCCATCGCATTTATTTCGCCTCGTAATTCAGAAACATTGCAGTTAATTTCTTTAAGATGGTTGCTAATCTCAGCAAAGCCGTCATCCAATCTTCCGCATACCTGATTAATTGCTTTGGCTTGTTCAGCAGATGCGTTTCGAATGGTTGATTCCAATTCCTTTCGATTCTTTGTTACGATGCCGTCAATATCTCTAATGTAAGCATTCGATTGAAGGTGCTTGATCCATTGGGAGTTAATGTGGTCACTTGAATAGCTGTCGTAGTAAAATGTTGCCATATTCTTTAAGGATATTAATTGTTATTTCTAATTCAACTATGTTTGGGTCTTATAAATCAAGTACTGGTAAATTATTCGTCTGAGAAAACTTCTCTCAAAAACAATTCAGGTTATGACCGAGTAAAAGTAGCTTATTCTATCAAAAAACAAAAGTGCATGATATTTTGAGTGAATGTTTTGCTTGTGGTTGGAGTTTTTCTCCAACCACCAAATCTTACTATCACGATAAGGGGTCATTTTTGTTCGGGTGCGGATGTTGGTGAAAAACACCAACATCGGGCAAAATATATTCCCGCAAGTCGGCCAGTAGCCCATCTTCCGGGCTGTCCCATTCGCGTTTCAGATCGAGGAAATCGTCATATTTCCAAACTTCGATGGTATTGTATGGTGTGAAATAAACTATAAATTTCGTCTGACTGGTCTTCTGTATGCTATCGTTTATTGTTTCTATTAACAGTGTCCGGTAAGAAAAGGGTAGGTTTTCAGAGTTGTAATAAAAGCTAAGGCTATCCACTATACTGTCACCAGGATAGTATATGCCTGTGTCAACCAACAGAGAGGCTCCGCCAGCCCACCAATCCGAAGCCATATAATTGGAATCTCCCTCCAAATCATAATCGTAAGAATATAACTGTCGATTCATATTAAGCGAATAGTGCCAAGAGAAGGTGTCTAAAAATCTTATTTTGAATAGCACCTTTGCTGTGTCACCCATTTCCAGCTGTCTTTCCATACTTTGCACTTCAATGTGCCACATGCCTGCATTATGCCTTTGGACACTTTGAGCATTACTCATTTTGTGTGCAAAAGTTACAATAATCAATAGAATGAGTGATTTGCAAATTGTTTTCATAATAGTTACCTTTTTTTATTGTACGATGCTATAAGCAACAAGGTTCCAAACCTGGTTAAATTCGGGAAATTCTTTTCGGACTATTCCTATGTTTTTTGCCGTATAAATTAAAGTAGGGGTTCCATCAAACGCGAGGTTCATGTTATCATTGGCCCTTACGACATTGCTAAACCCAAGCGTACCCAATTTGTACACAGCATATATGGTGTCATAAATTGTAATCTGTTCGGGTGGACCTATGCGACTCCAACCACCCCTAACAGGGGGTGGAACAACAAGGTAACATGCAGATTGGTATTCAGGATAATCGCGGAGTGTTTGTAATTTAACGCCTGTACTTTGGGTAATCACCCTAAAAAACATGGTATCTCCTATATTAGTCGAAATCAAGTATGATCCTATTTCTTCCGAGAATTGATTTGGCCGATCTACTTTTGAATTTGCATTTATTTCCTCTCGATAAATATAAACACTATCTCTTATTTTTAATATTTCTTCTTCATACACCCACCAAGTTCCTACTTTGAAAACACCCCAATCTTTCAGTTCCTGACGCACATGGTCATATCTGTTCTCAGGTTTGTCTTTGCAGTTGGAAGCGGTAAATGCCAGAAAAAGGCAACACATTATTATAAAGTATGTAGGGTTTGCTTTTTTCATAATTCAAAAATAAACAAACAAAATCTGTTTGGTTAAAATCACTACAAACCTATTACGAAAAAAACTAATTACTATCCGTGTATACACTGATTTTACATCCGTGTAGGCACGGATACGCCATCCGTGTGTACACGGAGTAAGGGGTGTCATTTTAAGTTAGATTGTTGATCTTGTTAAGATAAAGAATGCCCCAATAAATTGACATCTGTCTATTGTACTTCCCCCTAAAATTTTTATCAGGCTCTTTTTGGGTTTAATTTCGAAGAATGAAGCCTGCAATCTTTGGTCAATAAAACCCTCATATTGTTTCTTTTTCTTTTTGGCAGCTCTTGGGCCCCGGCACAAAGTCTGCCCCAAAAACAAAAAATATGGGTTGGTGCGGATACCCTTCAGTTGGATAGTTTGCCGCTCATCCGAGGCAGTGTTTCCATTATTGGTTTTCAAGAAGACTTGAATTATGGCGTTCAATACAGTTCCGGAAAAATTTACTGGATGGATGGTCAGAGACCGGATACGCTTTTTGTAACCTTCCGAAGCTTGTCATTGAATCTTGAAATCACGGTCAGACATAAAGACCCCGCCATCAAAGACAATTTATTCAGGGAAGGAACCCCCGCTTATACGCCTTCTAAAAGCATCAATTCAGAATTACCAAAAGACGGCCTCAGCACCTTGGGAAATCTCTCACGGGGAATTGGCTTCGGGAATCAGCAGGATGTTGTGGTCAATTCTAACCTCAATCTCAGAATCAGTGGAAAACTGGCCAATGATGTGGAAGTATTGGCAGCCATTTCTGACGAAAACAACCCTATACAACCGGAAGGCAATACGCAGCAATTGCAGGACTTTGACAAGGTATTTATCAAGTTGACAAAGAAGAAGTCTTCAATAGTTTTGGGCGATTTCGAGATGAAAAGTCAGGAACCGGGCTATTTCATGAAGTTCTACAAAAAATCGAGGGGACTGCAGTTTGGGCATGAACAAGCCTTTGGTAAATCTACTTATAACGTCAATGCTGAACTGGCTTTGGCTCGAGGTCGTTTTTCCAGAAATGTGATGGACGGATTGGAGGGAAACCGCGGACCTTATCGTTTAAAAGGTACCAACGGTGAAATATTTATCATCATCATAGCAGGGACGGAAGTGATTTATCTGGACGGGGAAAAGCTGAATCGTGGAGAGCAAAATGATTACGTAATTGATTACAATAGTGGCGAGCTGACTTTTATGCCGCGTGTGGTGATCACAAGATACAGCCGTATTGTAGCGGAGTTTCAATACAGCGATCGGAACTATGCCCGGACTGTTGCCCATGCCAACAACAACTGGCAGCGGAAAAAGGCCCATATCTTTCTGAATATATACAACGAAGCCGACAATAAAAATAAGCCTTTTCAACAATCTTTGGATGGCTATGATTCTATCAGCGGCTTTTCTGCCCGAGAGGTTTTGGCGAATGCCGGAGATGTTACACAGGCCACCATGCCCAAGGTGAAAGCATACGGCGGCCTGCTTTCAGACCGGATTTTGTATCTCCGCAAAAACCATATCATTTATGGCGTTTATTATGAACAGGCTCTTTCTGCAGAAGAAGATTCGGTATTTTTCGAAGTCACTTTCAGCTATCTTGGTTCCGGCAAAGGAAACTACAGACAAAAACAAAGCGGTGCCAATGGAAGGGTTTATAAATGGGTAGAGCCGGTCGGCGGTATTCCTCAGGGCGACTATGACCCGGTGGATATTCTGATTCCCGCCAGAAGTTTAAGCATGTTTAATGCAGGTGTGGCTTACACTTTTTCCGAAAAACTGAGGGTGACTTCCGAACTGGCTTTCAGTCATCAGGATTTAAATACCTTTTCAACGAAAGACAGCAGGGACGACAATGGATTGGGGTTAAAGCTGGGTTGGGAAGGAAAGACGAAGCAAGACAGTATCCGATATTGGAATTACTCCCACAAAGGTTCGTTTGAATGGGTGGACAGTCGTTTCAGATATGTTGAACGATACCGCGATGTGGAGTTTGACCGACGTTGGAACCGAACACTTCAAAATCCGGATGCCGATAACGCCAGAAAGTTTGGTGAAGAAAAGATTGGCGACTTATGGTTGGGGGCGTTCTACAAAAAAAAGGCAGGACTGAAATATCGCCTGTCTTTGTATGAAATGAAAAATGTTACCGATGGAATGTATCACAATCTTGAAGTGTTTTACCGGGGCAAACATATTGAATTCACCATGAGTCCTGAATTTCTGAAAAGCCGACGCGACACTTCGGAAAACGCTTATTTCAGAATGGATCCCGGAATCTCATTTCCCTTTGGAACCTGGAAGCCCGGGGCTTATTCGCGGTTAGAACAAAGTGTGTTTAACAATCAAGGGGGAGATAGGCTGAACGGCAGCTACAGCTTTTTGCAAAAAGGTTTTTTTATTGGAAAAACAGGGAAAAAAGGTTTGAACTTTCTTCTTGATGCAAACCAACGGGATGATAAGCAAATCCGGGATGGCGGTTTAAAACCGTTCACCAAAGCCACAACTGCCAGCTTCAATGGCAACTGGAATCCCAATGATCAGGCGGCCTTCGCTCTGACTACCACGATTAGAAATCTCGAGTTTCAGGATTCGGTATTGAAACCGGAAAACACTTTGCAAGTCAGGCTGGATGCCTTGTTCTCATTATTCAATAAGGGAATTGTATGGCAAAGCTATTGGCAGGCCGGAACCGCTCAGGAACAAAGACGGGAATTTTCTTACCTGCAGGTTCAACCGGGAAATGGCGTTTACGTTTGGAACGACTACGACAGCAATGGTTTGCAAACGCTCAATGAATTTGAAACCGCCTCAGAGCTCGACCGAAACAGGGCCAGTTATATCAGAGTATTTATCCCTGTTCAGGGATTCATTCAAACAGTTTCAGGGCAATTCAACCAAACCATCAAACTCGAACCCGGGCGTTTTATGAAACAGGTCAAAGGCAAAAAACCTCATTGGCTCAACCGCTTTTCGTCTGTCAATGCTTTGAATCTGGATCGCAAAACCCGTGAAACCCTTTCCGCAAAATCCCTGAATCCATTTGACAAGAGTCTGGAAGATACTTCGGTGATCAGCACTACGGGTAGCCTTCGTAGTACCTGGTTTTTCAATCGGGCCGATCCGGTTTATGGTTTCGACTACAACCGGCTTTCTTTCTCCAACAAACTTCTTTTGGTGAATGGCTTCGAATGGCGACAGAGAAGGGAAAATCAGTTCAGGGCCAGATGGAATGTTTCCCGGGCTTTTACCCTTCAAAATGAAACCAAATGGGGCGACAGGCTTTACACTTCCCAGTATTTCGGCAGCAGAAGTTATGATTATCATTTCTGGCAAACAGAGCCAAAAATTCAATACCAATACGACAACCGCCTGCGGTTGACCCTTTTTTACAAAACCATGAAGGCCCGAAACAAAAAGGCCCTGGGCGGAGAGAAAATGCAATATGACGAAGCCGGAATAGAGGGCAAATGGCTGAGTGCAGAAAAAGGTGTTTTGTCGGCAGCCATGTCAATGGTTAAGATTTCCTACAATGCCAGTCCGGGGACAACGCTTGCGTATGACTTACTACAAGGTCTGTTGCCCGGCAACAATCTCAAATGGAACCTGAGTGGAGAACGCCGCCTCGGCGAAAAGGTGCAGTTGTCAGTCCAATACGATGGCCGCAAATCTCCTTTAACCAAACCCATCCATATCGGCAGGGTGGTGGCGAGGTATATTTTTTAGGGGGTCTGAACACGATTTTTATGGATTGTCTGAACACGATTTTAAAGATTTAATGATTGTCATGATTATATCTTTACCAAATGAGAATAACGGTAAAAGACTTCGGAGCAGGATGTTTTATGTGTTATCTTGTAAATCCTTGAATCTGGTCAATCGTGTTCTGACAAAGGTGGTGGCGAGGTATATTTTTTAATTATTCACGCAAGGGATTGACCTGAAAATAAAAGCAAAGAATTTCAATTAATGCTTTTTTTGGTTTAGTTTGTACTTTTCAATTAATACCGTATTAAATCCGTTGTATGATATCTGGTAAAAAAGACAAGGCTACGCTTGAAGAAGTTATCCTGAAACTTGAACAACGAGATGCTGAACTGGCCGTAATAAACAGCGTGCAGGCAAGCCTCGCTGCCAAAATGGACATGAATGGCATTTATGAACTGGTGGGTGAAAAGATTCGGGAGATTTTCAATGCTCAGGTGATCGATATTGTAACTTATAACAAGGATTCCAATACGATAGAGGATCTTTATTCATTTGAAAACGGAGATCGCAGTTTACTCGGACCCAGAGAACCCAAGGGATTTCGCAAACACGTAATAGAGACAGGGAAATTATTGGTGATAAACCGTGATGCTGAAATATTAAGTCTTCAATATGATAATACCATTCTCATTGGACAACAAACCAAATCTGCAGTTTTTGTTCCGTTAATTTCAGGTGGAAACATGAGCGGTGTAATCAGTTTACAGAATCTGGATCAGGAAAATGCTTTTTCCGATTCAGATGTTAACCTCTTAACCACACTTGCCAACAGCATGAGTGTCGCATTAGAAAATGCTCGTCTCTTTGACCAAACCAACCGCCTGCTGAAAGAAACGGAACAACGCACCGCAGAGCTTTCAGTGATTAATAGTGTACAGGATGGTCTGGCAAAAGAACTGGATATTCAGGGCATTTATGAATTGGTTGGAGAAAAGATGCGGGAGATATTCAATGCACAAGTCATAGACATTGTTACCTATAATAAAGCGACCAATCTGATAGAAGATTGCTATGCTTATGAAAAAGGAGACCGCAGTCTATTGGGGCCGCGTGAACCGAAAGGGTTCCGGAAACATATTATTGATACCGGAAAATTATTGGTAATTAACCGTGATGCCGACATATTGAGCCTCCAATACGAACAACCCACCCTCATCGGGGAACAACCTCAATCTGCAGTTTTCGTTCCACTTATTTCAGGTGGAAATATCAACGGAATCATCAGCTTACAAAATCTGGATCAGGAAAATGCCTATTCTGATGCCGATGTAAATCTTTTAACAACCCTTGCCAACAGCATGAGTGTCGCGTTGCAAAATGCCCGACTTTTTGACCAAACCAACCGCCTGCTGAAAGAAACGGAACAACGCACTGCGGAACTCTCTGTCATCAACAGCGTACAGGATGGTCTGGCAAAAGAATTGGACATTCAGGGAGTTTATGAATTAGTGGGGGAAAAGATGCGGGAGATATTTAATGCTCAGGTAATAGATATTGTTACTTATAATAAAACAACCAACCTGATCGAAGATTGCTATGCTTACGAAAAAGGAGATAGAAGTTTACTGGGGCCTCGGGAACCCAAAGGGTTCCGGAAACATGTGATTGATACAGGGAAATTACTGGTAATCAATCGTGACATGGATATTTTACAGCTCCAGTATGACAACACAACGCTTATTGGAGAACAAACATTGTCGGCATTGTTTGTTCCCCTTATTTCGGGAGGGAAAGTAAATGGGGTGATCAGCTTACAAAACCTCGATCAGGAAAATGCCTTTTCTGATGCTGATGTAAATCTACTGACAACTCTGTCCAACAGCATGAGTGTGGCGTTGCAAAATGCCCGACTTTTTGACGAAACCAACCGTCTTTTGAAGGAAACGGAACAACGCACTGCAGAACTTTCGGTCATCAACAGTGTGCAGGAAGGGTTGGCAAAAGAGTTGGATATTCAGGGCGTTTATGAATTGGTAGGAGAAAAGATGCGGGAGATTTTTAAGGCACAGGTCATAGATATTGTTACCTATAATAAAACGACCAATCTGATACAGGATTGCTATGCTTACGAGAAAGGAGACCGCAGTTTATTGGGGCCGAGAGAACCGAAAGGATTCCGGAAGCATATTCTCGAATCAGGGAAATTATTGGTGATCAACCGTGATGTCGAGATATTGAGCCTCCAATATGAACACACTGTAATTATCGGGGAGTTGCCCAAATCGGCCGTATTTGTTCCACTGATTTCCGGCGGAAACATCAACGGCATCATCAGCCTTCAAAACCTCGATCAGGAAAATGCTTTTTCCGATTCAGATGTAAATCTATTAACCACCCTCGCCAACAGCATGAGCGTGGCTTTGGAAAATGCCCGTCTCTTTGCAGAAACCACCCGCCTGCTGAAAGAAACGGAACAACGCACAGCGGAACTTTCTGTCATCAACAGTGTACAGGAGGGTCTGGCAAAGGAGTTGGATATTCATGGTATTTATGAATTGGTCGGAGAAAAAATGAGGGCCATTTTTAAGGCACAGGTGATCGACATTGTTACATATAATAAGACGACGAATCTGATTCAGGATTGCTATGCTTATGAGAAAGGAGACCGCAGCTTATTGGGGCCTAGAGAACCGAAAGGGTTCCGGAAACATATTCTAGACTCGGGGAAGTTGTTGGTGATCAACCATAATTTTGATATCATAAGTCTCCAATATGATGACAATAAAACACTCATTGGTGAACTGCCGAAGTCTGTAGTTTTTGTCCCAATGATTTCCGGCGGAAACGTGAACGGGGTTATCAGCCTGCAGAATCTCGACGAGGAAAATGCTTTTTCCGAATCGGAAGTGAGCCTTCTTACCACCCTTTCCAATAGTATGAGCGTGGCTTTGGAAAATGCCCGTCTTTTTGATGAAACCAACCGCCTGCTTAAAGAAACAGAGCAACGCACTGCAGAGCTTTCAGTCATCAACAGTGTGCAGGAAGGATTAGCTAAAGAATTGGATATTCAGAGCATTTATGAATTGGTAGGAGAAAAGATGCGGGAGATTTTTAAAGCTCAGGTCATAGATATTGTTACTTATGATAAAACAAATAATCTTATAACGGATTGTTTTGCTTATGAGAAGGGTGATACCACTTTAATAGGGCCAAGAGAACCAAAAGGGTTCAGGAAACATGTCATTGAGACCGCAAAAACACTGGTGATAAATAAAGATGTTGAATTGCTTTCTTCAAAATACGACAATCAGGTGATCGTTGGAGAAATTGCCAAATCTTTAGTCCTTGTACCGATGATTGCCGGCGATTTAGTAACGGGAGTCATCAGTTTGCAAAATCTGGACAAGGAAAATGCTTTTTCCAATTCTGATGTAAGCCTGCTCAAAACCATATCGAATAGCATGAGTGTGGCTTTGCAAAACGCCCGGCTTTTTGACGAAACCAATCGCCTGCTTAAAGAAACAGAACAACGTCAGGCAGAGTTAGCCGTGATAAACAGTGTGCAGGACGGTTTGGCGAAAGAACCCGATATTCAGGGTATTTATGAGCTGGTAGGGGATAAGATGCGTGAAATTTTTAAGGTTCAAGTCATAGATATAGTATCGTATGATAAAAAGAACAATCTGATTGAAGATTGTTTTGCCTATGAAAAGGGTGATACTACCTTGTTAGGGCCGAGGGAACCGAAAGGTTTCAGAAAACATATTATCAATACGGGACAATTATTGGTCATTAACAGTGATTACGATGCTTTAAGTCTCGAGTACGATAATACCACCATGATTGGCGAGCAACCTAAGTCGGCGGTTTTTGTTCCATTGATTTCCGGCGAAGAAGTAACAGGTGTGATAAGCTTACAAAACATTGATCAGGAAAACTCATTTTCCGATTCGGATGTGAATCTTCTAACAACCTTTGCCAACAGTATGAGTGTGGCACTTGAGAATGCCCGTCTCTTTGACGAAACCAATCGATTGTTGAAAGAAACGGAACAACGTACAACAGAGCTATCAGCCATTAACAGTGTTCAGGAGGGGCTGGCCAAAGAGCTGGATATTCAGGGTATTTATGGGTTTGTCGGCGAAAAAATGCGGGAGATTTTTAAGGCTCAGGTTATTGATATTGTCACCTTTAATAAAGAGACGCATCTGATAGAAGATTGTTATGCCTACGAGAAGGGCGATACCACTTTGTTGGGACCGCGTGAAGCAAAAGGCTTCAGAAAACATGTCATAGAAACCGCAAAAAATTTGGTGATTAATACGGATGTAAGTCTCCAAAGATCGAAGTATGACAATACAATACTTTTAGGTGAGGGTGCAAAATCTATTGTATTTGTTCCTATGATTGCGGGAGAAGAAGTTACCGGTGTTGTTAGTTTGCAAAACCTTGATTATGAAAATGCCTTTTCCGATTCGGATGTAAACCTTTTAACAACCTTTGTCAATAGCATGAGTGTAGCCTTGGAAAACGCCCGTCTCTTTAACGAAACCACCCGACTGTTGGGGGAAACGGAGCAAAGAGCTACCGAGATGATAACGGTCAATAATATCAGCCGAGCTCTTGTTTCACAACTCGAATTCAATGCACTCATCAAAATGATTGGCGAACAGATGCAGTTGACCTTTAAAGCTGACATCGTTTATCTGGCGTTACACGACCGCAAAACCGATATGATTCATTTTCCTTACGTTTATGGAGATACCCTGGAATCCTGCCCGTTTGGCAACGGGATGACGGAAAAAATAATATTGAGCATGGAACCCATGCTCATCAATCACAATATAGAAGAGGCATTTGATTTACTGAACGCTGAAAGGCGAGGAAAAGTAGTGGAATCTTTCCTAGGGGTCCCCATCATAGTTGGAACAAATGCCATCGGAATTATCAGTGTTCAAAGTACAAACGAAGAAAGGAACTTTAATGAAAACGATCAACGGCTGTTAACAACCATTGCCGCCAATGTTGGGATCGCCATGCATAATGCGGATGCATATCAAAAATTACAGGCCGCTCTTACCGATCTCAAATCGGCCCAGGAACAATTGGTGCAACAGGAAAAACTCGCCAGCCTCGGGCAACTCGCTGCAGGCATTGCCCATGAAATCAAAAACCCGCTGAATTTTGTAAACAATTTTTCTGAAGTAAATACGGAACTTATTGATGAAATGAAACAGGAGATTGACAAGGGGAACATGGATGAAGCAAAGGCAATCGCAACTGATATTAAGGAAAATCAGGAGAAAATTACCCATCACGGCAAAAGGGCCGACGCCATTGTGAAAAGCATGTTGCAACACAGTCGAAGCAGTACCGGTGTGAAAGAACCGACAGACCTCAATGCGTTAAGCGATGAATATTTGAGGCTGGCTTATCATGGTCTCAGGGCGAAGGACAAGTCTTTCAATGCAACGATGAAAACCGATTTTGATGCAACTCTTGGGAAAATAAATGTGATTCCTCAGGACATCGGACGGGTTATACTCAATTTGATAACCAATGCGTTTTATGCGGTTGATGAAAAGAAAAAAAAGTTGGGCGATGGCTATGAACCGACGGTTTCTGTGAGCACAAAAAAGATAAATGGAATGGTGGAGGTCAGTGTTAGAGACAATGGAAAAGGGATTCCGAAAAAGTTGATTAATAAAATATTTCAACCTTTCTTTACCACCAAGCCGACAGGACAGGGAACCGGGTTGGGATTGTCCCTCAGTTATGACATCATTAAAGCACACGGCGGGGAGTTAAATGTGGAAACCAAGGAAGGGGAAGGTACACGGTTTATTATTATTTTGCCAGAGTAAATGGTACATGAAAATTTTAGTAGTAGATGACGAAATAGATGTAAAGGTGCTCTTTGAGCAACGCTTTAGAAAAGAAGTTAGAGAAAAACTGGTGGAATTTGTTTTTGCCTACTCTGGCGAAGAAGCCCTGAGTTATCTCAACCAACACCGTCATGAAGCAGTGCTGATATTATCTGATATCAATATGCCGGGTATGAACGGATTGGAATTGCTGGCTCAAATCAAAAAGAAGTATCATGAACCACCGCCTATTGTTATGATGATCACCGCTTATGGTGATGAAGAAAATTATAACAGGGCAAAAACTCTTGGAGCAGATGAGTTTTTAATCAAACCAATTGACTTCAATGTGTTAAAAGAAAAATTGAAAATAAAAGACCATGGCACTAATATTAGTAGCTGACGATGAAGCGGATTTAGAAATCCTTATCAAACAGAAATTTCGTCAGAAGATAAGGGAACAGCAATATGAGTTCATTTTTGCTGTGAATGGGAAAGATGCCCTGACCAAAATTTCGGAGCATCCCGAAATAGATATGGTTTTGAGCGATATCAACATGCCTGAAATGGATGGTTTGACATTACTCAGTAAGCTAAGTGAATCGAACCCACTGATTAAGTCTGTCATTGTTTCGGCCTATGGCGATATGGACAATATCCGGACAGCCATGAACCGCGGGGCTTTCGATTTCATTACCAAGCCCATCAATTTTGAAGACCTTGAGGTGACCATGGATAAAACCATTAAGCACATTATTCAAATCAGAGAAACGCTTAAAGCCATCAAGGAAAATAACATACTCAAAATGTACGTGGACGAAACCGTCCTCAATTTTATGGGCAGTCGGGAGTTTGAATCTTCACTGGTAGCCAATGAGACTGTTGAAGCCACCGTTGCCTTTATAGATATTTGCAGTTTTACCTCCATCAGTGAAAGCGAACCCGCAGATTTTGTGGTTACACTGCTGAACCAGTATTTTGATGTGATGGCTAAGGAGATCATTGCTCATGGAGGTTACATTGATAAATTCATCGGAGATGCCATCATGGCGGTTTTTCGATCCGAAGCCCATTTAAACATGGCCATAGAAGCTTGTTTGGCAGTCAGGAAAGAGATAGAAAAATTACCCGCCCTATCGAAGCAGGTTGCCTTTATGCCAAAAATATCGATTGGAATCAACAGTGGCGAAATGATTTCGGGAAATATTGGATCGGCCAGTCTCAGACGTTTGGATTATACCGTCATTGGTGATACCGTGAACATTGCACAGCGACTGCAATCCAATGCAAAAGAAGGCCAAATAATTATCACTGAAGCCACTTACAAAAAAATCAAGGAATCTTTCAACTGCAAAAAAGTGGGCGAAGTGAAATTGAAAAATAAAACCAAAGAGGTCGTGATTTATGAGGTGCTGGGTTGATTCTTAAAAAGCCGTTGAACAAATCGAAGTTCAATCGTCATTTAATTCGTTTTATCTTGTAAATCCTTGAATCTGGTCAATCGTGTTCTGACAAAGGTGGTGTCTGAACAGGATTTTTATGATTTGGTAATGTTCAAGATTAAGAATCTGCTGACAAAGAATAAACACTATACACAGAGTGAACAGAAATCAAAAGGAGTTATCTTGTAAATCCTTGAATCTGGTCAATCGTGTTCTGACAAAGGTGGCGAGGTGTATTTTTTAAGGGGGTGGATTAATTCATATCCCAAAACTCACAATAGATTTGAAACCACTTAGGACGAGTTTTAATAAATAATTTGGAGACATAGAATCTTGTGCTGTTCAATAGAAAGCCGACAGACTTGCCGGTGAAAGTGATTTCTTCTAGATCATAGAAAATGTCAAACTGGGTATGCGGAAATATAAAGGTTGTATCTTTTGTCACTCCTAAGCTATCGAAAATTTCATTTTCATCAGATTTTGAAACTTCGTTAAATACAATGAAACTCACAATTTCCTTTGGTTTATAAGGTTTCAAGAGATTGGTATCTTTATATAAAGAACACAAATACTTGTTAGAACAAGGTTGAATAGATTCAGCAAATTGATCTCGGATTGATTGGTGGGCAAAGGCAAGATATTTTGAATTGATTCTGACCCTCTTGTTTGAGGAAGTAGCATTTGAAGCCAGGATTTCAAAAAGATGTTCACTCAAATCTTCTTCAACCCCTAAATACTGGGTGATGAGATATTCTCTTAAATTCCGATGCTCGTCAATATAAGTGGTATCGTAGTTACTAAAAATTCTACATAAATTGAAAAGGTATTGAAGAGAAGATTTCCGGTGGCTTTTATTAACTCCATCTCATGCCTTGTACAGATTTTTTCAACTTCTTGAATTGGAATGTATGCATATCGCCCAGCACCTAATAATAATGAATCCCAACTTGACAAATACAAGGGACATATTGCTTTTATTTTGAACCTCAGCTCACCTTCTTCAATGTTACCTTCTTGAGAATAGATAATATCAAATCCCTGGGGTTTAGTCAAATCGAATTTCACAAAGTCATTTTCATCCCGATTGATTTCATCTGTCAGGTCCTCATTTATAAAGCCTTTGATCTTCTTGACTTTCAAAGAATCCAATATTTTCAATGAGATTCTTCCGAATTCGTAATTCAGTGAATTTTCTAAATCATTGGCGGCGAGACTATAAATTTGTGATACACTGATGGAAGAATTCAAGAGTACGATAACAACATAGAAATATTTCAACCTAATTTTACAAGTCATGACTTGTATTAACGTTTTCAATG